>NZ_CP183973.1:945270-1260360 GCF_049912955.1 Microbacterium sp. E-13
CTACTACGACGCCGGCCTCACCCCCGAGACGTCGCCGATCATCTCGGTGTCGATCGCCGAGGAGGAGGCCCCGGCGATGGGCCACGAGGTCACGGGCAACTACGCGTCGTGGAACTACTTCCAGTCGCTCGACACCCCGAACAACCCGGCGTTCATCGAGGCGTGGAAGGCCTACCCCGGCTCGAGCGGCGTGACGTCCGACCCGATGGAGGCCGCGTACATCTCGCTGTACCTCTACAAGGAGCTCGTCGAGGCGGCCGGTTCCTTCGACGTCGACGCGATCAACGAAGCGGCGGTCGAGAACGAGATCACGGTCGACGCACCCGAGGGCGTCGTGACGCTCGACGGTGAGAACCACCACATCTCGAAGCCCGGTCACATCGGCAAGATCAACGCCGAGAACCAGTTCGACATCGTCTGGGAGTCCGACGGCTTCATCGAGCCCGACCCCTACCTCGAGGCCTACGACTGGTTCCCCGAGGACGTCCGCAAGTCCCTCGTGGCAGCCGCCGGCTGATTCCGCACCGGATGCTGGGACCCCGTGCCGCACGCACGGCACGGGGTCTCGGCATCCACCCGATCCGCACCCCGCGTTCGCACCGGACGCATTCCCACAGAAGGGAGTGATCGCACATGGATGCCCTCATACCGCCGCTGCTCAACGGCAGCGCCGTGGGTGCACTGCTGCTGCTGGCAGCCCTCGGGCTCACGCTCATCTTCGGTCAGATGGGGGTGATCAACATGGCGCTCGGCGAGTTCATCATGGTCGGCGCCTTCGTCACCTACCTGACCCAGCTCGTCATCCCGTCCAGCGACATCTCGATCCCCGTGGCACTCCCGGTCGCCTTCGTCGTGGCCGGTCTTCTCGGCCTGCTCCTCGAGGTGAGCATCATCCAGTGGATGTACCGCAGGCCCCTCGACACGCTGCTCGCCACCGTCGGCGTCTCGCTGATCCTGCAGCAGGTGGCGCTGCAGATCTTCCCCGCCCAGGGCGTTCCGGTCGAGAACCCCGGGTGGCTCCAGGGCCAGATCGACGTCTTCGGCTACGCGTGGCCCTACCGGCAGGCGTTCACGATCGCCCTCGCCCTGGTGTGCGTCGCCGCGCTCGCCGCGTGGCTCAAGTACACGTCGTTCGGCCGCCGCATCCGTGCGACGGTGCAGAACCGCGACCTCGCCGAGACCGTCGGCGTGCGCACCCGCAACGTCGACCGCATCACGTTCTTCGTCGGATCGGGACTCGCCGGGGTCGCCGGAGTCGCCGCCTCGCTCATCGGCGGGACGAACTCGCAGATGGGCGTGCAGTACATCATCCCCGCGTTCCTGGTCGTCGTCGCCGGCGGCATCGGCCAGATCAAGGGCACGATCATCGCTGCGTGGGTCATCGGCGTCGCCATGGCGTTCTTCGCCGATTGGACGAGCGGCAGCCTCGCGCAGGTGCTCGCCTTCGTGCTCGTCGTGGTCTTCCTCCAGGTTCGCCCGCAGGGCCTGTTCACCGTGCGTACGAGGGGGCTGGCATGAACAAGCTGACGAAGCTCAACCCGTGGTACTCGCTCATCGGCATCGCGGTGTTCGCCGTGCTGCTGCTCGTCGTCGCCCCCAACGTGCTCTCGATGCACTGGATCAGCAACCTCGGCAAGTACTCCGCGTGGGCCATCGTGGCCGTGGGGATCGGGCTCGCGTGGGGTCGCGGCGGCATGCTCGTCATGGGGCAGGGCGTGTTCTTCGCGCTCGGCGCGTACGCGATGGCGATGCACCTCACGCTCGAGACCGCCGGGCCCGACGCGACGCCCACCTTCATGATCCTGTACGACCCGCTGGCGGCCGTCCCCGCCTTCTGGGAGCCGTTCCGCAGCGAGTGGTTCACCGTGCTCGCGATCGTGCTGCTGCCGGTGATCGTCGCCGGCGTGCTCGGCTACGCGCTGTTCAAGCGGCGCGTGAAGGGGGCGTACTTCGCGATCCTCACGCAGGCGCTTGCCGTGGCGCTCGCGGTGCTCGTCAGCTCGACGATCCGCGAGACCGGCGGCGACACCGGGCTGAGCGGCTTCAAGTACTTCTTCGGCTATGTGCTGAACGACGACGCCAACAAGCTCATGATCTACATGATCACCGTCGCCCTGCTCATCGTGTGCATGCTGGTGGCCTGGCAGCTGTACCGCAGCCGCTTCGGCGAGCTGCTTCTCGCCACTCGCGACGCGGAGGACCGAGTGCGCTTCCTCGGCTACGACCCGGCCAACATCAAGCTCGTCGCCTTCGTCATCGCCGCGGTGATGGCGAGCATCGGCGGGGCGATGTTCGTGCCGCTCGTCGGCATCATCACGCCGCAGGAGATCGGCGCGTCCGCCTCCATCCTGTTCATCGCCGGCGTCGCCCTCGGCGGGCGCGCTTCCCTCTTCGGACCCGTGCTCGGGGCGATGGCGATCGGCTGGGGGCAGTCGAGCCTGGCGTCGAGCTGGCCCGAGGGCTGGATCTACATCCTCGGCCTGCTGTTCATCCTGGTCACTCTGTTCCTCCCGAACGGGCTCGCCTCGCTCGTGAGCAGGGTGCGATCCGCGGTGCGGTCCGACCCCGGCGGGCGCCCCGGCAGCCGAAGGCGTGCCCGGGCCGAAAGGAGGCTGGCAGCATGAGCGCGACCGATGCGACGCCTCCCCTCGCGGGCGCGGGGGAGCCGCTGGCACCTGATGCCGAGACATCCGTGAAGGTCTCGAACCTGACGGTGACCTTCGACGAGTTCACGGCCGTGAGCGACGTGAGCCTGCTCATGCTCAAGGGTCAGGTGCACTTCCTGATCGGGCCGAACGGCGCCGGCAAGACCACGCTCGTCGACGCGCTGACCGGGCTCGTTCCGGCCACCGGAACCGCGATGTACGACGGCATGGACCTGCTGTCGATGAAGACGAACAAGATCATCCGGGCGGGGGTGGGACGCACGTTCCAGACCGCGACCGTCTTCGACGAGCTCTCGGTTCTGCAGAACCTCGACATCGCCGGGGGGGTGCACCGCAAGGCATGGCGGCTTCCGCTCACGCGGCGCGGGGTGCCTGCCTACGTCGAGGAGGCGCTGGAGACCATCGGGCTCACCGCGCTGCGCGACAAGCCGGCCGGAACCCTCGCGCACGGGCAGAAGCAGTGGCTCGAGATCGGCATGCTGCTCGTGCAGGACGCGAAGGTGATGTTCCTCGACGAGCCGGTCGCCGGCATGAACGCCGACGAGCGCGACGAGACCGGTCAGCTGCTGCGCCGCATCGGCGACGAGCGCACCATCATCGTCATCGAGCACGACATGGACTTCGTGCGCAACTTCGCCGACTGGGTGACCGTCATGCACACCGGCAAACTGCTCACGGCGGGGACGGTCGAGCAGGTGCAGGCCGATGTACGAGTCCAGGAGGTCTACCTCGGCTCGGCCGCCGACGCCGCCGTCGAAGGGAAGGGCGATCACTGATGCTCGAGATCAAGGGAGTCACCGCCGGCTACGGGCGCACCAAGGTGCTGCACGACGTGTCGGTCGAGATCCCCACCGCGAAGGCGGTGTCGGTCATGGGGCACAACGGGGCGGGCAAGACGACGCTGCTGCGTGTGGCCACGGGGCTGATCCCGGTGATGAGCGGGCAGGTGCTGATCGACGGCGAGGACGTCACGCGGATGCCGCCCTCCAGGCGTGTGCAGCGGGGATTGGGCTACGTCCCGCAGGGGCAGCAGTCGTTCCCGCAGATGACGACGCTCGAGAACCTGCAGCTGGTGGCGAAGCGGCAGTCCGACATCGACGAGGTCTTCGACCTCTTCCCCATCCTCAAGGAGCTGCTGGGGCGCCGCGCCGGGCTGCTCTCGGGCGGCCAGCGCCAGCAGCTCGCGATCGCCCGGACGCTGCTCACCAAGCCCCGGCTGCTGGTGCTCGATGAGCCGACGGAGGGAATCCAGCCGAACATCGTCGCCGACATCGAGCGCGTCATCATCGATCTCACGCGACGCGGCGACCTCTCCGTGCTCCTCGTGGAGCAGCACGTCGGGTTCGCCCTGCGGTCGACGAACACGTTCTACGTGCTGCAGTCCGGGCGCATCACGGTCAGCGGCGAGGGAGGTGCGGCCGCCATCGACACCGTTCGCGGCGCGATGGCGATCTGAACCAGTTCGATTCATCGCGGCAACGCGGACGAAACACGCCTCCGGCATGATCCAGACAGTGGAAGCGCTGGAGGTGGGTGTGCATGCGCTCGGCGTGAGGGCCGGCGCGCGGGGTGGGGACGCACGCTCCGCCGCCGAGGACAGCCTCGAGGACTATGCGTTCCGCTACGTGCCGCGCTCGTTCCGCCGCTGGACCGCCCTGTCCGTCGGCGGCACCGCGCTGGGGTCCATCGCCTTCCTCGCCGACTTCTCCATCGGCGCCAGTGTGGGCCTCGAGCACGGCACGACGAACGCCGTGCTCGGCATCCTTCTCGCGTCCGTGATCATCTTCGTGGTCGGCTTTCCGGTCGCCTACTACGCGGCGCGGTACAACCTGGACCTCGACCTCATCGCCCGCGGCTCGGGTTTCGGCTATCACGGCTCGATCATCACGACCGTGGTGTTCGCCGGCTTCACGTGCATCTTCTTCGCCCTCGAAGGCGCGATCATGGCGCAGGGCCTGGAGGTCGCCGTCGGGATACCGCTGCCCGTCGGCTATCTGATCTCGACCGTGGTGGTGATCCCGATCGTGGTCTACGGCATGCGCGCGCTGGAGCGTCTGCACTTCTGGACCACGCCGCTCTGGCTCGCGCTCGCCCTGCTCCCGCTCGTCTGGATCGTGTTCACGCAGCCTGACGCGGTGACGGAGTTCATCGGGTTCGAGGGCGCCTCCGACGGCTCGGTGAGTTTCAGCGCCATCGTCGCGAGCGCCGCCGTGTGCTTCGCGCTGACCCCGCAGCTCGCGGAGCAGATCGACTACATCCGCGTCATGCCGCCCCGCACCGCCGCGAACAAGGGCTCGTGGTGGACCGCGTTCGTCTTCAGCGGTCCGGGCTGGGTGATCTTCAGCGGAACGAAGCAGGTGATCGGGCTGTTCCTCGCGGTCTACCTCGTGACGAAGGTCGACCCGGGGCTCGCCGACCGCGCTGCCGAGCCGGTCAAGCAGTTCCTCGGCATGTACGAGTCGCTGGTGCCGGACTGGATCGCCGTCGCTCTCGTGCTCGTTCTCATCGTCATCGCACAGGTCAAGATCAACGTGACCAACGCCTACTCCGGCTCGCTCGCGTGGTCGAACGTCTACACGCGGGTGAAGAAGCGGTACCCCGGCCGCACCGTCTTCGTGGTCTTCAACCTGGCGATCGCCCTGTCGCTCATGCTGATGGACGTCTTCAGTCTCATCTCGTTCGTGCTGAGTCTCTACGCGAACGTCGTCATGGCGTGGTTCGTCACGATCGCCGCCGACATCGTGATCAACAAGCACCTCCTGCGGCTCTCGCCGCTCTTCCCCGAATTCCGTCGCGGGATGCTGCACAACTGGAACCCCGTCGGCCCTGTCTCGGTGGGCCTGGCCTCGCTGCTGTCGCTGCTGTGCTTCGCCGGCGTGTTCGGTCAGGCGATGCAGCCCTTCTCGGTGCTCGTCGCGATCGGCGTCGCCGTCGTCGTCACCCCGCTCATGGCGATCGTGACCCGTGGACGCTACTACCTGCGGCGGACGTCGGACGGCATCCCGAGCCCGATCCTCGACAGCGACGGCAATCCCTCGGGAGAGCGGCTTCGCTGCCACGTCACCGGCTACACGTTCGAGCGGCCGGATATGCTGGCGTCGGCCGAGACCGGACCGCGCGGTGAGCTGCAGTTCGTCTCGTCCCTGGCACTGACGCTCGACGACTCCGACCGGTACGTCCTCCCGGCGGAGCCGGCCACGCACCGACGAGACGGGCGGGGAAGGATGCTGTGATGGACGAGATCGTCGACACCTCGTCAGCGATCCTCGCGAGCGCCGCCCTGCTGCTGCGACACCACACCTTCGACGACGTCTCGTACCTCGAGCTCGCTGAGGCCACCGGGGTTTCGGAGCGCACGATCTACCGTCGATTCCCGACGCGATCGCATCTGCTCGAGGCGCTCGCGCGCTGGATCGAGGCCGAGCACTTCCCGGTTCCCGAGTTCCGGACGGTGCCGGAGTTCCGTGACACGGTGCGCGCACGCTTCCGCGCCTACGACGCCGAACCGGCCTTCGCCGTCGTCGCGGCCCGCGGCGGGGCGCTCTCGCCGACCGGGGACGAATCGCCGGCACAGATCACCGAGGCGATCGTCGCGATGATCGACGCCGTGGCGCCGGGCCTGAACCGCCGCGACGCGCGGCGTGCCGCGGCATCCCTCCGCTATTTCGCCTCGCCGACGTTCTGGGCGCGGATGCGCACCGGGTTCGACATGAGCGCCGACGAGACCTTCGGGGTGTTCGATCTCGCCGTGCGGCGCGTGCTCCCTGCCGCGGCCGAGGCGGATCGGGCCGCATAGTGTTCGCTGCTGCGCCGGCGCCCGAGGTCTCGGCGACGCAGGCGGCGATCCTCACCGCCTACGCCGAGCTCATCGAGGAGGTCGGCACCGACGATGTGTCGTTCCGCCTGATCGCGCTGAGGGCGGGAGTGGGGGAGCGGACCGTCTTCCGCTACTACCCGACGCGCACCGAACTGCTGCTGGCGACAGCGGCGTGGATCGATCGCACGATCTTCACGCGCGCCGAGTCGGAGTCGATCTTCGATGTGCCGATCGCGATCCGCGAGGCGATGGAGGCCTACGACCGGCGGCCCGAGCTGGCGTATGTCGTCGCCGAGGCGGAGCTGCGGGGCGTGAACGGCTCCGACCCCGCGCCACATCGTGAGGAGTTCGACGGGATGCTGCGCCGCGAGGTGCCCTCGCTGGGTGACGAGGAGCGGCGGGGCGTGGTCGCCGCGCTGTGCCACCTCGACTCGTCGGCGACCTGGGTGACGATGCGCCGAGAGCTCGGCATGAGCGGTCGCGATATCGCCGACGCCGCGACGTGGGCTGCCGAAGCGATCCTCGACCCGATCCGGGGGGTCGTGGGCGGGGCGTGAGGAAGCCCACTCGGCGGGGCGCTTCGGTCCCGCCCGCCTGTCGAAAGGGTCAGTCCGCCTCGCGTCGCCCGGCTCGCTCGGCGAACCGGTCGATCGCAGCCAGGACTTCGTCGCTGCGCCAGAATGGCCCGAGCTTGTGCTCGGCCTTCGACTTCAGGATTCCCGCGTCAACGAGCGCGCGCATGGGCGGGTAGACGTTCGGCCGCTGCACGCCCAGCTCTCGCGCCGCGGTGGCCGAGTCGAGCACCGGCCGGCTAGTGAGCACGTCGAGCAGCTTCCATGCGTTGCTGTCCCTACGGGCGGTCAGCTGCTCGTCCCAGGACTTCCGGATCGCGTCGATCTCGTCGACGAGTTGGCGCGCGTTGCGGACCGCGCGGAAGGAGGCTTCGGCGAACGCCTTCACGATGGGGGCGACATCCCCTTGCCTGTAGGAGGTCAGCGCGTTGTGGTATCCGGAGACGTCTGCGAGGAGACCGGCCGACACCGGCACGGCGACCGAGCGAGTGATCCCACGGAAGCGCAGCAGTGATTGCGCCAGTGCGCGCCCGGTGCGGCCGTTGCCGTCCGTGAAGGGGTGGATGGTCTCGAACTGCGCGTGCGCGACGGCGATGCTGACCAGCGGCGGGACATCGAGTCGCCGGGCGAACTGGGCTACGTCGTCGATGAGTTCCGGAACCCGCTCGTGAAATGGTGCGACGAACTCCGCGCCCACAGGGGTGTCGCTGCGGGTGCCGATCCACACCGCCTCCTGCCTCCACCGGCCTGGTGTATGCCGAGGCTGGCCTGCCATGAGGACCTCGTGCATGCGTGAGATCGAGTCTGCGGAGACTTCCTCTGCCAGGTCGATGGCCGCCTGCATCGCACGCGTGTTCGCGGCGACCTGCGCCGCGTTGCTCCCGACGTTTGCGCCGAGTTCGGCGCTGAAGATCGCGCGTGCTGACGCGGTCAGGTTCTCAATTTGAGAGGACGATGCCGCCTCCGATCTCAGCAGCACCGGCGAGAACGAATGGACACGCGCACCCAACTCCGCATCGAAGCGGCCGAGCTCGCGTGCGGCAGCCTCGGCTGCCGCTGCTGTCTCGGCATCCACTGCGGGCGTCAGCTCGGCGATCAAGGGCGGGATCGACGCCTCGTAGTCGACCGTGGACGACCTCAACTCCGCTTTGACTCCCCACTGGGCCGCGGGCGTCCAGGTGCGCGTCTCCCACGTCAGCGCAGGCCAGGTTTCCGCGCCAGGAGTGAGCTGCGCTGGCGGAGTGGCGGGCACGCGTGCGTCGACCGGGCGCGCCGCGGAAGTGCTGCTCCCGGCCGCGGCCCTTGCCGACGCCCGCCCCTGTGAGTCGTAGCTCATAACGCAATCCCTCGTTTTTATGAGGTAGTCGACTAAATCATAACGCGGGGATCTGACGTTATGCGCTGCGCCGCCGCCGCGGCATCCCGGATCCGCGATCGTCACCCGCCCGCGAGCCGAGGCGCAACGGCCCACCTCGATATCCTCGACCTGTGACCCTGCGTGACGATGTCGCTCCCGAGCGGACGAGTATGGGCCGCGGCATGGACGTGTTGTCGTGCGTGGCGGAGCTGTCGGCCTCCAGCGAGCAGGGTGTGTCCGTGCAGGCCATCGCCCGAGCGCTGGAGCGCGACCGGTCGCAGGTCTCCCGCACCCTTGCCGCGCTGGCGGAGGAGCGGCTCGTGTCGCGCGGCGCCGACGGTCGCTACCGACTGGCGTGGGCGTGGTACGCCTCGGCGGAGCAGCTGGTCGAAAGGCGTCTGCGCAGTGAGGGGCTCACGATCCTCGACGAGCTGTCAGCGGAAGCGGGCGAGGCGTGCTTCCTCGGAGTGCTCGAGGGCGATGCGACGGTCACGATTGTCGAGAGCGTGCCGCCCGCGGCGCGCCTGATCGGTTCGTGGATCGGGCGAGCATATCCGGCGTTCTGCAGTGACGCCGGTCAGGCGGTGTTGTGGGATGCCTCTGACGAGGAGGTGCGCGGTGTGTTCAGCCGCACGAGCTTCCGCAGCGCCGGTCCGAACGCCGCCGCATCGGTCGATGAGTTCCTGGTGCGCCTGGAGGAGTCGCGGGCCAGGGGCTACGCGATCGTCGCGGAGGAGGCCGAGCCAGGTCTCTACTCGGTGTCGGCGCCGGTGTGGGACTTCCGGGGCGAAGTCATCGCGGGCCTGCAGATCGTGGGGGAACGGCACCGCCTGGAGCCCAGGTCGGGGGCTCTGGGAGCGGCGTGCGTCGACGCTGCGCAGCGTCTGTCGGCGATGCTCGGCGCGGGCGAGGCTCGGCGCGAATGACCCGGGCCGCTCTGCTCACGATTCCTGGATGAGTTCGCTGAGCCGTTCGCAGGCGTCGCGGAGCGCACTCTGCGCTTCGCGTGTGCGGCGCTCAGGGAGCATGCCGCTGCTGATGCCGATGGACACCACGATGCCGCGCTCATCGCGGATCGGCAGCGCAGAGTCCCGCACGCCTTCGACGTACTCCTCGCGGGCATCCACCATGCCGACCTTGCGGTCCCGCTCGAGCAGCTGATGGAGCTGATCGACCGACCTGGCAGCGCCCGGACCGCCGACTCCGACGAACTGCACGTCGGCGAGGAGTGCTTCGAGGTCATCGCGCGTGTGGTCCCAGAGGAGGGCCCGGCCGGGTCCGGTGCACCAGATGGGGGTCAGGATGCCGGGGCGCAGGTAGTCCGCGGAGACACCCGGGCCCTTCTCGGAACGGAGCAGGATCGCGCCCGGCCCCTCGGCGGCGACCAGTTGCGCGGAAACCCCCAACGTCGAGGCGAGCACGCGCAGACTCTCGCGCGCTGCTCGGAGCCAGGGCCGGCTGAGGGCCCCGGCTGCGCGGAAGTAGCCGTCACCCGCCTTGAGCACCGCGGCGTTGTCGCGATCGAGGTAGCCCAGTTCTCGCAGCTCGCGCGTGAGGCGCGAGACGCGACTGCGCTCGATGCCGGTGGTCTCGGCCAGGCGCGAGGCGTTGTGCCCTTGTCGTCCCGATCGCTCCTGCGCCACCGCAGCGTCGAGGAGCGCGAGACCCTGCAGGAGTGAGGACGGGGCGCTCATGATGTGGGGGTGCTTTCTGGGCCGATGGACGAAGGGGCGATCACCGGGCGGGGATCACTTCGGGAGCCGGCACGTCGACCACGACGCGCGGGTTCAGACGAGCCCACGCGGTGTACGAGGCGGCGGCGATGGTTCCGCTGGCCCGTTCGATGTCGGCGGAGCGGATCTGTGCGGATCCCTGCCGCCCGTAAAGTACCACTTCGTCGCCGACCTGGGCCGACGGCACCTGGGTCACGTCGATCACCAGACTGTTCATGGCCAGCCGATCGATGACCGGCGCGTGGGCGCCGTGGACGAGAACGTGCGCCCGGCCGCCCAGCGTGCGCGGGTACCCGTCGGCGTAGCCGACGGGTACGACGGCCAGCCTGCTGGCGCGATCGATGCGTGCGGCCCTGTCGTATCCGACCGTGCTGCCCGCCGGGTACGGGTTGATCGCCACGATGCGCGACACCAGCCTCATAGCCGGACGCAATCCAGCGACGGCGGCCGAGCTGTCACCGTAGAGCGCGGCGCCGATCCGGACCATGTCCATGCGCGAGTCGGGGATGGTCAGCGCGGCGTACGAGGTGGCGCAGTGCTTCTCGAGTCGGCCGCGCGGAGCACCCAGCGCCCGCTCGGCTGCGTCGGCCTGGTTCCGGAAGGCACGGGCGCCGGCGCGCCCATCGTCGGCGTCTTCGGAGGGGAAGTGCGAGCAGATTCCGACGACGGCCAGTTCGGGGCTCGCGGCGATGCGTCCCAGGTGAGGCTGCGACAGAGGGTCGCCCCAGTCCATTCCATCTCGGCTGAGTCCCGTGGAGTTGAGGGAGAGATGGACGTGGAGAGGGCGCCCGAGCGAGCGGGCGGCTGCGATCACGACGCGAGCGTGATCGCCGCCGCCCACCCACTCTTCGATATCGAGCAGGCCACCCTCGTGGATCTCTTCGCGCAGAGCCGCCCGCAGGCGGATGATGCGTCCCGAGAATCCTTGCCGGCGTGCCTCCTCGGCTTCCTCGTTGGAGGTGATCCCGATGGTGTCGACACCGGCCCGCATCAGGATCGGAAGGACCACCGGGATGCCGTGGCCATAGGCATCCGCCTTCACCACCCCGCAGAGCCGCGTCGCGTTCTCGACCTGGCCTCGAACGACGTCGAGGTTGTGGGCGATGGCGCCGGCGTCGATCTCGACCCAGACGGGAGTCGTGGTGCTCATGCGTGGCTGCGGCCTGGTCGGCGCGGTTTACCCGCGGGGCTGACGGACGGGTTCTTCTGCGACGGGGTCGTCGGTCTCGTCGACGGGAGCTTCTTCCGACACGGCGACGACCGGGCGCGCGCCCCCGCGTCCGTAGCGCCACCAGAAGAACAGGTAGCACAGCCCCACGAACGGAACCCCGAAGTACAGGGCGGCGACCTGGTTCGGGTCGAACGCGATAGCCACCAATGAGACCGAGAGCAGCACGAACGCCACAATGGGCAGCACCGGGTAGAACGGGGTGCGGTATGGCAGCGTCGTGATGTCGCCGCCCTCGCGCACGAACCGGCGCCGGTGGAAGAACTGCGACGCCACGATCGACATCCACACGGCGACCACGGCGAAACCCGCGATCGACACCAGCACCAGATACACCGTCTGCGGCGCGATCACGCTGGAGATCAGCGAGACGAGGCCGAGCGCGAGGCTGACCGTGAGGGCCACGAGGGGGATCCCTCGGCGGGTGAGACGCTGCAGCACGCGCGGCGCGTGTCCTTCCTCGGCGAGGGAGAACAGCATCCGGGCGCACGAGAACAGGCCGCTGTTGCCGGCGGAGAGCAGTGCGGTGATGATGACGAAGTTCATGATGTCGGCGGCGTACGGGATGCCGACGTACTCGAACACGTCCACGAACGGGCTGCTCGTCAGGCTCGCATCCTCGTAGGGGAGGAGCGCGGCGATGACCGTGATCGACCCCACGAACAGGATCAGCAGTCGCAGGACCGTCGACCGGATGGCCCGGGGGATGTTCTTGCCGGGGTCCTTGGTCTCTCCGGCGGCGACGCCGATCAGCTCGGAGCCGCTGAACGCGTAGAAGACGGCGAGGGCGGTGACGACGACGCCGGCGACGCCGTTCGGGAACAGGCCCTCCGGGGTGGTGAAGTTGCTGAACAGCGGGGCAGTGGGGTGCTCGGTCGACAGCGGCGTGAAGCCGAAGATCGCCATGCCGCCGAACACGATGAGGGCGACGATCGCGACCACCTTGATCAACGAGAACCAGAACTCCGTCTCACCGAAGACCCGCGCCGAGATCGCGTTGATCGTGAACAGCGCCAACGCGAAGATCAGGCACCACACCCACACGTCGACGCCGGGGAACCAGCGCTGCATCAGGATGCCGGATGCGGTGAACTCCGACCCGAGCGCGACGACCCAGCACAGCCAGTACAGCCACGCGGTGGTGAAGCCGGTGGCAGGGCCGATGGACCGTGCCGCATAGATGTGGAACGCGCCCGAGACAGGGTAGGCCAGTGCCAGTTCGCCGAGGCAGGCCATCACCAGCCAGACCACGAACGCGCCGATGAGGTAGGCGATGATCGCGCCCAGCGGGCCGGCCTGGCTGATGGTGTAGCCCGAGCTCAGGAAGAGCCCGGAGCCGATCACGCCGCCGAGCGCGATCATTATCAGGTGTCGCGCGTCCATCGAACGCTGGAGTCGTCGCAGCGGCACTTGGGTCGCGGTGGTGTGGGGGAGCGCGTTGGGAAGGGCACTCTGTTCGGGCAGCGGGCTCATGCTTTCTCGCATTCGAGTCGGGAGTCGGATGTCGTGATCGTGCCGTGCCACATGATCACAACAATGTGTCTATGGTGCACGACCCGTGTGTCGGGCAGGTTACGCGGCGCAGGGGTCGGTGCACAAGGCATCCGTGGCGATTCACGGCGTGCGAGAGCGGTTCGGGCACTTCTTCCGAACGGTGGTCAGTTTGACATCCCGCCGGAGCGATCCGTCAGGCGCGGGCTGACGCGACCCAAGGCGATGCTGAGTCGAACCTCTTCCCGATTCTTTGAAGGAGCTCGACGTGGACCGTCATGACATTGCGCTGATCGGCTTCGGCGGCGTGAACCGCGCGCTGGCGCAGATCATCCTCGACCGCGGCGACGAACTCGCCGCCGACCTCGGCTTCGCTCTGCGTGTCGTGGCGATCACGGACCTCCGTCTGGGATCGCTCATGCAGGCCGACGGCATCGACCTGGCCGACGTGTTCGAGATGTCCGACGGTGAGACCTTCGCCGGCCGGCCGGGGGGAACGGCGGCGCCGCAGAACGATTACGTGATCCGCAACAGCACGGCCGACATCGTGGTCGAAGCCACCTTCACCAACCCCATCGACGGGGAGCCGGGGATCTCGCACGTGCGTGCCGCGCTCGAGAGCGGGAAGAGCGTCACCACGACGAACAAGGGCCCGGTCGCGCTGGCCGGGCTCGAACTGAACCGCCTCGCGGCTGCGAACGGCGTCACGTTCCAGTACGAGGGCTCGGTGGTCAGCGGCACGCCGATCCTTCGCTTCGCGTCCGAGACGCTTCAGGGTCTGCGCATCAAGGCGGTCGAGGGGATCCTCAACGGCACGAGCAACTACGTGCTCGGTCAGATGGAGTCGGGCATGACGCTGGACGCCGCGGTCGCGGAGGCTCAGTCGCTCGGCTACGCGGAAGCCGACCCGACGGCCGACATCGAAGGCTCCGACGTGCAGCTGAAAGTCGTGATCCTCGCCAACGAGCTCCTCGGTGCCGACATCACCACGGCCGACGTCGCCCGGCGGGGGATCTCCGAGGTCTCGGCCGCCGACATCATCGAGGCGGCGGCGCAGGGCAAGCGCTACAAGCTGATCGGGAGGGCGTTCCGCAACGCCGCCGGAACGGTCACCGCCAAGGTCGAGCCGGTGGCGCTGCCGCTGACGCACCCGCTGGCCAGCGTCACCGGCCCGACGAACGCGGTGTCGTTCGACACCGACCTCCTCGGGACCGTGACCGTATCGGGCCCCGGTGCGGGGCGCATCGAGACCGCCTATGCCCTGCTGTCCGACATCATCGCGATCGACGCGAACCAGCGCGCTCGCGTCCAGGCCGCCCGGTGAGCATCGTGGAGCACACGCGGGCCCTCGCCTCCGGGTATCCCGACCTGACCGTCACGAGCCCGTTCGACGGGGAGGTGATCGGCGTCGTCCCGCAGAACGGGCCGGGCCAGCTCGAGCAGATCCTGCAGCGTGCTCACACCGGTTTCCAGCTGTCGCGGTCGTTGTCGCGGTTCTCGCGGCACGAGATTCTCGAGCGGGCGTCTGCGCTTCTCCAGGAGCGCGCCGAGACCGCCGCCGAACTGATCGTGCGGGAGGCGGGAAAGACCGTCCGACAGGCGCGAAAAGAGGTGTCTCGTGCGGTCATGACGCTCTCGCTGTCGGCCGACGCGGCCCGCTCGGACGCCGGAGAGGTCGTCCCGTTCGACGCGTTCCGCGGGTCGGAGAACCGCCGCGGGTGGTTCACCCGCGAGCCGCTCGGCATCATCGTCGCCATCACCCCCTACAACGACGCGCTGAACCTCGTCGCGCACAAGCTGGGGCCGGCCATCGCCGGCGGCAACGCGGTGGTGCTGAAGCCGTCGCAGCTGACCCCGCTGACCGCCCGGTTCCTGGTCGACCTGCTCATCGACGCGGGCCTGCCCGACGAGATCATCACCGTGGTGCACGGAGACCGGGAGCTCGCGCAGGCGCTCATCTCCGCACGCGAGGTGCGCATGGTCTCCTTCACCGGAGGGTTCGCGACGGGGGAGGCGATCGCGCGCAACGCCGGTCTGAAGAGGCTCGCGATGGAACTCGGCGGCAACGCGCCGGTCATCGTGTTCTCCGACGCCGACATTCCCGCCGCGGTCGAGGCGTGTGTCTCGGGCGCGTTCTGGGCTGCCGGGCAGAACTGCGTGGGCGCGCAGCGCATCCTGGTGCAGAGCGAGGTGTACGAGGAGTTCCGCGACCGCTTCGCAGCACAGACCATGGCCCTGACGGCCGGCGACCCGAGAGACGAGACCACGGATGTCGGCCCGATGATCTCCATCGCGTCCGCCGAGGCCGCTGAACGGCTCGTGGAGGATGCCGTCACGGCGGGCGCGCGCGTGCTCGCGGGGCACCGCCGGGAGGGGGGCGTGTACTGGCCGACCGTCGTCGAGGGAGTGCCGTTGTCGTGCGAGCTGTGGGCTGACGAGGCGTTCGCGCCCGTGGTCGTGCTGTCGCCGTTCGAGACCGAGGAGCAGGCGATCGCGCAGGCGAACGATGTCGACTACGCGCTGCACGCTGCCACCTTCACGCGCGACATCACACGTGCGCTGCGCGTGTCGGAGCAGCTCGACGCCGGCGGCGTGATGATCAACGACTCGTCCGACTACCGCGTGGACAGCATGCCGTTCGGCGGCTCGAAGTACGGCAGCATGGGCCGCGAGGGCGTGCGATTCGCGTACGAGGAGATGACCCAGCCCAAGGTCGTCTGCATCAACACATGAACCGCCTCGGAACCCGCCTCGAGCGCGATTCGCTCGGCGAGCTGGCAGTTCCTGCCGACGCGTACTGGGGCATCCACACCGCCCGGGCCCGCGAGAACTTCACGATCAGCGGCACGCCGATCTCACGGCATCCCGATCTCATCGACGCGCTCGTCACCGTGAAGGATGCTGCCGCCACCGCGAACCACGAGCTCGGGCTGCTGCCGGCAGGCGTGGCGGACGCCATCGCGGTCGCCTGCCGGAGGGTGCGCGAGGGTGAGCTGCACGACCAGTTCTGCGTCGACGTGCTGCAGGGCGGAGCGGGCACCAGCACGAACATGAACGCCAACGAGGTGATCGCCAACGCCGCCCTGGAGCACCTGGGGCTGCCGCGTGGCCGCTACGACGTGGTTCACCCCATCAACGACGTGAACCGGAGCCAGTCGACCAACGACGTCTACCCGACCGCGGTGAAGATCGCGGTGGCGAAGGGGCTGCTGCGGCTCATGCCGGCGCTGGAGGAGCTCGCCGCGGCGTTCGAAGAGCGAAGCGTCGCGTTCGGCTCGATCGTCAAGATCGGCCGCACCCAGCTGCAGGATGCCGTGCCGATGACGCTCGGCGACGAGTTCGCCGCATTCGCCGTCGCCGTCCGCGAAGACGTGGAGCGCATCGGCGACACGGTGCCGCTGCTGCTGGAGTGCAGCCTGGGCGGGACCGCCGTAGGCACCGGAGTGACGGCTCCGGCGGGCTATCGCGGTGTCGCTCTGGAACGGCTCCGCGAGCGTTCCGGACTCCCGATGACCCCGGCGGCGCACCTGTTCGAGGCGAGCTGGGACGCCAGCGCCTTCCTCCAGTCTTCGGCGGTGCTCCGTCGCAGCGCGATCAAGCTGTCGAAGATCAGCAGCGACTTGCGGCTGCTCGCCAGCGGTCCACAGGCGGGATTGGGTGAAATCCGACTGCCGGCCCGGCAAGCCGGATCGTCGATCATGCCGGGCAAGGTGAACCCGGTAATCCCCGAGGTCATGAGCCAGATCGCTTTCGCGGTCATGGGCGCCGACGTGACGATCGGCGTCGCCGCCGAAAGCGGCCAGCTTCAGCTGAACGCCTTCGAGCCGATCATGGCGCACTCGCTCCTGCAGTCGCTGAGCTGGGTGACCAACGGCGTCTCGGCGCTGCGCCGGCTCTGCGTGGAGGGCATCGAGGCAAACGACACCGTGCTCGAGCGCTACGTCGCTTCGTCCGTCGGGACGGTGACGGCCCTGGTGCCGTCCATCGGGTACGAGGCAGCCGCCCACGCGGCTCAGTACGCGCTTCGCACCGGCATCCCGATCGCCGACGCGGTGGCGCAGCACACGGCACTCTCTCGAGACGAGGCGGCAGCGCTGCTCGCGCGCTGACGCGCTGCCGCCCGCACGTCGGGCGGCGGCGGCGTCACCGGCGGTCGATCGCGCGCGACAGCGAGACCGCGGTCACGGTGTCGGCGACGCCGGGCAGGGCCGCGATCTGCTCCCAGATCTGACCCACGCGATCCATCGAGTCGGCTTCCAGAGTCACGAACAGGTCGTACGCTCCCGACAGCACGTCGCAGCGAGTGACCTCCGGAATGCCCCTCAACGCGGCGATCACCCGGTCGTCCCGCATCCTGTCCACGCGATAGACCATCACCATCGCGGTCACGCGTGGCCGCGACGCCGTCCCCCTGATGACGCCGTAGCCGGCGATGACGCCGTCGCGCTCCATGCGCTCGATGCGCTGCCGCACCGCGTTGCGCGACAGGTGCACCTTGCTGGCCAGGGCGACCATCGGCATCCTCGCGTCCGCGGACAATGCCGCGAGCAGTTGCTGGTCGATGTCGTCCAGATGCGATGCGGCCATGAAAGTCTCCGTGCAGAATCAGCAATTGCAAGTGTCAATAACACACAGTAGCGTAGACCCGGGATGCCGTCACAGATGGCTCCCCTCGATGTCTCCGCGGGAAGGTAAGGAACGAAATGTCGCAACGGCCGGACCGCCGACGGGCCGACAGCCTGTCAGACCTCAGCCTCGCCGTTCACGGCGGCAATCGCCTCGACTCCACGAGGGCGCTGCGCACGCCGCTGGTGATGGCGAACTCGTATGAGCTTCCCGACGATCCGAGCGACATCAGCTGGTCCGCCTCCGCGCCAGGGCTCTACACCCGGAACACCGGCGTCAACCAGGCCGGCCTCCAAGACAAGCTCGCCGCCCTCGACGGCGGCGAGGACGCCGTGGCGCTCGCATCCGGTGTCGCCGCCTTGCACGCCGTCTTCTTCACGCACGTGCGCGTGGGCGATCACGTCATCGTGAGCGACGTCACGTACGAAGCGACCTGGAGGCTGTGGACCGAACTCCTGCCGCAGCGATACGGCATCGAGGCGACGTTCGTCGACGTCGGCGACCTGGACGCGCTGCGCGCCGCCTTCCGCCCCAACACCCGGCTCGTCTGCGTCGAGGCGATCGCGAACCCCACCACCAAGGTGGCGGATGTCGGTGCGATCGCGGAGATCACGCATGCCGCCGGCGCGATCCTGATGGTCGACTCCACGTTCACTCCACCGCCCTTCTACCGTCCGCTCGCCGACGGCGCCGATCTCGTCGTCCACTCCCTGACGAAGTACATCAACGGTCACGGCGACGCCATGGGCGGCGCCGTCATCGGCGCGCGCGAACTCATCGAGCCGATCAAGGCCGACGCCATGGTCGACGTCGGTGGAGTGATCTCGCCCTTCAACGCCTGGCAGATCCACCGCGGTTCGGTGACCCTCCCGTTGCGCCTCCGGCAGCACCTGGCATCCGCGCTCGCCGTCGCGGAGTTCCTGCAGAGCGATCCGCGAGTGGCGTACGTCTACTATCCCGGCCTGCCGTCACACCCCGAACACGACCTGGCGACGCGGCAGTTCGGCGGTCGCGGGTACGGCGGGATGATCGCCTTCGCCGTCGCCGGCGATCCCGACGCGCAGAACCGGTTCGTCGGCAACCTCCGGCTCATCACCTCGGGCTTCTCTCTCGGGCACGACGACTCGCTGATCGTGCACACCGGAACCGAGGGCGGCCGCGTCGCCGCCTACCCGCTGCCCTTCCGCACGTTCGGTCATCTGCGCCTCTCGGTCGGCCTCGAAGAGACCTCCGACCTGCTCGCAGATCTCGAGGCGGCCCTCGACGCCACGTTCCCGTCGTCGGGGCACCTCGTCGAGCCTCGTGCCGCAGACTCCGCCCCGGCCCGATCGGGGAGGATGAGCAGGTGACGAACCCGTCGACTGCTCCCGTGATCGTGCTCGACGGCGGGCTCTCCAATGCGCTCGCCGAACGCGGCCACGATCTCACCGACGAACTCTGGACCGCCCGGCTGCTGCGCGACGCTCCGGGCGAGGTGGCTGCCGTGCACCGCGCGTACTTCGATGCGGGCGCGCAGGTCGCCACGACCGCCAGCTATCAGGCGAGCCTCGCCGGATTCGAGCAGAGCGGCATGACGCGCACCGAGGCGGAGAACCTCATCACACGGAGTGTGACCATCGCCCGCGAGGTGCGCGACGACGTGGCCGAGTCAGCCGATGACGGCGTCGTGCGCCTGGTGGCGGCATCCGTGGGTCCGTACGGTGCGGTGCTCGCCGACGGATCCGAGTACCGCGGCCGGTACGGGCTGAGCCGCGCGGCGCTTCGCGACTTCCACGCCCCGCGGATGGAACTGCTCGTCAGCGCGGGGCCCGACCTGCTCGCGTTCGAGACGATCCCGGATCTCGACGAGGTCTCGGTGCTCCTCGACCTCGCCGACGAGTTCGCGATCCCCGCGTGGCTGTCGTGCACGGTCTCCGGGGATCGACTTCGCGACGGCCGTCCGGCAGCCGAAGCCTTCGCCCTCGCCGACGGCCATGATTCCGTCGTGGCCGTGGGGGTGAACTGCTGCGCACCCGACGATGTGCTGCCGGCGGTGCGGGCGGCGACTGCCGCGAGCGGCAAACCCGCCATCGCCTACCCCAACTCGGGCGAGACGTGGGACGGCGCAGCACGTCGGTGGATCGGCGACCCGGAATTCGACCTGGCGCTCACGACGGCGTGGGCAGAGGCGGGCGCGCACTTCATCGGCGGATGCTGTCGCGTCGGGCCCGCGACGATAGCTGCGATGGCGCGCGCCCTGCGGTGAGAGCCCGACTCAGCTCACTCGAGGAGCGAGCGTGCTCTGATCAGGTGGTCACTCCCGGCGAACCGTGGACGCGACGGCGGGAGTCGAACCCGCAACGCTGCCGGGTATGAACCGGAGCCCGGGACCGCCCGGATCGCCGCGATGTGTCCACCGTAGGCGGGAACGGCAGGCAGCGCCGGTGCGTGTCTGAGCGTGTCGGGCGGTGACGATGTGTGACGCGAGGACAACGCCTCAGTGGTCGCCGGTCTGGCGTGAGAGGCGGGTCTCCTCGAGGTCGAGCATGGACTGCGCCTCCTTCAGGATCCTCGACGAGTAGACGCCCTGAGCGCGCAGCGTCAGCAGCCGCTCCCGCTCCGCCTCGACCACGGCGAGCCTCAGTTCCCGGTACTGCTGGTGGGGCATCTCGCCCGGCCTGCGCACCGCGCGCGCCCGCTCCCACGCCGCCTCGGTGCTGAGGAACGACGTCTGCCGCACGCGCTCGATCACGTCGGGGTCGATGGGGACGGTGGTGGCGGCATCCGTCTCGATGTCGTTCAGAGCTTCGAGGCCGACGTTGCTGATGTCTTCAAGGAGCGCGGCGAGTTCTTTGCTGTCTTCGTGCGCGTCGATGCCCTGCACCTTCAGCAGGCGGATGACCCACGGCAGCGTGCCGCCCTGCAGCACGATGCTCACCACGGCGACGGTGAACGCGATGAGGATCAGCTGCGGCCGGTACGGCGTGTTCTCGGGCAGCGATTGCGCGGCGGCGAGCGTCACCACGCCGCGCATGCCCGACCACCCGAGCACGATGCCGCCGCGCCAGTCGATGTGCTCCTGCCGCTGCTGCTCGAGATCGGCGCGCCGGCGTTCGTAGTCGCGTTCGAGACGGTTGCGGATGCGAGCCTCCCGCGTCGTCGCCACCGGATTGCTGCGGTAGTAGTACAAGGCCAGAAGAGCGCGGTACGTGCGCTTCTCGGTGCGCTCCTCGCGCTTGCCCAGGGAGTAGACGAGCGGGCCGATCCACAGGAAGCGGATCACGATGAGCGCCCCTGTCGCCAGCAGGCCGATGAGCACCGCCTCGCCGGCGCTCAGCACGGTGGGGTCGACGTGGTCGATGAGCGTGCGGATCTCGAGCCCGATGAGCAGGAACACGCCGTTCTCGAGCAGGAACTGGATGGTGCGCCAGTTGATGCGGTCGCTGATCCTCGACTGGGCCGTGAACCTGGTGGGCGCCGAGTGGCCCGTGTAGAGCCCGGCGACGACCACGGCCAGCACTCCCGACGCGTGGAGCGACTCGGCCGGCACGAAGGCGACGAAGGGCACGGCGATCGAGAGCGCCGTGTCGAGCACGGGGTCGCTCAGCTTCGACCGCACCCACACCGTCACGAACCCGGCGACGAGGCCCACCGCGACGGCGATGACCACGGCGTACATGAAGTCCACGACGCCCGCCCACGGGGACGCCATGCCCACGGCCGCGGCGGCGACGGCCGAGCGCAGCAGCACGAGGGCGGTCGCGTCATTGAGCAGGCCCTCGCCCTCGAGCACCGTGAGCAGCCGGGGAGGCAGCCCCACGCGACGGCCGATCGAGGTCGCGGCCACCGCGTCGGGCGGACTGATGATCGCACCGAGCGCGACGGCGGCGGCGAGGCTGAGGTCGGGGAGCAGCGAGTACAGCAGAAACCCCGCGGCGAACGCCGTCACGATCACGAGCACCACCGACAGGCTCGCGATCGACCCGAGGTTGCGGCGGAAGTCCGTGATCGGAACGCTGATGGCCGCGGCGTAGAGGATCGGCGGCAGCACCACGTCGAGGATGATCTCGTGCGGCACCTCGATGTCGGGCACTCCCGGCAGGTACGACAGGCCCACGCCGACGAGCACGAGGATGATCGGAGCCGCCACGCCGAGCTTCTTGGAGAACGCCGCGACCGCCACGATCACCGCCACCGCGACGACGGCGTAGATCCCCAGCTCCATGCCCTCACCCTATTCGGCGCGGGGAACCGGACAGGGGGACGGATGCTGCGGGCCGGCGCTGCTCTCCGGTCGGAGTTGGGGGGGTCAGTCCGCGGACACCGGCCCGGTGCTGTCGCGCACCATGAGCGATGTTGCGAGCTCGACGTGCCGTGACGAGGGCTTGTGGCCATCCGCCATGACGAGGATCGTCTGCACGGCCATCGCGCCCATGCCCTCGAGGTGCTGGTGCACGGTGGTCAACGGCGGGGTGGTCCACGCCGCCTGCGGCGTGTCGTCGAAGCCCATGACGCTGAGGTCTCGCGGCACCGAGATGCCGAGTTCGTGAGCGGTCGCCAACACACCTACCGCGATCTCATCGTCGCCGGCCATGATCGCGGTCGGAGGATGGGCGGACGCGAGCATCTCGCGCGCGAACTCCGCTCCGGTCGCGATGGCGAACTGCCCGGCACGGATGAGCGACGGATCGATCTCGACCCCTGCAGCGTCCAGCGCGGCCTGGTAGCCGTACAGACGGTCGCGTGCGGCATCGGACGCCTCGGGGCCGCCGATCCAGGCGATGCGACGGTGACCCATCGCGAGCAGATGCTCAGCCCCCGTGCGCGCTCCCGCCCAGTTGCTCGAGCCGACGCTCACCATCTGGGGGTGGTGGGCGTCGACGGGGTCGACCATGACGAACGGCAGACCCGCGTTGCTCGAGGCCTCGAGGAGCCCGTCGGGGCGGGAGAGCGTCAGCCCGATGATGCCGACCACTCCTGACACCTGCTGCTGCGCGACCCACTCGCGGGCGACGGCGCGCTGGGTGCGCGAGGAGCGGTCGGGTGCCAACCGCGTGAGCAGATCGACGCCAGCCTCGCTTGCAGCTGCGAGGACGCCCTGGAGCACGCCGACGATGTATGGCGACGCGGGAATGTCGAACACGACGGCGATCGAACGTCGGCCAGGCGTCTGAGTCAGGCCGGTCGTCGGGCGGTAGCCGAGCTCGGCGACGACCGCGAGCACGCGCTCCCTCGTCTCGTCGGAGATGTCGCCCCGCCCGTTGAGCGCCTTCGAGACCGTGGCGCGCGAGACGCCGACCGCCGTGGCCACGTCGGCAAGCGTGGCCCGATGCTGCGGCGAGCTGGTCAACGCCGGACCTCAAGCGGCGAACAAGTTTCGCTATCTGGACCCATCCGCGAACCTCCCGATGTTTCACAACGATAGAAAAAGTTTGACAGGCGGCGCGGAAATGCCTAACCTGATCGAACGATACATGTTGCGAAACAGTTTCGCAAGATCGAATTCTAAAATCTCGCTCCCTTAGACCAACGGAGGTCGTCCTTGTCCGTCGATACGTCGCTCGCTCTCACCGTCGACGGCCGAACCTCCACCGAGGCGCCGTTGCCCCACGTGTGGAGCGTGTGCCTCGGAGCGGGTCGTGCCAACGAGGCGCTCCGTGCGGACTGGCAGAGCCACTTCCGTGAAGCCGTCGGCTCGCTGGGAGCCCGCTACGTGCGATTCCACGGAATCTTCCACGACGACATGTTCGTGTACCGCGCCTCCAACGGCGGCGGCTTCGGCCCTCCGACGCCGCTCGCGGCACCGGTCTACACCTTCGCCTACGTGGACAAGGTCTTCGACTTCATCCTCGCCGCCGGTGCTCGCCCGTTCGTGGAGCTGGGCTTCATGCCGCGCGAGCTGGCCACGCAGACCGAGACGCTCTTCTGGTGGAAGGCGCACTGCAGTCCGCCGACCGACATGGGCGCCTGGGTGGCGCTCGTCACCGCGACGGTCGAGCACTGGATCGAGCGGTACGGGATCGAGGAGGTGCGCACGTGGCCGTTCGAGGTCTGGAACGAGCCGAACCTCGTGCCGCACTTCTGGACGGGCACGCGAACCGAGTACTTCGAGCTCTACGAGGCGACGGCCAGGGCGATCAAGGCGGTCGATCCGAGCCTGAAGGTGGGCGGACCTTCGTCTTCGGTCTTCGTGCCCGACTCCCGCTACGACGGCGAGTACCACGACAAGTCGGTCGAAGCCGCAACGGCGGAGGCGACCGACCCCGACGCGCTGCCCTGGAAGCCGGTGTGGATCCATGAGCTCATCGCCTACTGCGCGGAACGAGAACTCCCCTTGGACTTCCTCTCCACGCACCTCTACCCGACCGATTACGCATTCGACACCCAGGGCGTCGGCCGCTCGATCAGCCGAGACCGCGATGCGACGCGCAACGACCTCGAGGTCATGCGCCAGGTGATCGCTCACTCGCCCTATCCGCATGCCGAGCTGCACATCACCGAGTGGTCCACGTCGCCGTCCAGCCGCGACAACATGCACGACACCGTCTACGCCGCCACCTACATCGCGCGCGCGTTCCTCCAGTGCCACAGCCTCGCTGACTCGATCTCGTACTGGACGTTCACCGACGTCTTCGAGGAGGGCGGCGGCGGGATCGGTCCGTTCCACGGTGGCTTCGGATTCGTCAACGAGCAGGGCATCCACAAGCCGACGTTCCACGCGATGGCGATGCTGAACCGGCTCGGCGACCGGATCGCGCTGCAGACGGAGCACGGCATCATCACCCGGAGGGCGGAGGATGCCGTCGCCGCCGTGTTCTTCAACTACCCCGACTCGATGGGCTCGCAGTCCATCGGCGGCGCCACCAGGTATGCGCAGACGCACCGGCTCGCCTGCGAAGGCCCCGCCCGGCGAATCGCGCACACCGTGGCGGGTCTCCGCCCCGGCGACGTCTACGACGTCGAGACCCTGGACCTCGAGCACGGCAACGTGGCCGAGGCGTGGCACCGGCTGGGGGAGCCGCTCAACCTCAGCCCCCGGCAGGTCGCAGAACTCGCGGCGATCGCCGACGACCTCGACCGTCGTTCGCTCATCGTGAGCGCCGACGGCGTGCTGGAGATCGACATCACCCTCGCGCCCTGGGCCGTGATGTCGATCGCGCCCCGAAATCCCTGACCCACCCCCATCCGCGTACAACGACGTCACGAAAGGATCCACCATGAGAATCAGCACACGAGCCGCGGCGGTCATCGCCTCCACTGCGCTGGCGGCCCTCGCCCTCACCTCCTGCAGCGGAGGCGGCGGCACGGGCGGCGGGAGCGGCGAGGCGACCGACGACAACAAGCCCGAGAAGCTCACCGTCGCGGCCTGGATGGACTTCCCGCCCGAGCTGCTGCAGTCCTTCGAGGACGAGTACGGGATCGAGGTCGTCGTGAACTCCTTCCCCGACGGGGCGTCGGCGCAGACGGTGCTGCGCAACGGCCTGTCGTCCAACGGTGCCGGGCTGTCGGACGTGCACCTGATCGAGCTGGACTGGTGGACCGAGATGATGGCCGTCCCCGAAGACTGGGTGGAACTGCCCGAGATCCCCGATCGCTGGGTGGATTGGAAGGTCAAGCAGGGATCCGTCGATGGTGTGATCACCGGGTACGGCACCGACATCGGCCCCCTCGGGATCGCATACAACGAGGAGATGATGGCGGCGGCGGGCGTCGCCACAGACGCCGACTCCTTCGGCGAGCTCATCGGCGGCGACGCCGCGTCGTGGCAATCCTTCCTCGACGCCGGCCGTCAGTATGTCGCGGCATCCGACAACTACTACATCGATTCCCTCTCCAGCGCGTTCCAGGCGGCGATCAACCTGCTTCCCGCCGCCTTCGAGGATCCGGACTCCGGCCAGCCGTATGAGCTGGCGGACAACACGCAGATCGAAGAGCTCTTCATGATGTTCGCCGAGGCGGCGGAAGACGGCATCTCGGCCGGCATCCCGATCGGCCACGCCGACTGGGGTGCGGGATTCCAGAACCGTCAGTGGGCGACCGTGGTCACGCCCGCCTGGATGGCGGGCATCATCGCCGACAACGCCGATGGCGTGCCCGGCTGGCGCGTCTCGAGCACCTTCCCCGACGGGGGAGGCAACTGGGGCGGCTCGTTCTTCGCGGTGCCGGCCACGGGGAAGAACACCGCATGGGCGGTCAAGCTCGCCGACTACCTGACGTCGCCCGACGCCGCCGTGCAGTGGTTCCACGAGACGGGCCAGTTCCCCTCGCAGCTCGAGGCGATCGCCAGCCCTGACATCGCCGAGACCGAGAGCGAGTTCTTCGGCGGCCAGCACCTCGGCCAGATCTACGGAGACCTCGCGGCCAGTGCGGGGGATGCCGCCGCCGGCGGCTACCGCGGCGAGAACTTCGCGGGCATCCAGACCCTCGTCACCGACGGCATCCGCCAGGTCGAGGCGGGCAGCGCGACGGCCCAGGAGGCATGGGACTCGGTCGTCAGCGAGTTCGACGCGCTCGGCTTCGAGACGGCCGACTGATCACATCGCGGTCCGGCTGCGCCCACGCGCGGCCGGACCGCGGCACCCCCCACTTCGCACCCACTCCACGGAAGGAGCCGACGATGGCTCTCACTTCAGCGGCGCCGCGCACCCCGCGGCGCATCGGCTGGGGGCAGCGGCTCTCGCGCTGGGACGTCAAGGTTTCGCCGTACCTCTACATCTCGCCGTTCTTCCTGCTCTTCGCGGTGTTCGGTGTCTTCCCCCTGCTGTTCAACGTCGTCGTCGCGCTCCACGACTGGCACCGGCGTGCGGGCATGGGCGACTTCGTCGGACTCGACAACTTCGCCTGGGTGCTGCAGCAACCCCTCTTCTGGCGATCGCTCGAGAACACCATCTCGATCTTCCTGCTGGGCGGCGTCCCGCAGCTCGTGCTCGCCCTGTTCATCGCGGCGATCCTCGACCAGAACCTGCGCGCCCGGACGTTCTGGCGTATGAGCGTCCTCATCCCTTTCGTCGTCATGCCGGTGGCCACCTCGATGATCTTCGGTCAGGTGTTCGGCCAGTTCGGGATCCTTGTGCCGAACCTGCACGCCCTCGGGCTCTTCACCGACAGCAGCTCGCCGTTCTTCCAGGACCGATTCCTCTCGCACGTCGCGATCGGGTCGATGGTGGTCTTCCGATGGACCGGTTACAACGCCCTCATCCTCTTGGCGGCGATGCAGGCCGTGCCGCGCGACCTCTACGAGGCGGCCACCGTCGACGGCGCGGGGCGCACCCGCCAGTTCTTCTCGATCACGATCCCGAGCATCCGCCCGACGCTGATCTTCGTCATCCTGACGATGACCATCGGCGGCCTCGAGATCTTCGACGAGGCGCGACTGTTCGACGGCGGCGGCACGGGCGGCGGTCAAGGCGGCACCGACAATCAATGGACCACCGTGATGCTGTACCTCTTCGACCTCGGGTTCGGTCAGTGGCAGGACCGCCTCGGCCAGGCGGCGGCCGTGGGGTGGATCTTCGCCGTCATCATCCTGGTGATCTCGCTGCTCAACTTCGCCCTCACCCGGCGGATCTCCTCGTCGGACGCGGCGCCGCGCGCTTCCCGCCGTTCGCGCCGTTCCCGCCGGCGCGACCGGCGGGGCGCGTCCGCCGACGAGCCGTCGGGCACCCCGCCGGTGATCGCACACGAGGTCGCGGGTGACGCGATGGAAGGAGCACGCCGATGAATACGGCGTTCATCGAGAACACCGCTGGCCGAGGCGCCGCGCGGTACGCGGCCAAGCGCGCGGCGCGCGGCCGGCCGATCGCCTCGCATGCTCCTTCGGGCCGGCGTCCGGGGCTGGTCACCTACGGCATCCTGGCCCTGGTCTTCCTGCTGTCCGTCTTCCCGCTCTACGCGGCCGCGATGTACGGCTCGTCGACGACGACCGAGATCACCAGGGCGGTCGGCAATCTGCCGCGATGGCTGCCGACGGCACGGCTCTGGGAGAACTTCGGCCAGGTCTTCGCGTCGGAGCAGTTCAGCATCTGGCTCGCCTTCGGCAACTCGCTGCTCGTCGCGGTCGCGGTCAGCGCCTCTGTCGTGTTCTTCTCGACGCTCGCGGGCTTCAGCTTCGCGAAGCTGCGGTTCCCGGGCCGGCAGGCTCTCTACGTCGCGGTGCTCGTCACGCTCATCATCCCGGCACAGGTCGGCACCATCCCCCTGTTCGTCATGATGAACGACTTCGGCTGGATCGATTCGGTGCTCGCGCTGATCGTGCCCGGTCTCGTGGGTGCCTTCGGCGTGTTCTGGATGACGCAGTACCTGCAGGAAGCGCTGCCGTACGAGCTCATCGAGGCCGCGCGCGTCGACGGCGCTTCGATGTTCCGCACGTTCTGGTCGATCGCGATGCCCGCCGCCCGCCCTGCCGCGGCCACCCTGGCCCTGTTCACTTTCATCGGTTCGTGGAACAGCTTCTTCTGGCCGTCGGTGGTCATGCGCTCCCAGCTCACGATGCCCCTCGTGGTTCCGCAGCTGCGCGGCGCGTTCACGTCGGACACCGGGCTCGTGATGGCCGGCGTCTTCCTCGTCGCCCTGCCGCTGCTCCTGGTGCTCGTGCTCGCGGGCAGGCATCTCGTCGCCGGTGTCATGGCGGGAGCCGTCAAGGGCTGACAACGGGTGCGCAACGGTTCGGGGCCCCCGTCCGGGGGCACCGAGCCCGCGGACCTAGGATCGAGGGATGACGACGGCGCGACGGCGAGGCATCCTCGCCGTCGTCACCGCCATCGTGCTGCTGGCGCTCGGCGCCGGGGTCGCGTTCGCCGTCGGCGACGCGCTCGGCATCCGCACCGAGCCGTCGGCGCAGATGCGGCCGGCCGCCCCCGTCGTCCCCGAGGTCGCAGCACCGGTCGCGCCGCCCGAGTTCACGGCGATCGACGCCCCCGGCACCGAACGTCTGGACGTCGCGGTCGAGGAGCTGACGGATGCCGCGGCCGCAGCATCCGTCACATCCGGCGAAGCCGCACTCACGGTGCGGATCGACCCGACCCTCGTCGCGACCGATGACGCGGACGACGCCTACGAACTGGCCGGCGACGCCGCCGCGCTGCGGATCAGCGCGCGCTCGGAGGCCGGTGCCGTTCGCGGCCTCTACGACCTCGCCGCGCAGGTGCGCGCCGCGCAGCCCGTCACCGACCTCGTGGGCTCGCACGAAGCGTCTGAGCTGCCGCTGCGCATGACCGATCTCGGCGCGGTCGGTGTGATACCCGATCCGGCCGAGTGGGAGTCCGGCGACGACTACTCTCACGCGTCGAAGGCCTTCGCGGATGTCTTCCTGCCGGAGGCGCCGTACATCGACGAGACGGCGCTCGCCGCGGCCTACGACGACTTCGACGGATTCCTCCGGCATTCACTCGCCAACGGCTTCAACGCGGTCGCGTTCCCCGGGTTCGTGGAGTTCGTCACCTTCGACGACGCCCCGGGCGGCCCCGTCTACGCCGAGGGCGACGACCACCGCGACAAGGCCCTCGCGCTGCGCGAGGCCTTCGCACCGTTCTGGGAGCGCGCCGACGAGCTGGGCGTGAAGGTGTTCCTCCGCACCGACATGCTCGCGCTCACGGGTCCGCTCGAGCAGTACCTGACCGACCGCTTCGGCTCGCTCGACACCGAGAACCCCGAGCTGTGGGACGTCTACACCGCAGGCCTCGACGAGCTCTACGACGCGGCGCCCGCGCTCGACGGCGTGCTGATCCGCATCGGCGAGGCGGGTCCTGTCTATGACGTGGGGGGCTGGGACTACTACTCCGCGCTCGAGGTGACCTCGGTCGACGCCGTGCGCACGATGCTCGAGGCGTTCTCGGGGCAGGCCGAGGCATCCGATCGCGAAGTGATCTTCCGCACGTGGTCGGTCGGTGTCGGCGCCGTCGGCGACATGCACACCAGCAGCGAGTCGTACGAGGCGGTGCTCGGCGGGCTGGACTCGCCCGCCCTCATCGTGTCGACGAAGTACACCCTCGGCGACTTCTACACGTGGCTGCCGCTCAACGACACGCTCGCGCAGGGCGAGCAGCGGCGCATCGTGGAGTTCCAGAGCCGGCGCGAGTTCGAGAACTTCGGCGCGTTCCCCAACGACCTCGGCACGCAGTACCAGTGGGCGCTGCAGCAGCTGCTCGCCGACAACGACCGCATCGAGGGCATCTGGGTGTGGACCCAGGACGGCGGCCCCTGGCGTGCCGGACCGATGTCGCTGTACCTGAAGGCGGGATTCTGGCAGCTGTACGAGCTGAACACGCAGCTGGCGGCGGCGTTGGCGCAGAACCCCGAGGCGGACGTCGCCGGCGTCACGGCGGCGTGGGCGCGCTCGTACTTCTCCGAAGAGCCGGCCACGGTCGAGGCCATCGTCGAGGCGATGACGCGCTCGCGCGATGCGATCGCGCAGGGCATGTACGTGCCGCAGTTCGCCGGTGAGCGCGTCTTCGCGATCGGCCTCGAGCCGCCGCCCATGATGTGGATCTTCGAGTGGGACATCCTCACGGGCGACTCGGCGGTGCTCGACGTGCTGTACTCCATCGTGCGCGACAGCGGGCCGGACGGCATCGAGGCGGCCATCGCTTCCGGTGCCGACGCGGTCGCGTCGGTCGAGCAGATGCGCGATCTCGTTTCGGGGACGGATGCCGCCACCTGGCGCTCGCCCGAGATGCGGGCGGCGTTCCTCGACACGCTCGACTACGAGCTCGACACCCTGCGCCTGCTCGAGGCGTACCGCGCGATGATCCTGCACCAGGGGGAGTGGCACGACACGCTCTCGCCCGCCGCGCGCGGGCAGTGGGATGCCGACCGGACCTCGTTCGAGAAGCTGGCCGCTGGCCACCTCTCCCAGTACGAGGGGAACGTCGATCACCCGGCGTTCAACCTCACCGCCGCGCAGCTCGGAGTGGAGCGCGCCGCGCGCGACGACGCGATGGCCTGGCTCGCCCGCGGGCTGCTGCTGCTGGCGATCGCCTGGGTCGTGATCGGCATGCTCTCCGCCCGCACGCGCCTGGTCGCCAAGCCCGGTGCGGCTGCGGCGCGAGCGACCTGGATCGCGTCGATGCGGCCGTGGCGGGCCAGGGAGTCGACGCTCGGGATGCTCGAGCTCGACCGCTGGCTGCTCCTCATCGTGCCCGTGGGGCTGCTGGTGGCGACGCGGGCGGTGCAGACGTCGCTGCTGTCGTGGATGCACCTTGCCGTGATCATCGGCGCGTGGGCGGTCTTCGCCCTGGTGCTGCGGCTGTTCGTGTGGAACCGGTCCCCGTGGCCCGTGATCGCCGCCGTCGGCGGCGTGGTGATGCTGCGCTGCATCGTGACGCTCTTCGCTCTGTCGTTCACCGGCCCGGGCGGATACTGGTTCGCCTTCTGGACCGAGCCCGTGCTGCGCACGGCGTACATCACGGTGGCCTTCGCGCTCTTCGTCTGGGTTTTCGTCGCGGCCGGCTGGGCGCTGTCGGCCCAGGTGGGCGCGCGGCGCGCGACCGGCTCGGTGCTCGCGGCCGTCGGCGGCGGTCTGCTCGTGCCTTCCCTGGTAGTGGGATTCGTCGGTCTGGAGACTGCGCTCTCGCTCTGGAACGACGAGATGGGCCTCCTCCCGTGGGGCCTCGCGCGCATCCTCGGAATCACGACCTATCTCGAGATCCCGGATGCCACCCCCTGGGCCGCCGCCGGCGCCGGGGCCGTGCTGCTCGTTGTGGGAGTGGCGCTGGCGCTGCCGTGGCGACGCCGGGCGGCATCCGTCTCTCGCGCACGTGGCGAGAACACGCGATAACACCGAGGTGCGGCGCGCGGCGGTGCTGTTGTGCGGTCTCGCGCCGGGCGCCGCGGCTCCGGCCGGCATGCTCTCAGAAGGCCGATGAACTTCCGGTTCACACAGCTCGACCTGGGACCCGTCGGGGCGCGTATCGGAAGCGAGACGGGCCCGCACTCCAGGTCCTCAATGCTGTGTGAACCGGAAGTTCATTGCGGCTTTGGGCGCACGCCCGCCTCCGGCACCCCGCGGGTCGCGCGCATCCGGAAGGGAGGGGCCGCACCCCGGCCCTCAGGGCCGTGTGAACCGGAAGTTCATTGCGGTTTTCGCCACATGCCCGCCCCCGGCACGCGTTTCCGAAATCGAGAGGAGTCCGCGCCCGCAGGGCGGCACGCGGGTGCCGGAGGGGCTCGGCTCGCAGCATCCGTCCCCGTGCTCGCATCGGAGGCGAGTCGCGAGCGCGCGGATCACTCGGCGGGGCGCGGCCGGCGGGGCCGACCGCCCATAGGCTCAGGGCGTGGGCAGTGCGGAGAAGGACCTCACGATCGGGACGGTGCTCGAGCTGATCGTCCGGCAGGCGGCAGACGAGATCGAGGCCACGGCAGCGGCGGCGCTCGCCGACGAGCCCGACGGCGTCCACCAGCACCGGGTGCGGGTGCGACGGTTGCGCAGCGTGCTCGCCGGCTTCGAGGACTCCCTCGATGCACGATCGGCCCGGCGGCTGCGGGTCGCCTTCGCCCAGTGGGGGAGCGAGCTCGGAGTCGTCCGCGACATCGAGGTGCGCGCATCCGTCGCGGAGGAGACCCTCGCACAGGCCGGCATCGACGACCTCGCTGTGGTTCGTCGGCTGGTCGACAGCGAGCGCGACGCGTACTCGGCGGCGCACGCGCGCCTCGTGGAGCTGGCGCAGAGCCCGCGGGCGCGGGAGAGGGAGCGGGAACTGCGCGAGTTCGTCGACGGCCTGATCGTCGTCGAGCCCGACCGCGCGGCCGCCCCGGTGCTGTCGGATGTGCTGCAGTCCCAGACGAAGCGCGTACTCAAAGTGGGGCGCCATCTCGACGAGTCCGGTGAGAGGTACCACGACCTCCGCAAGGCCGCGCGTCGCGCGAAGTACGTGGCAGAAGCGGTCGCCGAAGCCGCCCCGGGGCTGTGGACCAAGAAGGTCGAGGCGCTGGCCGAGGCCGGCGACGACCTGCACGACGCCCTCGGAGATCATCGCGACGGCATGCTGCTCGCCCGCCACGCCCAGCGCGAAGGGGCGCTGGCGAGCCGCGCCGGCGAGCGGTCCGACGCCTACGACACGGTCGCCGCGCTCGCCCAGGCCGCGGCCGAGGAACAGCTGGCCGAGGTGGCCCCCGCCCTCCGACGGCTGAAGGATGCGGCATCCGACCTCCCCTGATCCCTTGGAGGTCCAGGCCCGACGGCGTGAGTGTCGGCGCGCGCGCCTAGACTTGACGGGCAATGACGGACGCCAGCACCCCCATCATCGTCGGCAGAGACATCGGCCCGCAGGCCCCAGGGGCACGGGCGGATGACGACCTGCTCGACGGCCTCAACCCGCAGCAGCGCGAAGCCGTGACCTATCGCGGCCAGGCGCTGCTCATCGTCGCGGGCGCCGGGTCGGGCAAGACCAGCGTGCTGACGCGCCGCATCGCCTCGCTGCTGCGCAATCGCGAGGCATGGCCCAGCCAGATCCTCGCGATCACCTTCACCAACAAGGCTGCCGGCGAGATGCGTGAACGTGTCGCGCACCTGGTCGGCGATTCCGCCCGCGGCATGTGGATCTCGACCTTCCACTCCGCGTGCGTGCGCATCCTCCGCCGCGAGGCCGAGCAGTTCGGGTTCACCAAGTCGTTCACCATCTACGACTCGGGCGACTCCCGCGCGCTCATCAAGCGCCTCGTGAAAGAGCACGAGGCCGACCGGTTCGGGCTCACGCCCGCGGCCACGCAGGGCAAGATCTCCCGCCTCAAGAACGAGCTGGCCGATGCCGAGTCCTACGCCCGCACCGCGAACATGAGCGACCCCGCCGAGCGGGTCTTCGTCGAGCTGTTCGCCGCGTACCAGCGGGAGCTGCAGCGGGCGAACGCGTTCGACTTCGACGACCTCATCGCGCAGACGGTGTTCCTCTTCCGGGCCTTCCCGCACGTCGCCGACGTGTACCGCCGACGGTTCCGGCACGTGCTCGTCGACGAGTACCAGGACACCAATCACGCCCAGTACGCGCTCATCCACGAGCTGACGCGGCCCATCGGCACGGATGCCGGACCCATCGCATCGTCGGGCGGCATGATGATCTTCGAGGCCGACCCGGCCGACGACCCCGACAAGGCGGGCGCGTCGCTCACCGTGGTCGGCGACTCCGACCAGTCGATCTACGCTTTCCGCGGCGCCGACATCCGCAACATCAGCGAGTTCGAGAAGGACTTCCCCGGCGCCAAGGTCGTGCTGCTCGAGCAGAACTACCGCTCGACGCAGAACATCCTGTCGGCCGCGAACGCCGTCATCAGCAACAACTTCGACCGCAAAGACAAGCGCCTGTGGACCGACGTCGGCGAGGGCGAGAAGATCGTCGGCTTCACCGGCTACTCGCAGCACGACGAGGCCCAGTTCGTCGCCGACGAGATCGAGGCCCTGCGCCGCGGCGGCGTCGACTATTCGCAGATCGCCGTCTTCTACCGCACCAACTCGCAGTCGCGTGCGCTGGAAGAGATCTTCATCCGCTCGGCCCTGCCCTACAAGATCATGGGCGGCACGAAGTTCTACGAGCGCGCCGAGATCAAGGACGCCCTCGCGTACCTCGTCGCCGTCGCCAACCCTGCCGACGAGATGGCCATGCGCCGCATCATCAACCGGCCGCGCCGCGGCATCGGCGACGTGACGATCGAGACGATCTCGCGCTATGCCGCCGACCAGCAGATCACTTTCCGCGACGCGCTGGCCAACGCGTCCGACCTCGGTGTCGGGCCCAAGATCCAGACGGCCATCGCGCATCTCGACGCGGTGCTCGCCGAGGCATCCGAGATCATGCTCCCGTCGTCGGGCGAGCTGGCGCCGCCGACCGCCGTGGCCGAGGGGCTCTCGCTGCTCCTCAACAAGAGCGGGTACTACGACGCGCTGCGCGCCAGCAAGGACGCGCAGGACGAAGCGCGCATCGAGAACCTCGACGAGATGGTGGCGGTCGCCCGCGAGTTCGCGCGCAACAACCCCGAGGGCACGCTCCTCGACTTCCTCACCGAGGTCGCGCTCGTGTCGGATGCCGACGACCTCGAAGACGCCTCGGGCTCGGTGTCGCTCATGACCATGCACACGGCCAAGGGCCTCGAGTACGACGCGGTCTTCGTGACCGGTGTCGAAGAAGACCTGATCCCGCACCGCATCTCGGCGAACGAGCCCGGCGGTCCGGCCGAGGAGCGACGCCTCTTCTACGTCGGCATCACGCGCGCCCGCCAGCGCCTCTACCTGTCGCTCGCGATGACCCGCGCCCAGTTCGGCGAGGTGACGGTGGCGATGCCGAGCCGGTTCCTGCAGGAGATCCCCGTGGAGCTGCTGCACTGGCGCCAGTCGCCGGGAGACGTCAACTCGCGCGGCGGCACGCAGTCGCGCGCGCTCAACGCGCGGCGCGGCGGCGGCTTCGGCGGCTCCGGCGCAGGCAAGCGGTACGGCGACGACCTCGTGCCGCTGCCGCGCAGGGAGCCGTCCGGCAACCTCGACCGGTTCGCCAACAGGATCCCGGCGAAGGTGCGCGACAACGGTGATCTCGAGCTGGCGCCGGGTGACCGCATCCGTCACGACGACTTCGGAGAAGGACGAGTGGATGCCGTCACCGGCGAAGGCGCGAAGTGCGTGGCGCACGTGCGGTTCGATGCCGCGGGCCCGAAGAAGCTGCTGATCAAGATCGCCCCGATCACCAAGCTCTGACCCGGCTCACGCCGGGCCGCGCCGCGATCGCCACCAGCGGATCGACGCGACGCAGGCGACGACCGCCCCGGCGATGTTGAGCATGATGTCGTCGAACGATGCGACCCGACCGATGTCGAGAACGAACTGCAGCACCTCGATGGTCAGCGACAGCGCAGCGACGATGAGCGCGATGGCGAGGGGAACGAGCGCCGGCCGCGCGAGGCGCAGGCGGATGGGCAGGAAGAAGCCCACGGCCGCGAAGGCGAGCAGGTTGCCCACGATCTGAGCGGCGGCGTCGGAGTCCGACATCAGGTCTACGAGATCGTGGAACGGCACCAGGTCGACGCGACTGCCGCCGTGGCGCGGGGCCAAGAGCATCCACAGCCCGGGCAGCGTGCCGACGACGATGGCGACCTCGGCCACACTCGCGCGCCACGCCCAGCGCCTCTCCCACCCGCGGTCGATCCGGCCCTGCCCGAGGGCGAGGGTGACGATGGCCCCGACCGGGACGCCGGCCAGCAGCGCGACGAGGACGATGTCGCCGTACTGATCCCACGCGGGCATGAGGCGATCTTGTCAGGCGTCGGCACCCGTGTCTCAGGCGGACGGGCGGGCGATCGCCCCGAGGAGCGCGGGTTAGGCTCGCACAATGGCTTTGTTCTCGCGCCGTCCGAAGAAGTCCGGCGACCAGACGCCCGACCCGCAACCCGACGAGTCGGCGCCCACGGAGGCTGCCGCTGCGGCGGATGCTGCCGCCGGCGCACCTGCCGCCGGCGCGCCTGCCGCGACCGAACCCGCGGGCAGTGGACCCGCGCACACGGAGCGCCCGATCGACCCTGCGGAGGCGGCATCCGTGTCCATCTCCGTCTCGTCTTACGGCGGACTCGGAGTTGTGCCCCCGGCGCCGCAGCCGTCAGCGCCTCGCGAGCCGGCGGCTGATGAGACGGTGCCGCCGGGTCCGCAGCCCCGGCTCGGAACCCGCGAGTGGATGCGCACCGCGCCGGAGGCGACCGAGACCGTCCCGGGGCTGCGCGACAACGCGCTGCTGCGCGCGGCCCTCGGCCGCGTCGGAGACGGGCCCGCCGCGCAGACGCTGCTCGACGTCACGCGCCAGCTGCTGCAGGGGCACGTGTTCCTGCGGGTGAAGGGAGACGCGCGCACCCTGCTCGCCGAGGGCAAGGGACTGCCGCTGGCCGTCGCCAACTCGGGCGACCGCACCTTCGCGCTCGTGTACTCGAGTGGCGCCGCGCTGCAGGCGAGTCTCAGGGCCGACGGCGATACCGGCACGTCGGCCATGGGGCAGCCGGTGCTGACCGTGCTGCGACACGTGTTCGCGAGCGCGTACGACGGGATCATCGTCGACCCGGCGTCGGCGCCGTCGCGCGCCGTCCTTCCCAAGGAGCTGCTGCAGCGCGCGGTCGACGAGGCGGATCCCCAGCTCACCGTGAAGACGCTGCTGGCCGCCGAGCGCACCGACGACATCGCGGGCAAGGTGGCGGAGGCGCTCACCCGCGTTCCGCTCTGGGTGGCCGTCGGCAAGTCCGAAGGGGGAGTGCCGGGCCTGGCCGAGAGCCGCGGAACCGACGGCACGCGATTCATCGAGGTCTACTCGCACCCGCTCGAGGTCGCCGTCATGGGGCGCAGCGACAACGCCGCACCCATCACCGGCGCACAGCTGGGCCGCGCCCTGCGGTCGGACGAGGCGATCACGGGCCTGGTCATCGACCCGGCAGGGCCGTGGATCCGCCTCACGCGCGAGGACCTCGCTCCTCTTCTGGCCCTGGCGGCGGAGGGCTGACCCGCGGGCGAGGTGGTCCTCGCGGGGTGACGGATGTCGCCCCTCCCCGATAGCGTCTGATCCATGGCGTCCCCGCGCATCACCCTGACCGTGCCCGGCCCCGACGGCGATCGCGAGGTGGGCATCTCGAACCCCGATCGCGTGATCTGGCCGGAGCTCGGCATCACGAAGCGCGAGCTCGCCGAATACCTCATCGCGGTGTCCGGCCCGTTCCTCGCGGCGAACGGCGATCGGCCGGTGTCGCTGGAGCGGTTCCCCGACGGCGTCGACGGCGAGCGGTTCTATTCGAAGAACCCGCCGAAGGGCGCTCCGCCGTTCGTCGAATCCCAGACGGTGACCTACAACAGCGGGCGGCGGCATCCGCAGATCATCCTCACCGAGATCGCCGCGGCCGTGTGGGCCGTGCAGATGAACACGATCGTCTTCCACCCGTGGGCTTCGCTGACGGGCAACACCGATAACCCGGTGGAGCTGCGCATAGACCTCGACCCGCAGCCGGGAACGGACTTCAGGGATGCTGCCGCCGTCGCCCCGGCGATGCGCGACGTTCTCGCCGAGGCGGGTCTCACGGCGTTTCTGAAGACGAGCGGCAATCGCGGCATCCATGTCTTCTGTCCCATCGAGCCGGAGTGGGAGTTCCTCGACGTGCGTCATGCCGTCATCGCTGCGGGGCGCGAGCTCGAGCGACGGCAGCCCGACAAGGTGACGATGAACTGGTGGAAGGAGGAGCGGGGCGAGCGCATCTTCATCGACTTCAACCAGGCCAACCGCGACCGCACGATGGCCGGAGCCTACAGTCCGCGTGCGCTGCCGGGCGCCACCGTCTCGACGCCGCTGACGTGGGACGAGCTCGCGGCCGGCGTCGACCCGGCCGCGTTCACGGTGCGCACCGTGCCTCAGCGGCTCGCCGACGTGGGCGACCCCTGGGCCGATCTGCTCGCCCAGCGCGGGCGCATCGACACCCTGCTGGAGTGGTGGCGGCGCGACCTCGAAGACGGGCTCGGAGAGCTGCCGTTTCCGCCCGACTTCCCCAAGATGCCGGGCGAGCCGCCGCGCGTGCAGCCGAGCCGCATCAACCCCGAGAACTGGCCCAAGCCCGAGGCCTGAGCGCGTTTCAGACCAGGACGTCTGCGAGGTCGTAGGCGGCGACGACCTCGAGCTGCTCGTAGGTGCACGAGCGCGGGTCGCGGTCGGGGCGCCACCGCTCGAACTGCACCGTGTGGCGGAAGCGCCAGCCTTCGAGCTGGTCGTACCTCACTTCGAGCACGCGCTCGGGGCGCAGCTTCACGAACGAGGAGTCCGCGCGGCCGGACTGGAACCGAGACGGCTCACCCTCACCGCGCAGCACCTCGCCGCCGGCATCGCGCTGCACGAGGGGCGCGAGCTCGTCGATGAGCTCCAGCCGCTTGGCGTTGCTCCAGGCCGCCACGCCGCCCACCGGATAGAGGGTGCCGTCCTCGCCGTACAGGCCGACCAGCAGTGATCCGACGCCCGCGCCCGACTTGTGGATGCGGTAGCCCAGCGCCACGACGTCGGCCGTCCGGGCGTGCTTGATCTTGAACATCGTGCGCTTGTTCGGCGCATACGGCTGCTCGAGCGGCTTGGCGACGACACCGTCGAGCCCGGCGCCCTCGAACTCTGCGAGCCAGCGGCGGGCGAGGTCGGCGTCGTCGGTCGTGCGGGTGACGTGGACCGGGTCGGGCACATCGCGCAGCAGCTCGACGAGTGCCGCACGCCGCACCCCGAACGGCTCGTTCTGCAGGTCGCGGTCGCCGACGGCGAGCAGGTCGAAAGCGATGAACATGGCGGGCGTCTGCTCGGCGAGCATGTTGACCCGGGATGCCGCGGGGTGGATGCGCTGCGACAGCGACTCCCAGTCCAGCCGTCGCCGCCCGCCGCGGTCGATCGGCACGACGATCTCGCCGTCGAGGAGGCAGGGCTCGGGCAGCAGGCGGGCGAACGCCTCGACCAGCTCCGGGAAGTAGCGGGTGAGGGGCTTCGCGCCCCGCGAGCCGATCTCGACGCGCTCACCGTCCCACGAGATCAGCGCGCGGAACCCGTCCCACTTGGGCTCATAGCCGAGCCCACCCGGCACCTTCGCGGGGTCGGGCACCTCGGGCACGGACTTCGCGAGCATCGGCGCGGGGATCTCGTACGGCATGCGCACCATCCTGCCGTGGTCCGCCGACACCCGCACCCGGTCAGGCGGCGACGACGCCCCGCGGGCGCGTCCGGGCGATCGCGGTCCGGAACCATTCCCCGAGCCGCCGCCCGTGGGGCCGCGCGAGGGTCGCGCCGTGCTCCCGGTGCGAGCGCATGAGCTCGATCTCGCGAACGAGGTCGGCTTCGCGCTGCCGGGCGACGATGGTGCCGACGAAGGTCAGGTCGTTCATGGGTGTCTCCTGTCTCGGGCGGAACCGGGCGGTTCCGATCTGCTGACAGGTACGACGTTCCTCGCTAAGGCGGGCGCTCCTCATCGGGCGATCGCCGTGTCTTGGGGCGCCCGGGTACCTTAGGCGGCCGGCCACCGCCTTAGGCGGGATGCGAACCAGACCCGGCTCAGAGCCCCCGCTCGACCCCGCTTCATTCCGGCAGAGGTCGCTTCGGCCGCGCCCAGCGCGCCGGCAGATCCGGCCCGTCCCACACCTGCACCGCCCCCCACGCGGCGGCCGCGATCGGCACCGCCAGAACGGCCCCGACGATGCCGCCCAGCACGGTTCCGATGGTCAGAGCGACCAGGATGACGAAGGCGTGCAGCTTCATCGACCGGCCCATGAGGAACGGCTGGAGGAAGTTGCCCTCCAGCTGGTTCACCAGCACGACCACTCCGACGACCAGCAGCGCGTTGACCCAGCCGTTGGCCACCAGGGCGACGAGCGCGGCGATGATGCCGGCGACCGTGGCTCCCACGATGGGGATGAACGCCAGCAGGAAGGTCAGCACCGCCAGCGGGATCGCCAGCGGCACGCCGAGGATCAGGAGGCCGATGAGGATTCCGACGGCGTCCACGAGGGCGACGGTCGCGGTTCCGCGCATGTACGAGCCCAGCACGCCGACCGTCTTGTCGCCGATCCGGCGGGCTCGCGAGTAGTCGCTTCCGCGGAAGGGGCGCAGCAGGAACTCCCACATCTGCGGCCCGTCCTTCAGGAAGAAGAAGAGGATCGTCACCATCAGCACGAATCCGGTGACGAAGTTGGCCACCGCGCTCACCCCGCGAAGCGCCCCGGAGCCGAATTGGGAGCTCGTGACGAAGTCGGTCACCGAGGCGAGCCACTCGTCCAGCTGGTCCTGGGACGGGGCGAAGGGCAGCGTCTGCACCCACGAGATCACCGCCTGGCCGCCGTCGACCGCCTGCGCGGACAGCTCGTCCCACTGGTCGCGCACGGCCCACACGATGAGCCAGCCGACCGCGGCCAGCAGCGCGGTGATGGTGAACAGCGTGATGAGCGTCGCGAGCAGCGGGGGCACCCCGCGCCGCCGCATCCATCCCATCACCGGCGCGAAGGCGCACGCGAGGATCAGCGCGATCGTCAGGGGGATGGTCACCAGTGTCAGGTACTGGATCGCGAAGACGATCCCGGCGGCCACCACCACCACGATGATGATCTGGATGGCGCGGATGCCGAGCCTGCCGAACCCGTCGGCCCACAGGCTCCACGGCGCCCGCGTCGCCACCGGCTCGACGTCGTGCGATTCGATGACCACGCGCTGAGGATCGTTCCCGAACAGTCCCATGCGCCCGAGGCTAGGGGGCCACGGCGCCGAATCGCGGCGGGTTGCGCGACGGCCTCGCTCGGGCTACGCGAACGCGCTCATCCCGGTGATGTCCCGACCGATGAGCAGCGCCTGCACGCTCTCGGTGCCCTCGTAGGTGTGGATAGCCTCGATGTCGGCCATGTGCTGCATGACCCCGTACTCGAGCAGGATGCCGTTGCCGCCGAGCATGTCGCGGGCGGTCGAGGCGATGCGGCGCGCGGCGCGGGTGTTGTGGTACTTCGCCAGCGACGCCTGCGTGGGGCGGAGCTCGCCGCGCTCCTCGAGGTCGGCCATCCACCGGCAGTAGAGCTGCATCGCGGTGAGCTCCTCGAGCATGTTCGCGAGCCGCTCCTGCACCATCTGGAACTTCGCGAGCGGCTTGCCGAACTGGATGCGCTGCTGCGAGTAGGCGAGCGCCGCCTCGAAGCAGGCGGTGGCATGGCCGAGGGCCGACCATGCGACGCCCGACCGGGTCGAGTAGAGCACGACCGAGGCGTCCTTGAAGCTCTTCGTGCCGGGAAGCACCGCGTCGGACGGGACCTTCACCCCGTCGAGGACGATATGAGCCTGGTGGATGCCGCGCAGCGACGCTTTGCGGGCGATCACCGTGCCCGTGTAGCCCGGGGTCTCCTGTTCGACGAGGAAGCAGCGCACCGCGCCGTGATGCTCGTCACCGGGGCGGTCCACGCGTGCCCACACGAACGTGATGCCGCCCGAGGCGCCGTTGCCGATCCACTTCTTGGTGCCGTCGATCACCCACCCGCCGGTCGCTGAGCCTGTCGAAGGCTCCCAGCGGGCGACGGTCTCGAGGGAGACCGAGTCCGATCCGTGGTCGGGTTCGGTGAGGGCGAAGGATGCTGCGACCTCGCCGCGCGCGACGGGCACCAGCCACCGCGCCTGCTGCTCGTCGCTGCCGAACAGCGCCAGCGTGCGCAGCGCCAGGCCGCCCTGCACCGCGAGCACGGTGCCGAGGGATCCGTCGCCGCGGGAGATCTCCATGTTCACGAGGCCGGCGGCGAGCGGCGAGAACGGGGTGAGCTGCGGGTGGACGATGCCGTCGTTGAAGAGGTCGAGCTCGCCGGCGCGCATGGCGATGTCGAGCGGATACCCGCCGGTGTCCCACGCGTCCTGCATGCGCGTGCCGACCTCGTCGATGTACGCCTGCGCACGCTCCCACGCCTCACGGTCGGCCGCCGGGATGTCGGCGAACACGGCGTAGTAGTCGGTGCCGCGGCGGGTGGTGACGTCGTAAGCCTCGACGCGCTGGCCGGGGCGGGGCTCGAAGTCGGTCACGATCAGGACTCCTGAGGCATGGGGCGGGTGGTGCGGGATCCTGAACCGGCTGGAACTGAATCCCACCGCCCATAGTACTCAGTGTCATGTACCGCGCACGGCATGCTCGTGAGCAGGCTTGCGAGCGTGTGTCAAGCACTAGGCGTGGGCGCGCGCGGATTCCTAGCCTGAGGCCATGGCACTGAACGAGCTCTGGCTCGCACGACACGGCGAGAGCATCGGCAACGTGGCGGCGACGCGGGCGGAGGTCGAAGGCCTCGACGTCATCCCGCTCGATCCCCGCGACGCCGACGTTCCGCTCTCCGATACCGGCCGCGACCAGGCGGCAGCCCTCGGGGAGTGGCTGGCCGCGCACCTCGACGAGATCGACGGCTTCTGGGTCTCGCCCTACGTGCGAGCCCGCGAGACGCTGACCCTCGCGCTGGGCGAGCGTGGACAGGATGCCGCGGTCGTCGTCGACGAGCGGCTGCGCGACCGCGAGCTCGGCATCCTCGACCTGCTCACCCGGCGGGGCGTCGCCAAGCTGCATCCGGAGGAGATGGCTCGTCGCCAGCACCTCGGCAAGTTCTACCACCGGCCGCCGGGCGGGGAGTCGTGGGCCGACGTGGCCCTGCGCCTGCGGTCGTTCCTTCGCGACGTGGCGAACGGTCCCGCCGAGAGGGCGCTGCTCGTCGCGCACGACGCGGTCGTGATGCTCGTGCTTTACATCCTGCTGCCCATGGGAGAGGAAGAGCTCCTCGCCTTCGCCGCCGACCACACCGTGCTCAATGCCTCCGTGACGCGGCTCGTCCGGAGCGAGGCGGGCTGGGAGCTCGCGGTCTTCTCGGATGTGCAGCACCTCCGCCGCGAGGGCGCCGACGTCACCGCCCACCCGGGAGATCCCGATGTCGAGCCGAGTTGAGGCCGTCACCCCCGCGCTGCTGCGGGCGTGGGGCCTGCCGAGTCCCGGCGAGTCGAAGAAGGCCCGCGGCGATGTGATCGTGGTCGGCGGGTCGCGCCGGTCGCCGGGTGCGGTGCTCCTCGCCGGTGAGGCCGCTCTGCGGGTGGGCGCTGGCCGCGTCGCACTGGGTGTGCCGCGCTCGCTCGCGCCGCAGGCCGGAGTGGCACTGCCTGAGGCCGGGGTGCTCGCTCTGCCGAAGCACGCGGGGAAGGACTTCGGCAAGACCCTCGCCGAGCGGCTGGCGTCCGCTGACGCCGTGCTGGTCGGGCCGGGCTTCGACGACCCCGAGAAGACGCGTGCGACGCTGCTCGCCGTCGCGCGGACGGGAGCGCGCCGCATCGTCCTGGATGCCTTCGCGCTCGGCGTGCTGCCCGAGGTCGACCGCGCCGAGCTGGCCGACGATCTTCTCCTCAGCCCGAACAAGGACGAGGCGGGCATCCTGCTCGGGCGGCCGCTGGGCGACGACGATGCCGCCGACATCCGCGAGATCGCCCGCACGTGGCGTGCGGTCGTGAACTGCTACGGCCTGGTCGCACATCCCGACGGCCGTGCGTGGCGCGTCCCCGGCGGCGGGGGCGGGCTGGGCACGTCCGGCAGCGGAGACGTGCTGGCGGGCGCGATCGCCGGTTTCGCGGCCCGCGGCGTGGAGCCCGAGCGGGCTGCGGTGTGGGGTGCCTGGGCCCACGCCCGTGCCGGCGACCGCCTCACCGACGACCCCGGCCTCGGCTTCCTCGCCCGCGAGCTTGCGCGGGCGCTCACCCCGGCGGTGCGTGACACCCTCCGGTGAATCCGGGCAGGCGTCAGGCGGGGCCGCCGTCGAAGGCGATGAGCTGGCGCAGCTCCCCGCCCGCGGCCAGCCGGTCCATCGCCCCGTCGAGGTCGTCGAGCCGGATGCGCGACGAGACCAGGCGTTCCAGCGGGAGGCGCCCGGACCGCCAGAGTTCGACGTACCGGGGGATGTCGCGGCTCGGCACCGCGGAGCCGAGATAGCTGCCGACGATCGTGCGCGCCTCGGCGGTGAGCAGCAGCGGCGACACGCCGGCGCGGGCGTCCGGCGCCGGCAGTCCGACCGTGACCGTCGTGCCGCCGGGAGCCGTGAGCGCGACGGCCGTCTCGAAGGCTCGCGCCGCGCCTGCGGCCTCCACGACGACGGGAGCACGGATGCCGCGGTCCACGGCATCCGCCGGTGTCACGGCATCCGTCGCCCCGCAGGAGAGCGCGTAGTCGAGCTTGCCGGGAACCATGTCGACGCCGATGACCTCGTGACCGAGCGCCAGCGCGACGAGGAGTGCCGCCATGCCGACGCCGCCCAGCCCGACCACCACGACGCGTTCGCCGGGGGCCGGCCGCCCGGCATTGATGACGGCCCCGCCGCCGGTGAGCACCGCGCAGCCCAGGAGCGCCGCGATCTCGCCGGGCACGTCGGCGTCCACGGGAACGACCGACGCGCGGCTCACGACGGCGTGCGTCGCGAACGCCGAGACGCCGAGGTGGTGGTGCACCTCCTGGATCCCCGCCGCGGAACGGTGGAGACGGATGCCGCCACCCAGCAGCGTTCCCGCGTTGTTGGCCGCAGTCCCCCGTTCACACGGCAGCCGCCCGTCGGTGCGGCATCCGTCGCACTCGCCGCAGCGGGGGAGGAACGTCATCACGACACGGTCGCCGGGCGCGAGGTCGTCCACGCCCTCACCGACCTGCTCGACGATGCCCGCCGCCTCGTGGCCGAGCAGCATGGGCATCGGCCGCACGCGGTTGCCGTCCACGACGCTGAGGTCCGAGTGGCAGACGCCCGCAGCCTCGATGCGCACCAGCAGCTCGCCGGCCTGCGGCGGGTCGAGCTCGAGCTCGCCGACGGTGAAGGGCCGTGTCCGGGCGAACGGCGGCTCGGCGCCCGACACCTCGAGCACTGCTCCCGTGATCTTCATGCGGTTCAGCCGGCCGTCGCGCGACGACGGAGCCGCGCCCGGCGGATCCACTTCTCGAGTTCGATGAACACCGGCACGAGGAGCGCCAGTCCGAGGGCGGTGACCCATTCGCCGCCCGACAGGCTGGTGGTGCCGATGAGCCGCTGCATGAACCCGACCTCCACGGCGGCGACGGTGAGCACGAGCGGGATCGAGAGCCACTTCACCGCGTCGAGGATCGGCGCCGCGAGGCCCGACTCGGGGTCGCGCCGCATGACGAGGCCGCCGAAGATCGAGCCGAGCGCACAGACGACGAACGCCATGGTGACCGGCACGTTGGGCTTGGTCGAGCTCAGGAGGTCGGGATAGATGAGCAGCGGAACCAGGGTGGTGATGAAGATCAGCCCGCCGTAGATGAACCAGAGGGTCACGGCGCCGGGGTTGGCGATCGTCTTCTTCGGGTCGCGCGGCGGCTTCAGCATGATGCCGTCGGGCACCGGGTCGAGCAGGATCACGATCACCGGGAAGATCGCGACGAAGAAGTTCAGGAACAGCACCATGATGGGCGTCAGAGGCACGCCGTCGTTGATGTCGAAGATGCTCGCGACGAGGAACAGCAGCACGAGGGAGAACAGCTGCGACATCTGGAAGCGCACGTAGCTGACGATCTTCTCGTAGATCGCGCGTCCGAGCCGGACGGCGGTCACGAGGGTGCCGAAGTTGTCGTCGACGAGGATCATCTTCCCCGCCTGCTTCGTCACATCGCTGCCGGAGCCCATCGCAACGCCGATGTCGGCCTGCTTGAGGGCCGCGGCGTCGTTCACGGCATCGCCGGTCATCGCGACGACGGCGCCCTGCTCCTGCATGAGCCGGGCGAGGCGCAGCTTGTCTTCCGGGGTGACGCGGCCGAACATGTGCAGGCGCGGGAGCGCCGCCTTCACCTCGTCGTCGCTCATCGCCTGGATGTCGGCGCCGCTGGCAGCGCCTTCGCCGAGGCCGAGCTTCGCGCCGATCGCGGCGGCCGTGATGGCGTGGTCACCCGTGATCATGCGCACCTCGATGCCCGCGTCGCGCGCGATGCGCACGGCCTCCTTCGAGGAGGGCCGGAGCGGGTCGATGATGCCGACGAGTCCGACGAAGGTGAGGTCTGCGACAGCCGCCATCGGGTCATCGGCGACGGGCGCGTTCGCGTCGTAGCGACGGAAGGCGAACGCGAGCACGCGCAGGCCCTGCTCCGAGAGCGAGCGGTTGGCCTCGAGGATCGCATCCCGGCGGTCGGCGATGGGCACGACGCCGTCCATCGTCGCCACGCTGCTGCAGCGGTCGAGCACGACGTCTGGGCCGCCCTTGACGTAGCCGACCAGCGTCTCCACGCCCTCCACCGGGATCCGGTGGAAGGTCGCCATGAACTTGTAGGCGGAGTCGAAGGGGACCTCCGCGATGCGGGGGAGCTTGGCGCGCGTGAGCTCCGCGTCCGCGCCGAGCTTGGCGGCGAGCACGACCAGCGCGGCCTCCGTCGGGTCGCCGATGACGACGCCGTCGTCCGACACCGTGGCGTCGCTGCAGAGGGTGAGCCCGAGCGCCAGCTGGTGGAACTGCGGCACCGGCAGACCGGCGACGTGGCGCACCTCGCCGGTCTTCTCGTATCCGCTGCCGGCCACCGCGAACCACTCGCCGCGGTAGTACAGCGACTCGACCGTCATCTCGTTCATCGTGAGCGTGCCGGTCTTGTCGGAGTTGATGGCGCTCGTCGCGCCCAGCGTCTCGACATCCGTCAGGTTCTTCACCACGGCCTTGTGCTCGGCCAGCTGCCGCGAGCCGTACGAGAGCATCGCCTGCACGAACGAGGGCATGCCGGTCGGGATGGCCGAGATCGCCATCGAGATGCCGAGCAGGATCACCGACGCGATCTCCTGGCCGCGCAGGAGGCCCGTCACGATGATCACGGCGACTGCGCCCCAGGCGATCCAGCCGAGGACGCCGGTGAGGGAGTCGAGCTCGCGCTGCAGCGGCGACTTGGCCGGCTTGACGGCGGAGAGCATCGAGGCGATCTGCCCCATCTGCGTCTGCATGCCGGTGTCGGTGATGACGACCGTCGCCGTTCCGCGCGTGACCTGCGTGTTCTGGAAGACCATGTCGGTGCGGTCGCCGAGGGTCGTCTCGGGATCGGCGAGGGTGCCGGCGTCCTTCGGAATGGGCGCGCTCTCGCCCGTGAGGGCCGCCTCCTGCGTCTCGAGCGTCGCGGAGCGCACGATGCGCCCGTCGGCCGGAACGAGGTCGCCTGCCTCGAGGTTGACGATGTCGCCCGGCACGAGCGTGGTCGCGTCGATCTGCACGAGCGTGCCGTCGCGAACGACCTTGGCCTGGGGGATCTGCATCTTGGAGAGGGCGTCGACGGATGCCTTCGCCTTGAGTTCCTGCCGGGTGCCGAGCACGATGTTCAGCACGACCAGGGCGCCGACGAGGATGCCGACGCTCACCTGGTTGATGAAGAGGCTGATGATCGCCACCGCCACGAGCATGATGTTCATGGGGTCGGCCAGTTGCTGGAGAGCGACCTGCCAGGTCGAGGGCGGCTTCTCGGCGGCGATCGCATTGGGACCGCGCTCCGAGAGGCGCTGTGCGGCGTCGGCCGCGGTCAGCCCGCGGTCGCGGTCGCTGCCCAGAGCGGCGACGACGGCATCGGCATCCTGTGTGAACCAGGGGGAGTTCGCGGGGGTGTCGGCGAAGGTGTCCACGGCGCTCATGGGTTGAACATACCGCCGGGTCGCGCCGCTGCCGCAAGGAAATCCTTCGGCGCGCCGAGGTCAGTCGTCGAGGCGCTCGCGCAGTCGGCGGGCGACTTCGGCGGTGGGCATCGCGCGGGGGAAGACCGCCACGACGACCTGGTCGGCAGCGGGATCGCCCTCGCCGTCAGGGAGCACGCCGAAACGGCGACGGACGTCGTCGAGCGCGACCCGCAGCACCGACACCGGAACCTTCTTGGGCCCGCGGATGAGGCGACGGAGCACGTGGTTGTGGACCGCGGTGACGACGGCGGAGAACCCGACCGCGTCGAGCGGGTCGAGGCCGGGCAGGGACGCCCGAAGGTACTCGTCGAACAGGCGCTCGTACCGGAACACGGTCACGATCTCGCGGTCGCGCAGCGCGGGCACCCCGCGCACGACGCCGTAGCGCCGGCGGGCGAGTTCGGGGTCGGCCGCGAAGTGGGAGTAGACGAGAAGGGATGCCTCGCACACGGCCGCCCACGGATCGCGATGCGGCTGCCCCAGGAACTCGCGGAGCCGGTCGAGCAGCACCTCGTGGTCGGTGAAGACGACGTCGTCCTTGCCGCCGAACTGCCGGAAGAAGGTCGAGCGCGAGACGCCGGCGGCCTGCGCGATCTGCTCCACCGAGGTCTGGTCGAATCCCTGCTCGGCGAACAGCTCGAGGGCGGCCGCGACGACGGCGGCGCGGGAGGCGGCCTGAGCGGCGGAGGTGGCGGTGTCGGACATCTCGGGGGAGAGCCTAGTCCGCGCGACCGCGCGGCGCGGGCATAAGTGGGCGCGCCGCACCCGCGCCGCACCCGCGCCGCACCGGCGCCGTGGCGGCGTCGCCCCCGCATGGTGTCAAGCGGGTCGACAGCGCCGCGCCTGGCGGGTTCACTGGGGTGATGACGCCGATCTGGAAGCTGGGGGCGGAGCCGGTCGTCGGGAGCCCGTTCGAACCCGGATGTCGTCGCGACGTGCTGGTCGTGGGTGCGGGGCTCACGGGTCTCGCCACCGCGCTGATGCTGCGTCGCGAAGGACTGGATGTCGCGATCGTCGAGGCCGGCGAGGTCGCAGGCCGTGCGTCCGGGGCGAACACCGGCAAGCTGACGGTGCTGCAGGGCGCGGTGCTCTCGTCGCTTCGTCGCCACCATTCGGCCCCGCTGACGCGTGCGTACGCGGAGGCGAACCTCGAGGGCATGGAGTGGCTGACCGCGACGGCGGAAGAGCTCGGGGTGCCGTTCTCGCGCCGCGCGGCCTATTCGTACGCGCAGACGCCCGGTGGCGTGGACGACATCGACGCCGAGCTGCGGGCGGCGCTGGAGGCGGGACTGCACGTGCGGCGCGTCGAGCCCGATCAGCTCGCGCAGTCGCCGTTCCCGATCGTCGACGCCGTCGCCCTCGACGGTCAGGTGGCGATCGATCCCCAGCGCATCGCCGTCGCGCTCGCGCAGGCGTTCCTGCGGGAAGGAGGTGTGCTCCACACCGGTGTGCGCGTCACCCGCGTGCACGCGGTTCCCACGGCGGCCGTGGAGACGACGGCCGGCTACGCGTCCGCCGGTCAGGTGGTGCTGGCGACCGCGATGCCCATCACCGATCGTGGCCTGTACTTCACGAAGGTGCGGGGGTTGCGGTCGTCGTGCGTGGCCTTCACGACCGACGGGCCGCTGCCGGAAGGGCTGTATCTGGCCGTCGACGGCGAGACGAAGTCGGTGCGCTCCGTCACGCCCGCGGACGGTCCGGCCGACGCCGCGCAGCTGATCGTCGCGGGGAACGGCTTCCCGGTGGGGCGTGCAGCCTCCCCCCGTGCGGCGGTCAACGGGCTCGTGTCGTGGACACGGCATCACTTCCCCGGAGCGGAGCCCGTGGCATGGTGGTCGGCCCAGGACTACGAGTCGCACGATCTCATGCCGTTCGTCGGCGCGATGCCGCGAGGGCTGGGCCGCATCCGGTTCGCCACCGGCTACGCCAAGTGGGGGCTCTCCAACGCGCCCGCCGCCGCGCTGCGGCTCACTGCCGAGATCACGCGCGTGCCCCGGCGCCTGCGCCCCGACTGGATGAACGTCATCTCGACCCGCTTCACCGTGCCCGCCGACCTCGCGCGCGGCGGCGTCGAGAACTTCCGAGTCGGCTGGGAGGCGGCATCCGGATGGATCGGCGCGCAAGCCGTTCCCACCCCGGTGCCCCGCCCCGTGGAAGGAGAGGGCGTCGTCGCGAGCCGCGGCGGGCATCCCGTGGGGATCTCGACGGTCGAAGGCCGCACCCGTGCGGTCAGCGCCGTCTGCCCGCACCTGGGCGGCGTGCTGCGGTGGAACGACGCCGAACTCACCTGGGACTGCCCCCTGCACGCGTCGCGGTTCACCGCGGACGGATGCCGCATCGAAGGTCCCGCCCTCTCCGACCTCCAGCGACTGCCGCGTGTGCCCGGCGAAGAGATCGAGCATGAGCCCGGCGCGTCGCTGCGGTCAGAACCGGACGGCGACCGGTAGTAGGCTGGGGGACTGGTCGATATCTCGACGTCGAGACGCTTTTCGCGTCATCCCCACCCCCATTCGCCACCTGCGAAGGAAATCACTGTGGATCTGTACGAGTACCAGGCACGAGACCTTTTCGAGAAGTACGAGGTGCCGGTGCTCGCCGGCATCGTCGCGGACACGCCGGAGGAGGTGCGGGCCGCGGCCGAGAAGATCGGCGGTGTCGTCGTCGTCAAGGCGCAGGTCAAGACCGGCGGTCGCGGCAAGGCCGGTGGCGTGAAGGTCGCCAAGACGCCGGATGAGGCCTACGAGGCCGCGAAGGCCATCCTCGGCCTCGACATCAAGGGCCACGTCGTCAAGCGCGTCATGGTCGCCCAGGGCGCCCGCATCGACAAGGAGTACTACTTCTCGGTGCTGCTCGACCGCGCCAACCGCTCGTACCTCTCGCTCGCGAGCGTCGAGGGCGGAATGGAGATCGAGGAGCTCGCCGTCGAGCGTCCCGAGGCCCTTGCGCGCATCGACGTCAACCCCGGAACCGGCATCGACAAGGCGAAGGCCGTCGAGATCGCCGAGGCAGCCGGCTTCTCCGCCGACCTCGTCGACAAGGTGAGCGACGTCTTCGTCAAGCTCTACAACGTCTACAAGAGTGAGGACGCGACGCTCGTCGAGGTCAACCCGCTCGTGCTGACCGAGGAGGGCGACATCATCGCCCTCGACGGCAAGGTGTCGCTCGACGAGAACGCCGACTTCCGTCACCCCGCGCATGCGCTGCTGGAAGACAAGGACGCCGCCGACCCGCTCGAGGCCAAGGCGAAGGCCAACGACCTCAACTACGTCAAGCTCGACGGCGAGGTCGGCGTCATCGGCAACGGTGCGGGCCTCGTGATGTCGACGCTCGACGTCGTCGCCTACGCCGGCGACAACCACGGCGGCGTGAAGCCCGCCAACTTCCTCGACATCGGCGGCGGCGCCTCGGCCGAGGTCATGGCCGCGGGCCTCGACGTCATCCTGGGCGACCCGCAGGTCAAGTCCGTGTTCGTGAACGTGTTCGGCGGCATCACCGCGTGCGACGCGGTCGCCAAGGGCATCGTCGGCGCGCTGGCCGAGCTGGGCTCGTCGGCGTCCAAGCCGCTGGTCGTGCGCCTGGACGGCAACAAGGTCGACGAGGGCCGCGCGATCCTCCGCGACGCCAACCACCCGCTCGTGACCCTGGCCGAGACCATGGACGAGGGCGCCGACAAGGCCGCCGCGCTCGCCGACCAGGCCGCCTGAGCCCCGAGACATCCGGATAAGGACTAGAGAAATGTCGATCTTCCTCAACAAGGATTCCAAGGTCATCGTCCAGGGCATCACCGGCGGCGAGGGCACCAAGCACACCGCGCTCATGCTCAAGGCCGGCACGCAGGTCGTCGGCGGTGTGAACGCCCGCAAGGCCGGCACGACCGTGCTGCACACCGACGCCGACGGCAACCCGGTGGAGCTCCCCGTCTTCGCCTCCGTGCAGGAGGCCATCGACGCCACCGGCGCCGACGTCTCGATCGCGTTCGTGCCCCCGGCGTTCACCAAGAGCGCGATGGTCGAGGCCATCGACGCCGAGATCCCGCTGCTCGTCGTGATCACCGAGGGCGTGCCCGTCGGCGACACCGCCGAGGCGTGGGCGTACGCGCAGTCCAAGGGGAACAAGACCCGCATCATCGGCCCGAACTGCCCCGGCATCATCACCCCGGGCGAGTCGCTGGTCGGCATCACCCCCGCCAACATCACCGGCAAGGGGCCGATCGGCCTGGTGTCGAAGTCGGGCACCCTCACGTACCAGATGATGTACGAGCTGCGCGAGATCGGCTTCTCGACGGCCATCGGCATCGGCGGCGACCCGATCATCGGCACCACCCACATCGACGCGCTCGCGGCGTTCGAGGCCGACCCCGAGACGAAGGCGATCGTCATGATCGGCGAGATCGGCGGCGACGCCGAAGAGCGGGCGGCGGACTTCATCAAGGCGAACGTCACCAAGCCGGTCGTCGGCTACGTCGCCGGGTTCACCGCGCCCGAGGGCAAGACCATGGGCCACGCCGGCGCCATCGTGTCGGGCTCGGCGGGCACGGCGCAGGCCAAGAAGGAAGCCCTCGAGGCCGCCGGCGTCAAGGTCGGAAAGACGCCGTCCGAGACCGCTGCGCTCATGCGCGAGATCATCCAGGGCCTCTGACCCCGGAATTCCCGAGGGCGGATGCTGCAGCGCAGGCTGCGGCATCCGCCCTCCGGCTTTCCCGCCCCGGCGATCGACGCGCGTTCCCGGTGCGCCGCACGTCGGCCGCGACCCGGCACGGGTCGCGGCGGCCGTACGCTGGGGCAATGCCGTTGACTGGAGAGTACAAGCCGTCCACGTCGGACTGGGCCCGCAAGCAGGCCGAGACGTTCGAGTCCTCGAACGGGGAGAAGGCGAACACGCTGCGCGGCGTGCCGATCATCGTGCTGACCACGGTCGGTGCGAAGACGGGCGCACTGCGCAAGACCGCCCTCATGCGGGTCGAGCACGACGGGCGGTACGCCGTCGTCGCCTCGAAGGGCGGGGCGCCCGACGAGCCCAAGTGGGCTGCGAACATGCGCCGCCAGCCGCACGTCGAGCTGCAGGACGGCGACGTCCGGCGCGACTACTCCGCGCGAGAGCTGACCGGCCCGGAACGGGCCGAGTGGTGGGCGCGGGCGGCCGGCGTCTGGCCCGACTACGACAACTACCAGAAGCGCACCGACCGGCAGATCGCGATCTTCGTGCTCGAGCCCCACGACCGCTGATCGCACGACACGGAACTGATCGCACGACATTGAGGCGATGCTGAGGCGCTCGGCGGCCCTCCGGCTCTAGAATCGGCCCCGTTAGGGGGCCGAGCGTGGATGGGGAAGCGCGCGTCCGTTCCGCCGTGCGCCGGTGGGAGCTCGCTCTGGCGTGCGCGGCGGCAGCGCTGCTGATCGTGGGGGTCGCCCTCGCCGTCGCCGCCGCTGTGCCTCCCGTGATCGCCAACCTGTCGAGCGAGGTTTCGGACGGCGTCACCGAGACCTCGCTCGGCGAAGCCGCCGTCGTCGTTCCCGTCGACTGGCTGATCACGCGCGACTCCGGCGGCGCGATCACCGTGCGCACCCCCGACGGCGCCCTGCGGGCCCGGCTGGATGCGCTCGACGAGACACCGGCCGCCATCGTCGGCTCGACGCCGGTTCACGGCCCGCAGCGTGTCGAGCTGCTCGCGTCGGGCCTCACCGCCGTGCACGCCGACCTCGACGACGGGCGTCTCCTGGCCGGTGTCGGTGAGGCGGATGCTGCGCCCAGCGTCCGCGTGGTGGCCGAGGTGAGCGCGCCCGAGGGCGGTGCGTCCGCGGACTACCGCGCCGCCATCGGCGACCTGCTGGAAGGCATCCGGCGATGAGGGCGAGGGCGCGCTGGTCGCTCGCGGTCGTGACAGTGCTGACGCTGGCGCTGTCGGCCTGTGCGCCGGCGTCGCGCGCCGGCTGGACGCCGCCGACATGGCCCGCGGCCGTCGTGCACACGACGGCGCCCGTTCCCGAGATCGACGCCGGTGCGGGCGGCCCGCTCGCGGCAGCCCTGGTGGCGCTGCGGCTTCGCAACGACGCCGTGGGCGTCCAGGTCCGGGCCGCCCTCCTGCCGGAAGGCCCCTCCACCACGGCCTTCAACACCGCGGTGGAGCAGGCCGTGCGCGCGGCGATCGCCGACCGCGTCGTCGCATCCGGCAGCGCCTACACGCCCTCGCCGTCGCCGGCGGGCTCGGGCCTCGGCGACCGCCGGTGCGTCGCCGACAGCAGCGTGCGGCCCGCGGCAGAGCTGCTCGCCGACCCCGCCTACGGCCCCTCGGCAGGCGCCGGCACAGCGGTGGCATGCGGCATCGTCGCCGCGGCCGGCGCGTTCGTCGGCCAGCGCCTGCGCGTGGTGACGGGCGACCCCGCGGGCGTGCAGGCCGACAGCACCACCGTGCTCTACGCCGACGTGCAGACCGGCGAGACGGCGACGGCCGACGGCCTGTGGACCCCGGCCGCCGCGAGTGCGCTCGGCGTCGACATCGTCGAGGCGCTGCGGCGCGGGGCCGGCGGGCTCGGACACCGGCCGGCGTCCCCGGGCGACGAGGCGCAGATCTCGGCGATCCAGGCGGCGCTGCGCACCACCGTTCCGCAGGCCGGTGAATTCGTCATCACCATCGCGCCCGGCTTCACCGCCCCCGACCTCACCGCCCTCGGCGTGCCGGCGACGACGGAGCCGACCGTCATCTCCATTCCCGCCGCCGTGGCCGCGCCCCTCGTCTCGCCGTTCGGCGCCCGCCTGCTCGCGGCGACGGGGCAGCCCTATGCCGGTCCGGTCGCCGCGCCGGCGGGCACGCGCTCTGTCCATTGCGATCTCGTGCCGTGCGTGGCCGTGACCTACGACGACGGACCCTCCGGCTTCACGCCGGGGATCCTCGACGAGCTCGCGGCGCGCGACGCGGCGGCCACTTTCTTCGTGATGGGCGAGAAGGCCAGAGGGTACGCCGACACGCTCGCCCGCATGACGAGGGAGGGGCAGGAGGTCGAGGGGCACACCTGGAACCACCCGCACCTGCCGCAGCTCACGCCCGTCCAGATCGTGGCACAGATCGGCGATTCGACGAGGGCGATCGAGGCGGCCTCGGGACAGGACGTCACCGTGTTCCGTCCCCCCTACGGCGAGCTCTCACCGCAGGTGCTGGCGAGCGCCGGGATGCCGGCGATCCTGTGGGACGTCGACACCCTGGACTGGCAGCATCCGCCCGACGACGTGCTGATCGAGCGGGCGGTGGAGTGGCCCCGGGCGGGGTCCATCATCCTGCAGCACGACATCCAGGCCGTCACGGCGGGTACCGCTGCCGCGGTGCTCGACGGGCTCCTCGACAGGGGGTTCCAGCTGGTGACGGTGAAGCAGCTCTTCGGGGGAGACCTGCCGGCCTCCGGCGTCTGGCGGCGCGCACCCTGAACACCGTTGCCTGGTCGTCGTGGCATACTGCCGCGGTGACCGACATCCCGATGGCGCCGATCGCGGGGGGTGCGGTCACCCTGCACGACGCGCGCCGCGGGGTGCGCTGGAGCGTTGACCTCGAGCCGTTCGAGATCGGCGTCTATGCGGTGACGCAGGAGCTCGTCGCCGAGCTGCTCGGCGAGCCGGCGCGGCACCCGCGACGCCCCGCGACGGATGTCAGCTGGCTGCGCGCGATCCGCTTCTGCAACGCCGCGTCGGAATGGGAGGGCCTGGATCCGGCCTACACGTTCGAGGGCGAGGATGTCACGTGGCACGTCGACGCGGACGGCTACCGCCTGCCGACCGAGGCCGAGTGGGAGCACGCCTGCCGTGCCGGCTCGACCGGGCCGCACTACGGCTTGCTTGCCGAGATCGCGTGGACGAGCGCCGACGGCGTGACGGCGCCGCAAGAGGTCGGCGGCAGGCTTCCCAACCTCAACGGGCTCTTCGACACGCTCGGCAACGCCTGGGAGTGGTGCTGGGACCTGCTCGACCCGGCCCGTTACGGCGACTACCGCGTCTTCCGCGGCGGCGGCTTCGCCGACGACGCCTGGAGCGTGCGCGCCTCGACCCGCCGCGGCGGCGCCCCGCGCATGCACCACGAAGACGTCGGCTTCCGGGTCGCGCGCGGGGGCTTCGACGCCGTCGACGGTGCGCAGGGCTGGTCGGCTCGGGCCGACGAGGAGCGGGCGGCGTACGACGGACCGACGCCGCCCGGCTGGACGCCGCTTCGCTGATCGCGGCTCTCGTCGCGCGGCCCGTCGCGCGGCGCACCCGGGCGAGTCGCCGTCGTCCGGCATGCTCTCAAAACGCCGATGAACTTCCGGTTCACACAGGCCCCTGCGCAAATCGCTGTACAGCACGGGGCGCTCCGCGGGTTCCGGTGCGGTGGGACTGCATCGCGTTCCACGACCCTGTGTGAGCCGGAAGTTCAGCGCCCTTCTCGACGGGTGCCGCCGGCGGCGGGGCGGTATCCGCGTCCGCGTTGCGCGACCGTGTGTGAGCCGGAAGTTCAGCGCCCTTCTCGACGGGTGCCGCCGGCGGTGGGACGGTATCCGCGTCCGCGTTGCGCGACCGTGTGTGAGCCGGAAGTTCAGCGCCCTTCTCGACGGGTGCCGCCGGCGGTGGGACGGTATCCGCGTCCGCGTTCCACGACCCGTGTGAGCCGGAAGTTCATCGCCCTTTTCGGAACGTGCCGATCGGCGGCGCCTGATGAGTGCGGGGCGCCACACCGAAACGACCGCCACACCGGAACGACGAAGCGGATGCCTCGAGCCGAGGCATCCGCTTGCGTCCCGTGAGAGGGCTCAGCCGAGCATGGCCTCGAGGGGCCCGCGGGTGAAGTAGAGCACGAATCCTGCCGCGACGATCCACAGCAGGGGGCTGATCTCGCGCGCCTTGCCCGACAGCGAGCGGACGACGACCCACGCGATGAAGCCCGCGCCGATGCCGTTGGCGATCGAGTACGTCAGGGGCATCACCGTGACGGCGAGGAAGACCGGAAGGAGCACCGAGAAGTCCGAGAAGTCGATGAAGCGGATCTGGGCCATCATGAGCGCACCCACGATGACGAGGGCCGCCGCGGCCACCTCGGTCGGCACGATCGACACGAGCGGCGTGAAGAACATCGCGACGAGGAAGAGCGCGCCGGTGACGACGTTCGCGAATCCCGTGCGGGCGCCCTCGCCGATGCCGGAGCCCGACTCGATGAAGACGGTGTTCGACGAGCTCGAGGTGAAGCCACCGGCGACCGCGCCGACGCCCTCGACGATGAGCGCCGACCTGATGCGCGGGAAGTCGCCCTTCTCGTTCGCGAGGCCCGCCTCTTTCGACAGGCCCGTCATGGTGCCCATGGCATCGAAGAAGTTCGTGAAGACGAGGGTGAAGACGAGCATGAGCGCAGCGAGCACGCCGATGCGCTCGAACGAGCCGAACGAGATCTGGCCGACCAGCGACAGGTCGGGCACGCTGACGATCGACGCCGGAAGTTCGGGGACCGACAGACTCCAGCCGCCCGGGTGGACCTCGTCGCCGTCGAACATCGGGCCGAGGTTCCAGATGGCCTCCACGATGACGGCGACGATCGTGCCGCTGACGAGGCCGATCAGGATGCCGCCCTTCACCTTGCGGGCGAGCAGGACGCCCGTCAGCAGCAGCGTGAAGACGAAGATGATGGTCGGAACCGTGGCCACCGACCCGTTGACGCCCAGGCCGATGGGCGGCGAGGACGCTCCCGTGGCGGTGACGAAGCCGGCGTTGACGAAGCCGATGAACGCGATGAACAGGCCGATTCCGACCGTGATCGCGAGCTTCAGCTGAATCGGCACGGCGTCGAAGATCATGCGGCGGAGCCCGGTGGCCGCCAGCAGCACGATGATCACGCCGTTGATGACGACGAGCCCCATCGCCTCGGGCCACGTGACCTGACCCACGACCGACACGGCCAGGAACGAGTTGATGCCGAGGCCCGCGGCGAACGCGAACGGCAGACGCGTGACGAGGCCGAAGAGCACCGTCATCACGCCCGCCGTGAGGGCGGTCGTCGCCGCCACCTGCGTGAAGCCGAGGCTGTTGCCGTCGATGTCGACGCCGCTGGAGAGGATGATCGGGTTGAGGATCACGATGTAGGCCATCGCCACGAACGTGACGACGCCCCCTCGCACCTCGGTGCCGAGCGTCGAACCGCGTCGCGTGATCTCGAAGAACCTGTCGAAGCCGTTCTTCGGCTCCGGTGTCTCGTCGACGTCGAGTGCTTCGGGTGCGTTCGACGACGTGGACGGGGCAGCGCTCATTTGTAGGTGACCTCCGTCATACAACGTTAGTCGTTCGCGGGGGCAGCGGATTCTTGGACGGATGCCGCCTCCCTGCGCGCGGCCACCCCGGAAGCCCCGACGCTGGAAGTAGGGTCGATGGCGCATGCACCGCCTCATCATCGCCCTTCTCGCAACCGTCGACGCCGCCATCGCGGCGGCCGTCGGCATCGCCGCGACCCTCGCACCGCTCACCCTGCTCTGGGTGTTCGGCTTCGGCGGGGGAGCCGACTGGGGCGTGCTGTGGCCGGCCGCCGTCTCGGTGTGGCAGCTGGGCAACCTCGTGCCGCTGCACGTCGAACTGCCGCCGACGTACCTCGCCGCGACGGGGATCGACAGCGCGGCGGCATCCTTCGTCCTCTCCCTGGCGCCGCTCGCCTTCGCCTCGTTCACGGCGATCTTCGCCGCGCGGTCGGGGGCGCGGGCCTCGCACTCCGACGCGTGGCTGACGGGCGTGGGCACCTCGACCCTCGTGTTCGCGGCATTGGCCACCGGCGCGGCGATGACCGGCGCGAACGACGTCGCCCATGCCGAGACGTGGCAGGCGATCCTCGTGCCGACCCTCGTGTTCGCGCTGCCGGCGCTCGTCGCCGCGGTGGTGACGGAGTGGTCCGAGGCGGGTTCCGGTGCGGTCGCGCGGCTGCGTGACCGGATCGAGGCTCTGCCGCACGAGTGGGGTCACGTACCGGCGCTGGTCGCCCGCGGATCGGCCGTCGCACTCGTCGGCCTCGTCGGTGCCGGGGCGGCGATCGCCGCGGTGGCGCTGTTCGCGCGCGCCGGGCAGATCGTCGCGCTGTTCCAGGCCGGCGACGTCGACGGGATCGGCGCCACCGTCCTGACGCTCGCGCAGCTGGCGTACGTGCCCACGCTCGCGGTGTGGGGCATGAGCTTCGTGACCGGCCCCGGCTTCGCGGTCGGCGCGGGCACGTCCGTGTCGCCGGCGGCCACCCAGGTGGGCGTCGTTCCCGGGTTGCCGGCCCTGGGTGCCATTCCCGAGTCGACCACGTCATGGCTGCTGCTGCTCGCGCTGGTGCCGGTGGGCCTCGGCGCGCTGGCCGGCTGGATCGCGCGTTCGCGGCTGCTGCACGTCGGCGAGGGGACGGGATCGCGACGGATGCCGGAGCCCGCGCTCGACGGACGGCCGGTATCGTCCCGATTCGACCCGTCGAAGACCGCGGCCCTGACGGGCCTCCTCTCGGCTCCGGCTCGCGTGGACGTCGCCGAGGCCGATCCGTTCGCGGACGCCGAGGTCGTGGTCGACCATGCGGAGGATCCGATCGCGGCGCGCCTCGTGGTGACGGCGGGGATCGCCATCGTGGCCGGGCTCGGAGCAGCCCTGCTCGCGTTCGCGGCGTCGGGGTCGCTCGGCCCCGGTCGGCTCGCCGAGTTCGGTCCCCAGCCGGGCCCCGTCGGTCTCGCCGTCGGCCTCGAGGTGCTGCTCGGCGCGGCGATCCTGCTGCTGTCGCCCCGCTCGGGCCGTCGCACCCTCGCCGGAGGCGAGCGGGCAGCGTCCGTCGAGGGGGCGCCCGGCGGCGCTCGAGGTTCCCAGTAAACTGATCGGGTGCTCACGGTCGCTGTCCTCATCTCGGGCACAGGGTCGAACCTGCGCGCTCTCCTCGATGCGGCCGCGGACGCCGATTTCCCCGCTCGCGTCGTCGTCGTCGGCGGCGATCGCGAAGCCGACGGGTTCGCCCATGCCGAGGAGTACGGCATCCCGACCTTCATGGTCCCGTTCGCGCAGTTCGCGAGCCGTGACGAGTGGGGTGCGGAGCTCGGCGCCCAGCTCGACGTGTGGCGACCCGATCTGGTGGTGCTGAGCGGGCTCATGCGCCTGCTCCCCGCCGACCTCGTCGACGCCTGGTCGCCGCGCATCATCAACACGCACCCCGCGTACCTCCCCGAATTTCCCGGGGCGCACGGCGTGCGCGACGCGCTCGCCGCAGAGGTCACTCAGACGGGCGCCAGCGTGATCATCGTCGACAACGGGGTCGACTCGGGGCCGATCCTCGCCCAGGAGCGCGTTCCCGTACTGCCCGGCGATGACGAGCACGCCCTGCACGAGCGCATCAAGCCCGTCGAACGCCGTCTGCTGATCGACGTGGTTCGCCGCATCGCGACCGGCGATCTCGATCTCGCGGCCGCGTCCGCGAGCGCCCAGCTCTGACCCCTATCCCCCCGAGGAGATCCGCCATGGCCGGACCGAGCCACGACCCCGCCCTGTACCGTCCCCGCGACGTCGTCCCGGTTCGCCGGGCTCTCGTGTCGGTGAGCGACAAGACCGATCTTCTCGTCCTCGGCGAGGCGCTCGCCGCCGCGGGTGTCGAGATCGTGTCGACGGGCGGCTCCGCCACGCTGCTGCGCGAGGCGGGGTACACCGTCACCGACGTGGCCTCCGTGACCGGCTTCCCGGAGTCGCTCGACGGCCGCGTCAAGACGCTGCACCCGAGCGTGCACGCCGGGCTTCTGGCCGACCTCCGTCTCGCGGACCACGAGCGCCAGCTCGACGAGCTCGACATCGCGCCGTTCGAACTCGTCGTCGTCAACCTCTACCCCTTCGTCGAGACCGTGCGCTCGGGCGCGGAGGGCGACGACGTCGTCGAGCAGATCGACATCGGCGGTCCGGCGATGGTGCGGGCGTCGGCGAAGAACTACGCCAACGTCGCCATCGTGGTCTCGCCGACGTCGTACCCGGCCGTCATCGACGCCGTCCGCGCCGGCGGCACCACCCTTGTGCAGAGGCGGGAGCTCGCGGCCCGCGCCTTCGCGCACACCGCCGAGTACGACCGCGCCGTGGCCACCTGGTTCTCGGAGGGGACGCTCCTCGAAGACGACCTGCCCGCGCACCTCACGATCAAGGCCGAGCGCCTGGCCACCCTCCGCTACGGCGAGAACTCGCACCAGCGCGCCGCCATCTACACCCGCAACGGCGGCCACGGCATCGCGCAGGCGGCGCAGCTGCAGGGCAAGGAGATGTCGTACAACAACTACGTCGACGCGGATGCGGCGTTGCGGGCCGCGTTCGACATGATCAAGCCCGCCGTGGCGATCATCAAGCACGCCAATCCGTGCGGCATCGCCGTGACGGCGCCGAACGCGCTCGACCCGATCGCGAGCGCCCACCTGCGCGCCCACGAGTGCGACCCCGTGTCGGCGTACGGTGGCGTGATCGCGGCCAACGGTACGGTGACGCTCAAGATGGCCGAGAATCTCAAGGACATCTTCACCGAGGTCATCGTCGCGCCCTCGTTCGAGCCGGAGGCCCTCGAGGTCTTCAAGTCGAAGAAGAATCTGCGGGTTCTGCAGCTGCCGGCCGACTGGCAGCAGGAGCGCCAGGATGTGCGCCTCGTCTCGGGCGGCCTGCTGCTGCAGGACGCCGACCGCTTCCCCGACGACATCGAATCCGTCGCCAAGGACTGGCAGCTCGTCTCGGGCGAGCGCCCGGCCGACGACGAGATGACGAACCTCATCTTCGCGTGGAAGGCCTGCCGCGCCGTCAAGTCGAACGCCATCGTGCTCGCCAAGAACTCGGCGACGGTCGGCATCGGCATGGGCCAGGTCAACCGCGTCGACTCGTGCCGGCTGGCGGTCGAGCGGGCGGGTGACCGTGCCGCGGGGTCGGTGGCGGCATCCGACGCGTTCTTCCCCTTCGCCGACGGGCCCCAGATCCTGCTCGACGCCGGCATCTCGGCGATCGTGCAGCCCGGTGGCTCGGTGCGCGACGATGAGGTCATCGCCGCGGCGCAGGCCGCGAACGTCACGATGTTCTTCACGAACGAGCGCCACTTCTTCCACTGACCTCGCCCGGCGTATGGCAGCGAGACCCCAGCCGAGGGACGAGACCCGGGGGTTGCCCCAGGGTCTCGTCCGCCATCTGGGGTCTCGCGGCGGTCGGGGAGCGTGGGGGCACCCCGGTCGGGTCGATGCGGAGCATTGGCCCCGCTGGCGCCGCAACCTGATGGCCGTGTCCGATTTCCGCGAGCCGATGTCGGCGGCGCGTGTCAGGCTAGGGGCATGAACCCGGCGATGGCACCCGACACGGCGAGAGCCGCATCCATGTCATTCGACGTGGCGAGAGCCGCATCCATGTCATTCGACGAGCGCTATCGCGCGATCGACTCGCGCGATGCCCGCTTCGACGGTCAGTTCGTCACCGCCGTGCGCTCGACGGGCATCTACTGCCGGCCCAGCTGCCCTGCTCGAACCCCCAAGCGCTCGAACGTCACGTTCTACCCGACGAGCGCTGCCGCCCATGAGGCGGGCTACCGGGCCTGCAAGCGGTGCCTGCCCGAGGCGGCTCCCGGCTCACCGCAGTGGAACCTCCGGGGCGACACCGCCGGCCGCGCCATGCGCCTCATCGCCGACGGGGTCGTCGAGCGCGAGGGCGTCCCGGGACTGGCCCGTCGCCTCGGCTACTCGCCGCGGCATCTCACGCGGCTGCTCACCGCCGAGCTCGGCGCCGGGCCGCTCGCCCTCAGCCGCGCGCATCGCGCGCAGACGGCGCGCATGCTGCTCGTGGGAACAGACCTCCCCGCGGCAGACGTCGCCTTCTCGTCGGGGTTCGCGAGTGTGCGCCAGTTCAACGACACGGTGCGGGAGGTGTTCGGGATGCCGCCGCTCGAGCTGCGCGCACGGCGGCGGGCCGCGCGCTCCGAGGCGCCCGCGGGTCGGGACGCCATGCCGGGCGTGGCGATCGACCTCGCTCTGCCGCATCGCGGCGCGCTGGATGCGGCGGGGCTGTTCGCCTGGATGGCCGCGCGGGCCGTCTCGGGCGCCGAGCACGCCACAGCATCCACCTTCGCGCGCACCCTCGGCCTTCCCCACGGCCCCGCCTGGTTCGAACTGCGCCTCGATGACCTGGGCCGCGTCCGGCTGCGTGCGGCGCTCACCAACCTCGCCGACCTCTCCACGCTCGTCACGCGCGCGCGGCGTCTGTTCGACCTCGACGCCGACCCTGATGCCGTCGACGAGTCGCTGGCGCAGCATCCGCAGCTCGCCCCGCTCGTCGCCGGACTGCCCGGCATCCGGGTTCCGGGTGCCGCCGACCCGCACGAGATGCTCATCCGCGCGATGATCGGCCAGCAGATCACGGTCGCCGCCGCGCGCACGGCGCTGACGGCCCTCACCGCCGCGCTCGGCGAGGAGGTCCCGTCGCTCGCCGGTGTCGCGACCGGCCCCGGCGGCGGGTCGGAGCCGGTGCGGCTGTTCCCGACGATGGCCGCCATCGCCGAGCGCGGGCACGAGGTGCTGCGCGGGCCTGCGGCCCGCATCCGCGCGGTGACCGGTGTGGCCGCGGCGCTCGCCGACGGCACGCTGACGCTCACGGCCGGCGACGACGCGGGCGAGCAGCGGGCTGCTCTGCTCGCCGTGCCGGGCATCGGCCCGTGGACCGCCGACTACGTGCGCATGCGCGTGCTGGGCGACCCCGACGTGTTCCTCCCCGGCGACGTCGCGGTGCGGTCGGGCGCGGCTGCCGTGGGCCTCCCGGCGGGGCCGCGCGCGCTCGACACGTGGGCTGCGCGCACGGCGCCGTGGCGCAGCTACCTCACCGCCCACCTGTGGCGCGCCGTGCCGCCGAAGGCTCCCGCCACGCGGCGGGTCGCCGTGGGTGCGCGGAACGCGGAGCGAGCCATGGCGTCCCGAACATCCCTTTCCGAAGCACCGACCACCGGAGGCGTCTCATGACCACCGCGACCATCCAGACCGTCGACACCCCCGACGGCGCGTTCACGATCCTCGCCGACGACAGCGGGCGGGTCCTCGCCTCGGGCTGGACGACCGATGCCGACGCCATCCTCGCCCGCCTGCCGGAGCGCGCGCGCCCGTCGGTCATCGACGTGGGGGAGACGGATGCCGCGGCCGCGGTCGCCGCGTACTACGACGGCGACCTCGCCGCCATCGACGACGTGGCAGTGGCGCAGTTCGGCACGGCGATGCAGTTGGCCGGCTGGACGGCGCTGCGGCGCATCCGTCCCGGCCGACCGCTCACCTACACCGAGTTCGCGGGCGAGCTGGGCTCTCCGAGCGCGGTGCGGGCCGCGGCATCCATCTGCGCTCGCAATGCCCCCGCGCTCTTCGTTCCCTGTCACCGCGTGCTGCGCTCGGACGGCACGCTCGGCGGGTTCGCGTGGGGGCTCGGCGTGAAGCAGCGCCTGCTCGACCGCGAGGCCGGCGTGCCGGCCCTCGTCGCCTGACCGCCCCGCCGGCCGCCGTCGCCTGACCGCCGTCACGCCACCGTTTTCGTGGAAGGCGGTTGTTGCAGTCAGGCAACTCCCAGGGTTAGGCTGGTGGGCTGTCGCGCCGCTTCGACCTGGCGGATGCGCGCAGACCTTTCCGCTGAGCCCGAGGAGGAAGAAATGTATCAGGCCGCCGTCGCCGTGAAGACCGCATTCGTCCTCCGCGCCGCGGGACCCCGCACCGCCTTCCGCGTGCCGCGTCCCCGCATCCAGGGGTAGACCGCTTCTCGCGCTCCTCGCCCCGCCGGCGTCGGCATACAGCCGTGCGCCGGAGCGTTCCGCTCTGACGGAACCTTCTCAATGACAGCGCTCCCATGGAGCGCGATGCTCCACGACCCGACGACGGGTCGCCCCGTTCGACACCGCCCCCGAGGATCATGACCACCACCGCCACGCCTGAGCGATCACAACCGCCGCACGGGTCTCGACTGTCCACGCCCAGAGCCCTCGCGCGACTCCTCCCGTTCACCAAGCCGGTGCTGCCGCGCCTGACCCTCGGGGCGGTCAGCGCCCTCGTGGCGAGCCTGCTCGCCCTCGGCATCCCCCTCGTGCTCGAACAGGTGGTGCAGGGGCCGATCGCCTCCGGCGACATCACCGCCATCGCGTGGGGGTCCGCCGCGATCCTCGGGCTCGGCCTCGCCGAGGCCGCCATGGTGTGGCTGCGGCGCTGGTTCGTGCTGGGTCCAGCGACCCTCGTCGAGTACGACCTGCGCCAGACCTTCTACTCGCGGCTGCAGCGGCTGCCCGTCGCATTCCACGACCGCTGGCAGTCCGGCCAGCTGCTCAGCCGCATGATGCAGGACATGAGCATGCTGCGCCGGTGGCTCGCCTTCGGACTCGTGCTGCTCGTGGTGAACGCGATCACGATCGCCGTCGGCACGGCCCTGCTGTTCCGCTGGCACTGGCTGCTGGGCACGATCTTCCTCGTGACATCGGCACCGCTGTGGTACGCGGGATACCGGTTCGAGAAGGCGTACGGCACCCTCACCCGTCAGTCGCAGGACCAGGCGGGCGATCTCGCGACCTCGGTCGAAGAGAGCGTCCACGGCATCCGCGTGCTGAAGGCGTTCGGGCGCGGCAAGCACGCGCTGCAGAAGTTCACACGGCAGGCCGAGACGCTGCGCGAGACCGAGCTCCGCAAGGCCCGTGCGGTCGGCTGGATCTGGTTCTGGCTCGTGCTGCTGCCCGACATCGCCTTCGCGCTCTGCCTCGGCGCCGGCATCTATCTCACTGCCCTCGGCCAGCTCCAGGGGGCGGAGCTGATCGCCTTCTTCGCCATGGCGACCGTGCTGCGGTGGCCGGTGGAGTCGATCGGCTTCCTTTTCTCGTTCCTGCTCGACGCCCGCACCGCCACCGATCGCATCTTCGAGGTGTTCGACGAGGAGAACACGATCGTCGACCCTGAGGAGCCTGTCACGATCGCGGCGCCGCGCGGCGAGCTCGCGTTCGAGGGCGTGCACTTCCGGTATCAGGATGCGGCCGACCGCGAGCGGGACCTGCTCGACGGCGTCGACCTCGTGCTGCGGCCGGGGGAGACCATGGCGCTCGTCGGGCTCACCGGCTCGGGCAAGACCACCCTCACCACCCTGCCCACGCGCCTCTACGACGTGACGGGCGGGCGCGTGACGCTGGACGGCGTCGACGTGCGCGACCTCACGCTCACCGAACTGCGCCGGCACATCGGCATGGCGTTCGAGGACGCGACGCTGTTCTCGCAGTCCGTGCGCGACAACGTGCTGCTCGGCCGGGAAGACCTCGTCCCGGGCAGCCCCGAGGCGGAGCACGTGCTGCGCGAGGCGCTGACGGTGGCCCAGGCATCCTTCGTCGACGACCTGCCGGACGGCGTCGACACCATCATCGGCGAAGAGGGGCTGTCGCTCTCGGGCGGTCAGCGTCAGCGGCTCGCACTGGCGCGCGCGGTGGCGGCGCGTCCGGCCGTGCTCGTGCTCGACGATCCGCTGTCGGCGCTCGACGTCGACACCGAAGCGCTCGTGGAGGACGCGCTTCGCGAGGTGCTCCACGACACGACCGCCCTCGTCGTCGCGCACCGGCCCTCGACCGTCACGCTCGCCGACCGTGTCGCGCTGCTGGAGGCCGGGCGCGTGACCGCGGTCGGCACGCACTCCGAGCTGCTGCGGACGAGCGAGCACTACCGCCACGTGATCTCGAGCCTCGAGGTCGCCCTTCAACAGGCTCAGGAACCCGCCCGCGTCCGGGCGGGACAGCACGACGACGAATGGGAGGTGACCCGATGAGCGCGACCGTGACCGGGACGAGAGGCGAAGACCGTTCCGACTACACACGCGCCGAGAGCCAGGCGATCCGTAAGCGCTCGCTGCGGCTGCTCGGCTCCCTGGTCACGCCGGTGCGCGGGCAGCTGATCCTCGCCGGCGTCGTGCTCGTCGTCTCGACGGCGCTGCGGGTCGCCGGCCCCTGGCTCATCGGCATCGGGATCAACAACGCCCTGCCCGCTGCGGTCGAGCGCATGGACTGGATGCCAACGATCCTCGTCGTCGCGGTGTACCTGGTGACCGCGCTCGCGGGCGCGGCGCTCATCGGCTGGTACGTCGTCGTCGCGGCGCGTCTCACCCAGGCGATCATGCTGGATCTGCGCAAGCGCATCTTCCTGCACACCCAGCGCCTGAGCCTGGAGTTCCACGAGTCGTACACGTCGGGCCGCATCATCTCGCGGCAGACGAGCGACCTCGACACCATCCGCGAACTGCTCGACGGCGGCCTCAACGAGCTGGTGTCGGGCATCCTCTTCGGGGCGTTCACGCTCGTGGCGCTGTACCTCGTGGACTGGCAGTCGGGGGTGATCCTGACTGTCATGGGCATCCCGTTGTTCCTGCTGATGCGCTGGTTCTACACGCGGTCGCAGCGGGTGTACCGCGAGTCGCGAGTGATCAGCGCCGGCGTCATCGTCAAGTTCGTCGAGACGATGACGGGCATCCGCGCCGTGAAGGCGTTCCGCAAGGAGGCCCGCAACGACGAGGAGTTCGGCGCCCAGGCGATGAACTACCGCGACGTCAACATCCGCTCGATCCGCCTGTTCGGCACGTTCGAGCCGGGACTGATGGCGGTCGCCTCCGTCACGCTCGCCCTGGTCGTCGTGTGGGGCGGGATCCGGGTGGCCGACGGCGCGATGGAGATCGGCTTCCTGCTGTCGGCGGTGCTGTACGTCCGCAACTTCTTCTCGCCGCTGCAGGAGGTCGCGTTCTTCCTGAACTCGTACCAGTCCGCGACGGCGGCCCTGGAGAAGGTGTCGGGCGTGCTGGAGGAGGAGCCGACGGTTCCCGATCCCAAGAAGCCGGTCGACCTGTGGACGGCGAAGGGCCACATCCGGTTCGAGGACGTGCTGTTCGGGTACTCGCGGGACCGCGTCATCCTTCCCGACTTCTCGCTCGACATCCCGGCCGGGCAGACCATCGCGCTCGTGGGCACGACGGGCGCGGGCAAGTCCACGCTCGCCAAGCTCGTGTCGCGGTTCTACGATCCGACCCGGGGCGCGGTGACGCTCGACGGCGTCGATCTGCGCAACCTGCACCCGAAGGACCTCCGCCGCGCGATCGTGATGGTCACGCAGGAGGCGTACCTCTTCAGCGGCACGGTGGCCGACAACATCGCGCTCGGAAGGCCCGACGCGACCCTCGAGCAGATCAAGTCGGCCGCGCGGGCGGTGGGCGCGGATGCCTTCATCGAGGCGCTGCCCGACGGCTACGACACCGACGTGAACAAGCGCGGCGGCCGGGTGTCGGCGGGGCAGCGGCAGCTGATCTCGTTCGCGCGGGCGTTCCTCGCCGATCCGGCGGTGCTCATCCTCGACGAGGCGACGGCGTCGCTCGACATCCCGTCGGAGCGCCAGATCCAGGAGGCGCTGCAGACGCTGCTCGCCGACCGCACCGCGATCATCATCGCGCACCGCCTGTCGACGGTCGCCATCGCCGACCGCGTGCTCGTCATGGAGCACGGTGAGATCATCGAGGACGACACCCCCGAGGCGCTCATCGGCGGCGACGGCAAGTTCGCCCAGCTGCACGCGTCGTGGCGCGAGTCGCTCGTCTGACCCCAGGGCGCTCGGGTGAGGGTCAGGCGCGGGCGGTCGAGACGGCGTGGGCGAGCGGATGCTGCGCCGCCAGGCCGGCGAGGGCGACCGCGCCGTCGATCCCCTCGCCGTGAGGCTCCACGAGGGTGACGGCGAGCTCGCTCGCGCCGATGTGCGAGGCGAACGCCTCGCGCAGGTGGGACGAGCGGAAGACGCCGCCGATGGCGCAGGCCTCGAAGCGCTCGCCGGGCTCGTCGGACCTCACCCGGCGCAGCGCCGTCTCGACGCTGTGGGCGAGCTCGCCTCCGGCCCGTACGGTGATCCGCTGCGACACCGCGTCGCCGCTCGAGGCCAACCGCGCGACCTGCTCGGCGAACGAGGCGACGACGCTCACGCGCTCGGGATCGGACTGCAGGTCGATGTACGCCTGGGCCAGGTCGGGCCAGCGCTCCTCCGCGACGGCGCGCAGGCCGGTCGCGGGGCCACGGCCGTCGAAATCGCGCATCACCGCGTCGAGCGCCTCGCGGCCGATCCAGTAGCCACTGCCGGCGTCGCCTATGAGGTGACCCCAGCCGTCGACGCGTGCGACGCGCTCGGCGCCGACGGCGAGCGTCACGACCCCGGTTCCCGCCGCGACCACGGCCCCGCGGGTGTCGCCGAGCGCGCCCAGGAACGACGTGGTCGAGTCGTGCGCGAGGATCACCTCGCGCACCGCGGCGTCCTCGATGCGGGAGAGGAGGCCGGCAGCATCCGCCTCCCGGTCGGTGAGCCCCGAGACGCCCGCGCTCACCACCGAGACGTCGGCCCCGGTGCGCTCGATCGCGGCGTGCGTCACCTCGGCGAGCTGGGGGAGCAGCGGCTCGCCGGTGCGGATGCCCGGAAACACGAGGTCGTGCCCGCGCACGCGCACCTTGATGCCCGTCTGGCCGGCGTCGATGGCGAGTACGGTCTTCACGGTCTCTCCTGCTCCCCTGCCCGGTCCGCCCGTCAGGCGAGCGCCTGCAGGAAGCGGGCCTGCTTGGCGAACTGGTACGCCTGGCCGCCCTCGTGTCCGTTGTGGGTGTAGACCTCGATCTGCTTGGACGCCGCGGCGTGGCGGTTGAAGGCCGCGTAGACCGTCGAGGGCGGGCAGATGGTGTCCATGAGGGCGACGGAGTACAGGGCCGGGGAATCCGCCCGCTTGGCCATGTTGACGCCGTCGAAGTACGAGAGGGTCTCGAACACGCGCTCGTCGCGCCCGCGGTGCACCGCGAGGTAGCGCACGACCTCCTGATACGGGTCGGCGTCGGTGAGGCCGACGGCGCGCTCGAAATGGCACAGGAACGGCACGTCGGGCATGACGGCGACGATGCCGTCGGAGAGACCGGCCGCCGCGATCGCGATGCCGCCGCCCTGGCTCGCCCCGCACACGGCGACCCGGTCGGCGTCGACCTGGGGGAGTGATCTCATGGCGTCGACCGCGCGCACGGCGTCGGTGAACACGCGGCGGTAGTAGTACGTCTCAGGGTTCTCGATGCCGCGGGTCATGAAGCCCGACGACGAGGGTCCGGTGCCATGCGGGTCGAGGGTGTCGCCGCCCGAGCCCCACATGGAGCCCTGCCCGCGGGTGTCCATGAAGAGATGCGCGTACCCCGCGGCGGCCCAGCCGAGGCGTTCGCCGGCGAGACCCCGGCCGCCGCCGTAGCCCTGGAACTCGACGACCGCGGGAAGGGGGCCCTCCGCGCCGGCGGGAAGCGTCAGCCACGCCTTCACCGGGTCGCCGCCGAAGCCCGAGAAGGTCACGTCGAAGATGTCGACGAGCCGGTACGGGGTGTTCAGGCGAACCAGCTCGGGTGCGGCATCCCACCGGCGCGACTCGGCGATGGTGTCCGCCCAGAAGGCGTCGAAGTCTCCAGGTTCGATCACCTGCGGAGCGTAGGTCTCGAGGTCGGCGGGAGAGAGGTCGAATCTCGGCACGGAGTTACCCTAACGCGTCGCGCGCACGCCTTTGGACGGTGAGGAGAGGGCGACGAGGCCTCGATGGGGGAGGGGTATTCGAGGCCCCGCCGCCGGTCTCTGGAGCGCCGAGGTGCGCCGAGCGGCGGGGGAGAGCGGGTCGTCCCGTCAGAGACGGATCTCCGCGATGACCTCACCGTACTCGGTCTCGCCGACGGGTGTGAAGCCCACGCGCTCGAAGAAGGCCTGAGGGCCGCCCTCGCCGGCTTCGTAGATGACGTTCACGTGGTCCATCCCGCGGTTGCGCGCCTCTTCGAGGAGACCGGCCACCGCGAAGCGGCCGACGCCCCGGCCCTGGTCGTCGGCGTCGACGTTGATGCGCCACAGCACCGAGCGGAAATGCTCCTGCGGATCGTCGGGGTCGAAGTTGCCGCTCACGAAGGCGACGACCTCCTCGCCGTCGAGCACGACGCGCTGCCAGGTCGTCTGCGGATTCACCACGGTCGCGGCGATGCCGTAGCTGACCGGGGACAGGTACTCCTCCTGCCCGGGCTTCAGCGACATATTGTTGACCGCCACGATTGTCGCAGCGGACAGTTCGACGAGCCGGAGATCACCCATGGGGTCAGGCTAGTAGGAACCGCGACATCCGGCATCCTCCACCTCACGTGTTACGACCCGGCCGGCCGTCGAAGTATCTTGACATCGAGATATCTCCGCTGCTTGCGATAGGCTGACGGACGACCCGCAAGAAGGACGTGACTGGTGACCGACTCGACCATCATCTACACCTACACCGACGAGGCCCCGGCTCTCGCGACCGCATCATTCCTGCCGATCGTGCAGGCTGTCACCCGCCAGGCGGGGGTGGATGTCGAGACCCGCGACATCTCGCTCGCGGGCCGCATCCTCGCGGCGTTCCCGCAGAACCTGACCCCCGAGCAGCAGGTCGGCGACGCGCTCGCCGAGCTCGGCGGCCTCGCCACCCTCCCCGAGGCCAACATCATCAAGCTGCCGAACATCTCGGCCTCGATCCCGCAGCTGAAGGCCGCGATCGCCGAGCTGCAGTCGCAGGGCTACGACGTTCCCGATTACCCGGACGAGGCGGAGTCGGTCGAAGACAAGGACGTCCGCGCCCGGTACGACCGCATCAAGGGCTCGGCCGTCAACCCTGTGCTCCGCGAGGGCAACAGCGATCGCCGTGCGCCGCTGTCGGTGAAGAACTACGCGCGCAAGCACCCGCACCGCAACAAGGCGTTCGCCGCCGGGTCGAAGACCCGCGTCGCCACGATGGGCCACGACGACTTCAAGTCGAACGAGAAGTCCTGGGTCGCCGCGCACGACGACGTGCTGAAGATCCAGCACGTCGCCGCAGACGGCACCGTGACCGTGCTGAAGGACAACCTCAAGGTGCTGCCGCGCGAGATCATCGACGCGACGTTCCTCTCCGCCGAGGCCCTCGACGCGTTCCTCGCCGAGACGGTCGCGCAGGCCAAGGAAGAGAACGTCCTCTACTCGGTGCATCTCAAGGCCACGATGATGAAGGTCAGCGACCCGATCATCTTCGGCCACGTCGTGCGCGCCTTCTTCGCCGACGTCTTCGACACCTACGGTGACAAGCTCGCCGAGGCCGGCCTGACCGGCAACGACGGACTCGGGGCGATCCTCGCCGGCCTGTCCGAGATCGAGGGCGGCGCCGACATCGCGGCGGCCTTCGACAAGGCCATCCAGGACGGCCCGCGACTGTCGTACGTGAACAGCGACAAGGGCATCACCAACCTCCACGTGCCGTCCGACGTGATCGTCGACGCCTCGATGCCGGCGCTCGTGCGCAACGGCGGCAAGCTGTGGGACGCGACCGGCGCCGAGGACGACACCATCGCGGTCATCCCCGACTCGTCGTACTCCGGCGTCTACCAGGCCGTGATCGACGACGTCAACGCGAACGGCCCGCTCGACCCCGCCACCATCGGCACGGTGCCGAACGTGGGCCTCATGGCGCAGGCGGCCGAGGAGTACGGCAGCCACGACAAGACGTTCGAGGTGCCGTCGGCGGGCGCGATGCAGATCGTCGACGGCCAGGGCGCCGTGCTGCTGCAGCACGAGGTCGAAGCCGGCGACATCTGGCGCGCCACCCAGACCAAGCACATCCCGGTCATCGACTGGGTGAAGCTGGCCGTCACCCGCGCCCGGGCGACCGGCGTGCCGGCGGTGTTCTGGCTCGACCTGAACCGCGCGCACGACGCGCAACTGATCGCCAAGGTGCACCAGGCGCTTGCCGGCCTCGACACCAAGGGCGTCGAGATCGTCATCCTGCCCCCGGCCGAGGCGACGAAGTACACGCTCGCGCGCATGCGCAAGGGCGAAGACACGATCTCGGTCACCGGCAACGTGCTGCGCGACTACCTCACCGACCTGTTCCCGATCCTCGAGGTCGGAACAAGCGCCAAGATGCTCTCGATCGTTCCGCTGCTCGCCGGCGGCGGACTGTTCGAGACGGGTGCTGGAGGGTCCGCTCCCAAGCACGTGCAGCAGCTGCTGGCCGAGGACTACCTCCGGTGGGACTCGCTCGGCGAGTTCTTCGCCCTGGCGGCCTCGCTCGAGCACCTCGCCGACTTCACCGGCAACGTCAAGGCACAGGTGCTCGCCGACACTCTCGACGCCGCGACCGGCACGTTCCTCGAGAACGACAAGTCGCCGGGCCGCGCGCTCGGCACGATCGACAACCGCGGCAGCCACTTCTACCTCGCGCTGTACTGGACGCAGGAGCTCGCGAAGCAGCAGGCCGATCCCGAGCTGGCGGCGGCGTTCGCGCCCGTGGCGGAGGCACTCGCGTCGAACGAGCAGCGCATCGTGGACGAGCTCCTCGCGGTGCAGGGCTCGCCGGTCGAGATCGGCGGCTACTACCGTCCCGACGCCGCACTGGTCGAGCGCGTCATGCGTCCCTCGGAAACCTTCAATGGGGTGATCGACGCGCTCTGAGCGTCGAAGGCAAGAGCAGAGCGGATGCCCCGGCACGGGGCATCCGCTCTCGCGTCCGCATCACGTGGTCCGGTGGTCGCTCCGAGCCCCAGGGGTCAGTAGTGGACCGAGACCTCGGTGCCCTCGACCGCCCAGTTGTAGACGAATCGGGCGTCGTCGTTCCACATGTTGACGCAGCCGTGGCTCTGCGGGAAGCCCAGCTGGCTGCGGAAGGCCGAGGCGCCGTGGAAGGCGATGTCGGGCGCGAAGTACGTCACCCACGGCACGTCCGGCGTGCAGTAGCTGTTCACGGCGTTGGGGTTGTAGCAGAGCGCCCCCATGTCCTGCTCCCGCACGTGCGCGAACACGCTGAAGTTGCCGGTGGGGGTGTTGTTGGGTGAGAGGCCGGACGAGACCGTGTAGCTGCCGACCACGCCGTCGTTCTCGAAGAGGGTCGCCCTCTGAGTCGACAGGTTGACGTCGATGTACCGGTGCAGGTTCGTCGTCTCGAACGCGGTCTCGGTGACGGGAAGCTGATAGGCGGCGTCGGCAGTCGCCAGTTCGGCGGCGAAGGCATCGGCGATGCCCGACGTATCGCCCAGTTCGCGGCCGGTGGCGCCGACGACGATGGTCCTCAGCGCGTTGCCTGCCGAGTTCGTGACGACGGTCGCGTGGACCGGTGCGCGATTCACGAGTCCGGGCAGCGTGTCGACGACCGCCTGGATGGCGGTGCTGTCGGCGGTGATGGTGAAGGCGCCGTCGTCGGGGGTGACCGTCAGCCAGGATGCCGCGACCGCGCGGTCGACCGGCACCGTGCGCTCCTCGCCCACGTAGAAGCCGACGCTGTCGAGAATGCCGTTCAGCTGCGCCACGGTGGCGTCGGCGGTTTCGGTGGAGATGTCGGCGGGCACCTCGGTCTGGACGGCCTCCAGCTCGACACGGGTCTGCCCGGCGTCGAACGCCGCCTGCAGCGCTTCCTGCACGGTGGCGACGTCGACTCCCGTGCCGGCGACCGCCGGCGTCGAGACGTACGCCGCCGAGGCCGCGTCGAAGGCGAGGGTGGCGTCGACCGGCTCGATGGAGAGCTGCGGCACGGCTTCGCGCAGAGCGGCCGCCGCCGTCACGGGGTCGACCGTGATCTCGGCTTCCGTGGCGGCGAACCACGCCGTCGGGTTCCACATCGGATGCTGGGCGAACGCGGCGTCGGCGAGGGCCTGTGCATCGACTGTCGCGCCGAGGTCGGCGCCGGTGACCTCGGCGTCGTCGCCCGCTCCGGTCAGCACGACTGTCGTCTCGGAGAGGCGCTGGGCGATCGCGTCGGCTGCGGCACCCGGCGTCATTCCGCCGACCGGAACGCCGGCCACCGCCGTTCCCGGGGCGATGAGCACGAGCGACGACACCACGAGGCCGACGACGGCGATACCCGCGGCGACGCTGATCCAGACGACCGTGCGCTTCTTCTTCGGCGCAGACTCGGCGGGCCCCCACGCGTAGACGGGGGAGCCGTCGGAGGGCGCAGCATCGGTGGGCTCGGCGGCCTCTTCGGCCTCGCCGGCATCGCCCCCGGACGTCTTGCCTGCCTGCGACGTGGTCGACAGATCTGTCACGCCTACACCCCCGACTGTGATCAACGCTTCTCCCCATGGTAGGCGACGGACAGGGGTGGTTCGGTTACGGGCTCATCACGACGAATCGCCGGTCACGTGCGGAATCCGCGAGCGCGCTGCTCCCGCGGCATCCGCCGTGAGGTCACGATTTTGTAAAGCCTCTAACCAAAATGGGCTCGAGCTCTTGCGGAATCTTAGTTCGTAAGGTCTACTAACAAACATGCCTGAGATGGAAGCGCCGCGGAGTGCGGCCCTTGTCGACTCGCCGCAGGGTGCGACGGCTCGGGCCTTCGCGCCGGGCCGCACGCTGCGCCAGGGGGCGAAGGTCCTGCCCGAGCACGCTCGTGGCCACAACCGCTCGCTCGTACTGCAGACCCTCTTCCACCAGGGGGCGATGAGCCGGGCCGACCTGTCGCGTGAGACCGGCCTCACGCGCGTCACGATCTCCGATCTCGTGGCCGAGCTCATCGCCGACGGATTCGTGGCAGAGCTGGGGGTGCGCGAGGCGTCCGGCCCCGGAAAGCCCGCGATCCTGGTCGACCTCGACCACGCCGGCCACCGCATCATCGGACTCGACCTGTCGGGCAGCGAGACGTTCATCGGCGCGGTCCTCACCCTCGACGGCGGCATCGTGGCCCGCCGCGAGGTGGCGCTCCCCGCCGATGAGGACGTCGTCGACACCGTGGTCGAGCTCGCGCGCGCGCTGGTCGCCGAGTCGCATGCGCCGGTGCTCGGCATCGGCGTCGGCACGCCGGGTGTCGTCGACGACCGCGGCGTCATCCTCACCGCTCCGAACTTCGGATGGGCCGGCTTCGACCTCGAAGGGGCGCTGCGCGGCGCTCTCGGCCTTCCTGTCCTCGTCGCCAACGACGCCAACGCAGCCGTGCTGGCGGAGTACACCTTCGGCGGCGCGCCCGACGACGTGCTTCTCGTCAAGGTCGGTCGAGGCGTCGGCTCGGGGCTGCTCCTCGCGGGCCGGCCCATGCGCGGCAGCCGATTCGCCGCGGGTGAGATCGGCCACGTCACCGTCGGAACCGACGGCGGCCCGCCGTGCGCGTGCGGGAAGGTGGGATGCCTCGAAGCCTGGCTGTCGGTGCCCTCGCTGTCGAAGCGGCTGGCCGCGGCCGCCGATCCCGACGGTCGCGAAGGCGTTCTGCGCGATGCGGGGGAGCGGCTCGGCATCGCACTGGCTCCCGTGGTCGGAACACTCGACGTGTCGGAGATCGTGCTCTCCGGCCCCCCTGAACTCCTCGGCGGATCCCTCGCGGATCAGACCGTCGAGACCCTGCGCGCGCGCACGCTCGCGCCGTCCGTCGACGAGGGCGTGCAAGTGCGGATGACGGAGCAAGGCGAGGACATCGTCCTGCGCGGCGCGGCCGTCATGGTCCTGTCAGGCCAACTCGGGGTGTCCTGACAGCGCTGTCTCTCCGGGAACCCCGGAACCCCGATTCCCCCTGGATGGGCCACCGGCCCAGCCGAACCAAGAGAACACCAACAGAACACGAAGGAAGACACCATGAAGAAGACGCTCGGAGCTGTGGCGCTCATCGGCGCCTCGGCACTGGTGCTCGCCGGCTGCGCCGGCGGCAGCAACGACGGCGGCTCGTCGTCCGAGGAAGGCGCCGAGATCCGTGTGTGGCTCGTCGGCACCGACACGCCGCAGGACGCTCGCGACTACCTGAAGAAGACCTTCGAAGACGAGAACCCCGGGTCGAAGCTGGTCATCGAGGAGCAGCAGTGGACCGGCCTCGTCGACAAGCTCACCACGAGCCTGTCGTCGAACGACAGCCCCGACATCGTCGAGATGGGCAACACGCAGGCGCCCGCCTTCACGTCGAGCGGCGCTCTCCTGAGCCTCGCCGACATCGAGGGCGACCTCGGCGGCGACGACCTGCTGCCCGGCTTCGTCGAGGCCGGCAGCTGGGACGGCACGCTGTACGCCGCGCCGTACTACTCGGGCGCGCGCGTCGTGTTCTACAACACGTCGATGTACGAGAAGGCGGGCGTCGCGGTGCCCACGACCCTCGACGAGTACGTCTCGAACGGTGTGACCCTCGCCGGCGCGCTGCCGGGCGTCTCAGGCGTCTACTTCCCCGGCAAGGACTGGTACAACGCTCTGCCCTTCATCTGGGAGAACGGCGGCGAGATCGCCGTCCAGGACGGCGACGAGTGGGACGCGCAGCTGTCGAGCGAGGAGTCCCTCGCAGGCCTGGCGCAGGTGCAGGAGCTCATGACCAAGGCGTCGCTGGCTCCCAAGGACGGCGACGAGGCCGACGGCTGGGTGCCCTTCCGCACCGAGCAGTCCGCCACCTACTCGGCACCGAGCTGGGCGTACTGGTCGATCGTCGCCGACGAGGACAAGCAGCCGACGGCCGTCGCGGACGTGACCGGGTACTACGCGCTCCCCGGTATGGAGGGCGGCGCCGCTCAGGTGTTCGCGGGCGGCTCGAACGTCGGCATCGCTGCCAAGTCGAAGAACCCCGACCTCGCCAAGAGCGCGCTCGAGATCATGCTGAGCGACGAGTACCAGACGATCCTCGCCGAGAACGGCCTGGTCCCCGCACTGGTCTCGCTCGGTGACAAGGTCGCCGCGGCGACACCGGAGCTCGCCACCGTCATCGCCGACGCCGCTGCAGGCGCCAAGCTGACGCCGGCATCGCCCAACTGGGCCGACGTCGAGGCGCAGGGCGTCATGCAGGACCTGTTCGTCAACATCGCGAACGGCGGCGACCTCAAGGAGCTCGCCACGGCCGCCGACGAGCAGATCGAATCGATCCTGAACGGCTGACATCCGGGAATGGGGTGCCTCGTGCCGCGAGGCACCCCATTCCATGCCCGCTCGCGGGCCCACAGAATCTTGAGAGGAGGTGCGTCATGACGACGATCCCCGCAGAGGCGTCCGCGCCGCCGGCGGCGTCACCCCAGTCGCGGCCAGACCCCGAGCAGCCCCGGAAGCGCCGCTTCCCCTGGGCGCCCCTCGCGCTCCTGACGCCGGCGCTCATCATGCTCGTCGTCTTCATCGGCTGGCCGCTCGTCCAGCTGGTGATCATGTCGTTCCAGAAGTTCGGCCGTGCGCAGATCTTCGGCGCGCCGCCGGAGTTCATCGGCATCGACAACTACCTTGCCGTGCTCACCGATCCCGAGTTCTGGGCGGTGCTCGGCCGCAGCGTCGCCCTGTGCGTCGTGAGCGTCGTCGCCACGATGCTGCTCGGCGTCGCGATCGCGGTGATGATGACGAAGCTCGGCGCTGTCATGCGCACGGCGGTCTCGGTCTCCCTCCTGCTGGCGTGGGCGATGCCCGCGCTCACGGCGACGATCGTGTGGGGCTGGATCTTCGACACCCAGTACGGCCTCGTGAACTACGTGCTCACCCAGCTCACCGGTGAGAACTGGATCGGCCACAGCTGGCTCATCGAGCCGATCAGCTTCTACGCGGTGGCCGCCATCATCATCACGTGGGGTGCGATCCCCTTCGTCGCCTTCAGCACGTATGCTGCGCTGACCCAGGTGCCCGACGAGGTGCTCGAGGCGGCGTCCCTCGACGGCGCCGGGGGCCTGGCCCGATTCCGCCTCATCGTCTTCCCCTACCTCCGGTCGATCCTCCTCGTGCTGCTCGTGCTGCAGGTGATCTGGGATCTGCGCGTCTTCGCGCAGATCTACGCGCTGCAGTCCATCGGCGGCGTGCGCGCCGAGACCAACACGATCGGCGTGTACATCTACAGCGTGTCCATGGCCTCGGGCGACCTCGGCGCCGGCGGCGCGATCTCGGTGATCCTCGTCGTCATCCTCCTGGCCATCTCCGGGTACTGGATCCGCACCATGCTCAAGGAGGAGTCATGATCGCCCGCCCTCGCCGCGCGATCGCGCGGGTGCTCCTGAACGCTGCCGCCGCGGTCGTGATCGTGGCGTCGCTGTTCCCGGTGTACTGGATGATCAACACGTCCCTGCTGCCGGCCTCGGCGGTGCGCTCGACCACGCCGCACTGGTGGCCGGACGAATTCACCCTGAGCAACTACCAGGAGGCGCTCACCGACGACAGCCTGCTGAATGCGCTGTTCAACTCGGTCGCCGTCACCGGCATCACGCTCGTGGTGGCCCTCGGGTTCGCGTTCCTCGGCGCGATCGCCGTGTCGCGCTACCGCTTCCGCACGCGGACCTCTTTCATCATCGCAATCCTCGTCATCCAGATGATCCCGGCCGAAGCCATGATCGTCTCGGTGTTCCGCGTGCTCGACGGCTGGTATCTGCTCAACTCGATCATCGGCTTGAGCTTCGTCTACATCGCGTTCGTGCTGCCCTTCACCATCTGGACGCTCCGCGGCTTCGTAAACGGGGTTCCCGCCGAGCTGGAGGAAGCTGCCATGATCGACGGGTGCAGCCGATCGGGCGCCTTCTGGCGCATCACATTCCCGCTGCTGGCCCCGGGCCTCATCGCGACCGGCGTGTTCGCCATCATCCAGGCGTGGAACGAGTTCGTGTTCGCACTCGTCATCATGACGCGGCCCGAGTCGCTCACGCTGCCCATCTGGCTCCGCGCGTTCGTGCAGGCGACGAAGGCCACCGACTGGGCCGTCGTCATGGCGGCGTCGACCATCATGGCCGTCCCGGTGATCGTGTTCTTCCTCATCGTTCAGCACCGCATGACCAGCGGTCTGGTGTCGGGGGCGGTCAAGGGCTGATGTGCGCGCAGGATGCTGCCGCCTCCCGCGGGGAGGCCGGCCGATGAAGGTCGGGCTCGACGTGGGCGGCACGAAGACCGACGCGGTCGCCGTCGACGACGGCGGATCGATCGCGGGTCGCATCCGCATCCCGACGGGATGGGGGCCGGATGCCGTGGCCCAGACGGTACTGGACGCCGTGGGTGCGCTCGGCAGGGAGGCGGGCGTGGACCTGTCGGCCGTGCGGTCGGTGGGCGTCGGCATCCCCGGCCAGATCGAGCCGGGCACCGGCCGCGTCGTGCACGCCGTGAACCTCGGCGTCGAGGCGCTCGATCTCGCCGACGTCGTCACTCCGCGTCTCGGGGTGCCGGTGCGGGTCGAGAACGACGTCAAGGCGGCGGCCCTCGGAGCCCACGCGCTCCACCGCGTGCCCGGTGTCGCGGCACCGGACTCCATGGCGTACCTCAACCTCGGAACCGGCATCGCGGCCGGCATCGTCACGGACGGCGTCCTGTGGCGGGGTGCACGTGGCACGGCCGGCGAGGTGGGTCACATCTCCGTCGACCCGAGCGGCCCTCGGTGCCGCTGCGGGCAACGCGGCTGCATCGAGGCCTTCGCCGGCGGGGGAGCCATCGCCGAGCGCTGGGCCCGGCGCTCGGCCTTGCCGGTCCGCGATGTCTTCGACGCGGCGGACGCGGGCGACGCCTCGGCGCGTCAGCTGCGCGCGGGCCTGGCCCAGGGGGTGGCTGCCGCCGTCCGGGTACTGGTGCTGACGGCCGACGTCGATATCGTGGTGCTCGGAGGGGGTGTGACGGCTTTGGGCGAACGACTGCTGACGGACGTCGCAGCCGTGCTCTCTGCCAGCGCCGAGGCATCCCCCTTCATGCGGTCCCTCCATCTCGCCGAGCGGATCGAGCTGCTGCCGCCGGGTTCGCCGGCCGCTGCTCTCGGGGCTGCGCTCGTCGGGGCGGAGGGCGACGCCGCACACGACACCCAGGAGGCCCTGATCAATGGTTGAGATGTCCCATGGCTGAGATCGTCATCGTCGAAGACAAGGCCGCGGCGGGTGCGCTCGTCGCCGACCACATCGCCGGCCTCATCCGCGCGAACCCCGAGACCGTCCTCGGTCTGGCGACCGGATCCACGCCCCTGCCCGTGTACGAGGCGCTGCGCCCGCGGCTGGAGGGCGTCGATGTGTCGCGCGTGCGCGGCTTCGCGCTCGACGAGTACGTCGGCATCGACCCCGAGCACCCCGAGAGCTATCGCTCGGTCATCACGCGAGAGGTCGTCGAGCCGCTCGGGCTCGACCCGTCGCGCATCCGCACCCCCGACGGCACGCCGGCGGGCATCGAGCACCACGGCGAGGAGTACGAGGAGGCGATCAGGGAAGCGGGCGGCATCGACCTGCAGATCCTCGGCATCGGCACCGACGGTCACATCGGGTTCAACGAACCGGGCTCGTCGTTCGCGTCGCACACGCGCGTGAAGACGCTGACCGAGCAGACGCGCCGCGACAACGCGCGCTTCTTCGACTCGGTCGACGAGGTGCCCATGCACTGCATCACGCAGGGCCTCGGCACCATCATCCGCGCGCGGCACCTCGTGCTGCTGGCTTTCGGTGACGGCAAGGCGGACGCGATCGCGGGCGCCGTCGAGGGTCCGCTGTCGGCGTCGCTGCCCGGCTCTGCCATCCAGCTGCACCCCCGGGCCACCGTCGTCGTCGACGAAGCGGCGGCGTCCAAGCTGCAGCGCGTCGACTACTACCGGTACGCCTGGAACAACAAGCCCGACTGGCAGGGCATCTGACCGCGCCCCGCTCGCGTGCTGTCGCACGGGATCAGGAGATCTGGCGGAGGCAGGACGTCGCGGGTCGGTTGGTCCTGTGTGCGCGAGATCTCCTGTTCCGGTGGAGGTCGGCGACGGGGTGACGGATGCGGCGCCTCAGGGCGCGAAGACCTTGCCGGGGTTGAGGATGCCCTGCGGGTCGAACACGCGGGCGATCTGCCGCTGCAGCTGCCACTGATCGTCGCCGAGCTCGTCCACGAGCCAGCGACGCTTGAGCACGCCGACGCCGTGCTCGCCGGTGAGCGTGCCGCCGAGGCGCAGAGCGGCGCGGAACAGGTCGTCGGCCGCGGCCCAGATGTGATCCGGAGCCTCGACGACGCCGAACTCGTCGGGCTCCCCGTCGAAGATGAAGTTCGGGTGCAGGTTGCCGTCGCCGGCGTGCGCGACCGTCGGGATCACGACGCCGTGCTCGCGCTCGACACGGGCGATCTCGTCGAACATCGCGGGGAGCGCGCTGCGCGGCACCGAGACGTCTTCGATGAGGGCGGTGCCGAGGGTCTCCATGGCCGGGTGCATCGACCGCCGGATGGTGAGCAGCCGCTCGCCCTCTTCGCGGTCGTGCGAGAGGGCGACGTTCCCGCCCGCCGCCCGCAACACGGTGGCGATCGCATCCGCTTCGGTGCGAGCGGCGGGCCCATCGGTCTGGATGGTGAGCTGGGCGGCGCCCGGCGTGGGCGGTTCGAGCGACAGCATCGCGTGGACGGCCGCGAGGGACGCAGCATCCATCAGCTCCATGATGGCGGGCTGCGCACCGGAGGCGGTGACGGCGGCGGATGCCTCGGCCGCCGTGCGAACGTCGGGAAACGTCGCGGCGATCGTGCAGACCTCGCCGGGCACCAGGCGACGGAGCTTGAGGGTGGCCCCGACGACGACCCCGAGCGTGCCCTCGGAGCCCACGACGAGCGAGGTGAGGTCGAGACCCGTCACGCCCTTCACCGTGCGGTGGCCCAGGTGCAGCAGCCGGCCGTCGGCGAGCACCAGGTCGACGCCGAGCACGGCGTCGCGAACGACGCCGTACTTCGCGCACAGCAGGCCGCCCGCACCGGTGGCGATGTTGCCGCCGACCGTCGAGATCGCACGGCTCGCGGGGTCGGGAGCCCACCAGAGGCCGTGGGGAGCCAGTGTCGCGTTGAGGTCGGCGTTGAGGATCCCGGGTTCGACGACGGCGAGGAGATCTTCGGGTCGCACCTCGAGGATGCGGTCCATGGCTCGTAGCGATAGCGCGATCTCGCCGCGGCCGGCGTTGGCGCCGCCCGCCAGACCGGTTCCGGCCCCTCGCGTGACGACCGGCGTGCCGGTCGTGCTCGCGATCCGGAGGGTCTGCTGCACGTCGTCGACGGTGCGCGCGTGGACGACCGCGATCGGCTGACCGGATGACGCGTGGCCCGACTTGTCGGCGCGAGCCCCGGCCAGGGCGGCGGGCGAGGTGTCGACACGATCGCCGAGCGCCGCCTGCAACGGGGCGAGCGGGTCCGTGCCGGAGGTCACGACAGGCGGCGGCGCCCGGCGATGACCCCGGCGGTCACCGCGACGAGGCCGAAAGCGAGCCCGATCCAGGCGTTGCCCATCGACCACCACGCGATGGTGGCCGACACGTAGACGAGGAGCTCGACGATGGCGCGGACGAACGGGTGCACGGCGAAGACCGCGCGCGGTGACACGAAGAGCGCCCACGCGAGGACGGCGAACACGGGGGCCGCGATGCCGACCACGATGTTCCAGGGGAACGGCCACATCGTGAAGCCCCACAGAGCGAGGGTGCCGAACGCGAAGAGCTCGCATACGAAGGCGACGAGGTCGACCGCCGAGAGCGGCGCACGCGTTCCGGGCGCCGGTTCGGCGGGCTTGGAGGGCGTGACGTTCGGCGTGTCGGACATGGCCTCCAGTCTACGGCGGCGGTCAGTGGCCCTCTGCCGCGGGGGCTTCCTCGCCGCCTTCCGCCGTCTCGGCTGCCGGGCCCGGCGCGGCGGCCGCCGCCGCGGCGGACGCCTCCCGATGCTCGCGCGCCTCACGCCGCGTGGTGGGGGCGGCCGCCGGAGTCGGGGCGGCCTCCGTGACGGCGACGGCCTCCTCGCCCGCCGGTGCTGCGGTGTCCGACCCGGCCGTCACCGCGGCCTCCGTGACGGCTACGGCCTCCTCGCTCGCCGGTGCTGCGGTGTCCGACCCGGCCGTCACCGGGGCGGGCTCTGTCACGGCGGCGATCTCCGAAGCAACGTTGTCCGCCCCCGGGGTCTCGGAGGCGTTGGCGTCGGCGTGGGCTCCGGCGTTGCGGTTGGCGTTGCTTCCCGCATCGTGGTGGGCGTTGCCGCCCGCGTTGCTTCCGGCGTTGCCCCCCACGTGACCGCCGGAGCCCCCGGCGCTCGTGTTGCCGTTTCCCGCCTCGCGGGCCTGGTCCCTCGAGACTGCCCCGCCCTTTCCGTCCGGCCCCGTCGCGTCGCCGGCAGGCAGAGCGTCGGCGTCACCGGACGCGACGTCGCCGTCGGCGATCACGACCATGGGCGTGAGCACGTTCGGATTGCCCTTGCCGGCGCCGTAGGCGTTGCCCTTGCCGTTCGCGGCGCCGTTGCCCGCGCCGGTGTTGCCGCCGTTCGCGTTGCCGGTTCCGTTCGTCGGCGTGCCGTTGCCGGTGTTGCCGCCGTTCGCGTTGCCGGTTCCGTTCGTCGGCGTGCCGTTGCCGGTGTTGCCGCCGTTCCCGTTGCCGGTTCCGTTCGTCGGCGTGCCGTTGCCGGTCTTGCCGCCGTTGCCGGTGTCGCCGCCGTTGCCGGCGCCCGTGCCTCCGGTCGGGGTGCCGGCGCCGCCGTCACCCCCGTTCCCCTTGCCGTCGCCTTCGGCCGGCGTGCCGGTGGCGTCGTCGCCGCCGCTGTTGTGGGCGCCGTTGCCGCCGCCGTGGTGGGCGCCGTTGCCGTTGCCGCCGTTGGCGTCGGTGTCGCCGCCGTCCGCGTCGTTTCCGGCGCGGTCGTCGTGGTCGGTCGAGGAATCGCTGCCCGACGCGCCCTCACCCTCGGCGATGCCGAGGGTGCCACCCGTTCCCGCGTCCAGGACGAGGGAGATGTCCGCGGGGCCGGGTCCGAGGCTGTCGGGGAGCTGCAAGGAGAGGTCGCCGGGGTCGTCCGCGATCCCGGGGAGGCCACCCGTGCCCATCCCGGTCGAGTCCACAGCGGGCGTGGGTGCGGGCGCAGGGGCGGGAGCGGCCGGGGTCAGCGCGACGGCCGCCGCCATGACGCCGCCGACCACGACGAGGCTCGCGGCAGCCAGTCCTGAGGCGGCACTGATGCCCCCGAGCACAGAAGTGGAGGCGGCGGCGACGACGGCTCCCGTCGCACCGGCTGCGCCTGCCGCGCCGGCTGCGCCTGCTGCGCCTGCCGCGCCGGCGGAAGACGCCACCGCTGCGGCACCGAAGCTGCTGCCCGCCGTGGCGCCGGTCGTGCCCGCTGCCGCGGCTCCTCCTGCCGCCCCGGTGGTCCCCGTGGCGCCGGCGATGCTCACGTGCCCCACGGTGGCGCCGCCGTGCACGACACCGGGCGGCATCGAGGCCAGCCCGACGAGCGTCGCCCCACCGCCCTGGACGGTCGCCAGGTAGCCCGAGGTCCCCACGGCGCCCACAGCGAGCGGCAGCAGGATCAGCGCGAGCCGGCTGGACACCTCCTTGGCCTCGCTCGCGACGATGGCGCACCGGACGCACCCGGCGAGATGTCGTTCTACCTTCGCCTGGTCGCGGCGACCCAGGTTCGTGCGCGAATACGCTCCGAGGTGCTCGATGGTCCACTGGCAGTCCGAGCCGTCGGCGACCGAGCGCAGGTGCGCCTGGATCCACGCTTCACGGAGTCCTTCGCGCGCGCGGAAGGTCAGCTGCGCGACGGCAGTGGCCTTCATCCCGAGGAGGGGGGCGATCTCGGCCGGCTTCATCCGCTCGATCTCGGAGTACCAGAGCACCTCCTGCCAGCGGGTGGGGAGGCTGCGGAAGGCCTGGTGCGTCAGGCTGCGGTCGAGGGCCGCCTCGGTCTGGTGCTCGCCGGCGGAAGGATCCTCCACGCCGTCGAGCTCTTCGTACGTCGTCTCGCGTCGCGCCCGACCCCATGCCGCAGCCGTGTTGCGGATGCTGGTGAACAGGTACGCGCGAAAGGATCCCGTGGGGCCGCCGCCGTTGACGATCGATTGATAGATGCGCGTGTACGCCTCTTGCACGAGATCGTCGGCGTCGAGGCTGGAGGTCATGTTGCGCGCGACCGTGACCCCTGCGCGATAGTGCCGGCGCCACAGCTCGCCGAACGCGCGGGCGTCGCCCGAACGGGAGCGAAGCACCAGATCGGCGTCGGCGGTGACGTCCGTCTCCTGCTCGCGCACTTCGTCGTGATCCATGTGTCCCCCAGCTCCGGGGGCGCGCAGAGAGGGCGCAAGAACCCGGGCGTGCGACGCGGGACGCGTCGAACGGTTCCATTGTGGTCGCCCGTGGGCTGTTTGACCAGTGTCGGGCGGGCGGGGCGACCGCCGCCCCACGGGCACGCGTCGCCGGAAGGCCTCGGCGGCCGGAAAAACTTCTGAGAAGTCGCGTAATAGTTGCGGGCCCGTGGCGTCTCTTTCGTCAGAGTGGCCGGCCGCGCGTCGTGTGGGGCACGACGAGGTGGTCGCCCAGCCGCGGCAGCGCTGCGGATAAGGCGGGGTTCGAAGGTATCTCGGGGGAGGGACCTTCGGCCCCGCCTTCGTCTGTGCCCGGCCCGCGGTCAGGCGTCGCGTCCGGCGACCCACACCCGCTGCACCGCCAGGGCGTCGTCGAGCAGCACCGCATCGGCCAGCGCGCCCACATCGAGCGTCCCCAGGTCGGCGCGCCCTATCGCGCGGGCCGGCTGGGTGCTCAGAGCGTGGACCACGGTCGCCAGGGGCACACCGGCACGCGCCACGTTCCGCAGGGCGGCGTCTTGCGTGAGGGTCGATCCGGCGATCGCACCGCCCTCCTCCAGGCGTGCGACGCCGTCGGTGACCCGCACCGCGAGGCCGCCCAGCTCGTAACGGCCGTCGGCCGCGCCGGCCGCGGCCATCGCGTCGGTGATGAGCGCGACCCGGTCGCCGGCGACGGCGAACAGCGTCGCGATGAGCTCGAGGTCGACGTGCACGCCGTCGGCGATCACCTCGAGCGTCACCCGCGGGTCGCGGAGTCCGGCGATGACGGGCCCGGGCGCACGGTGGTGGATGCCCGGCATCGCGTTGAAGGCGTGCGTCAGCAGTGTCGCCCCGGCGTCGAAGGCCCGGCGCGCGGTGTCGGCATCCGCGTCGGTGTGGCCCACGCCGACAGCGACGCCGGCGTCGACGAAGCGGCGGATCGCGTCGAACGACCCCGGCAGCTCCGGCGCGAGGGTCACCTGACGGATCGTGCCGCGCCCCGCCTCGAGAAGGCGGTCGACGGATGCCGCGTCCGGCGCCCGCAGCAGCGATTCAGTGTGCGCGCCCTTGTGCCCCGGGTCGAGGAAGGGCCCCTCCAAGTGCGAACCGAGGATGCTCGGATCGGACTCGCACAGGTCGGCGACCATCGTCACGCGGCCGGCCAGGGCATCGACGGGCGCCGTGATGAGCGAGAGGACCGCCCGGGTGGTGCCGTGCGAGCGGTGCAGCGCGCGGGCGATGCCGACGGCGTCGGGCCCGTCGTCGAAGGCGGCACGGGCCCCGCCGTGCCCGTGGATGTCGATGAAGCCCGGGACGAGGCATCCATCCGCTCCGTCCACGGTCGCATCGGCGGACGGGAGGTCGCCGCCCACGCCCACCGCGCCGACGCGGTCGCCGTCGAAGAGTGCCCAGGCGTCCCGCTGGTCGCCGCCGATCGACGCGGAGCCGAGCAGACGGACGGAATGGACGAGGGTGCGCATGCGGTGCTCCGGTCTACTCGGTGGCCCAGGGGATCTCTTCGGAGGGGTGGAAGCCGATGCCCATGCTGGTCCACAGCGGTCCGAGCGCGCCGACCCGCTCGCGGAAGGACGCCCACGTGCGCGACCCGCTCGTTCCGGTCGCGGGCGACCAGCCCGATTCGGCGGCCGCGGCCGCGCGGGGGAACGCCATGACGTCGATGTCGGCGGCCGTGCGGATCGTCTCCGTCCACAGCGGGGCCTCGACGCCCAGGATGCCTGAGTCGTCGACGCCCGGGATCACGTCGGCCGGGTCCCAGGAGTAGGCGCGCTCGACGCTCGTCGGGCCGTCCGCCCACGTGAGGCCGAGCACCGGCCCGCTCGGGTACTGCATGTCGAGATAGACGGCGTCGGCGGGGGAGAGGATGAGCTGCGCCCCGTTGCCGACGAACGCGCGGGCCTTCTCGGCCGCCCCCTCCTGCGGACTGCTCAAGCCCCAGTACTGACCGATGGTCGTGTCGGCGAGATCGGGGGCGGCGCCGGCCTCGTGCCACGCGATCGGCGTCTTGCCGAGGTCGGCGATGATCTCGCTCACCCGGGTGACGAAGACCGCGTAGTCCTCGTCGCTCGTCGACAGGGACTCGTCGCCGCCGAAGTGCAGGTACGGCCCGGGGGTCATCGCGGCGAGCTCGCCGAAGACGTCGGCCACGAGATCGTAGGCCGCTTCGTCGTCGGTCTTCAGCGACGAGAAGCCGACGGCGATGCCCTCGTACGGCGCTCCCGCCCGCGGCTCGGCGCCGCCGTGAAGGCGGATCGTCTCACGCATGCCGTCGTCGACCACCGGATCCTCGGCGAGGTGAGGGTAGGCGAGACCGACTGCGTGGGTGTGGCCGGGCATGTCGATCTCGGGCACGACGATCATGTGACGGGATGCCGCGTACTCCACGATCGCGCGGTACTCCGCCTTCGTGTAGAAGCCGCCGGGGTCGCCCCCGACCGCCGTGTCGGACGCGCGCTCGGTGAGTTCCGGGCGCCCCGCGAGCTGCACGCGCCAGCCCTGGTCGTCGGTGAGGTGGAGGTGGAGCGCGTTGAACTTGAGCGATGCGGCGCGGTCGATGTACCCCTTCACGGTCTCGACCGGGTGGAAGTGGCGGGCGACGTCGAGCATGACGCCGCGATAGGCGAACCGGGGGGCGTCGTCGATGGTGACCGCCGGAACGATCCACTCGTCGCCCTCGCGGGCGATGAGCTGGCCGAGGGTCTGCACCCCGTAGAAGAGTCCGGCCGCGTCGACGCCGGTGACGACGACGGATGCTTCGCCCACCGTGATGCGGTACGACTCGGCGGCTGAGCCGGCTCCGGGCCCCGAGCCCGTCGAAGGGTCCACGAGAAGCTCGATGCCGGTGGCCGGCACCTCGGCCGCGGCGCCCGCCGACGGGGCGAGCCTCAGCCCCGTGCGGGCCTCGACGATCGCGGCGAGGGCGGCTGCGGCATCCGTCTTCCCGCCCACCGTCGTCGCGGACGAGAGCCGGAAGGGCGCACCCGAGCCGGCCTCGATCGAGGCGGGCAGAGGGACGACGGCGGGGAGCGACACGGTGTCTCCATTCTGCGCGACCGGACCAAGAGCATGTAAAGAGCCCTAACAAAAGGGATCCGGCTCAGCCTAGCGGTTCGGCTTCCGTTATGCTCGGGATGTCGCGACTGGCGTTGAGGTGGGCCACCACCGGGGAGCGACCGACTACGGCATTCGACCGCACGCCTGGGCCGATGTGGGACACCCCTATCTGCAAGCCGTGAGTCAGGAGATCGCATGACCGATCAGTTCTTCAACGCCACTCTCGCCGAAGTCGATCCCGAGATCGCCCAGGTGCTCGACCGCGAGCTCGACCGCCAGCGCGGCTACCTCGAGATGATCGCCTCCGAGAACTTCGTGCCGGTCTCGGTGCTGCAGTCCCAGGGATCCGTGCTCACCAACAAGTACGCCGAGGGCTACCCGGGCCGCCGCTACTACGGCGGCTGCGAGGAGGTCGACGTCGCCGAGGAGCTCGCGATCCAGCGCGCCAAGGCGCTGTTCGGCGCCGAGTTCGCGAACGTCCAGCCCCACTCGGGCGCCACCGCCAACGCGGCGGTGCTGCACGCGATCGCGCGTCCCGGCGACACCCTGCTCGGCCTGTCGCTCGACCAGGGCGGCCACCTCACGCACGGCATGAAGATCAACTTCTCGGGCCGCCTGTACAACATCGTCGCGTACGGCGTCGACCCCGAGACCTCGACGATCGACATGGACGAGGTGCGTCGTCTCGCCATCGAGCACCAGCCCAAGGTCATCATCGCCGGCTGGTCGGCCTACCCGCGCCAGCTCGACTTCGCGAAGTTCCGCGCCATCGCCGACGAGGTGGGGGCCTTGCTGTGGGTCGACATGGCGCACTTCGCGGGGCTCGTGGCCGCGGGCCTGCACCCGAACCCCGTCGAGCACGCGCACGTCGTCTCGTCGACCGTGCACAAGACGATCGGCGGCCCGCGATCGGGATTCATCCTCACCAACGACGCCGACATCGCCAAGAAGATCAACACGGCCGTCTTCCCGGGTCAGCAGGGCGGGCCGCTCATGCACGTGATCGCCGCGAAGGCGACCGCGTTCAAGCTCGCCAAGACCCCGGAGTTCAAGGAGCGCCAGGAGCGGGTGCTGCGTGGCGCCCAGATCATCGCCGAGCGGCTGTCGCAGCAGGACGTGAAGGATGCCGGCATCTCGGTGCGCTCGGGCGGCACTGACGTGCACCTGGTGCTGGTGGACCTGCGCGACGCCGCGATCGACGGCAAGCAGGCCGAGGACCTGCTGCACGAGATCCACATCACCGTGAACCGCAACGCGGTGCCGAACGACCCGCGCCCGCCGATGGTGACGTCGGGGCTGCGCATCGGCACGCCCGCCCTCGCGACGCGCGGCTTCGGCGACGCCGAGTTCACCGAGGTCGCCGACGTGATCGCCCTCGCCCTGCTGCCGAACGCCGATGTGGAGGCGCTGCGCCTGCGGGTCGCAGCGCTCACCGCCGCGTTCCCGCTGTACCCCAGCTTCCGCCACTGAGTGGAAGTGCCGCCCCACGCAGGCGGCGTTGTCTGATATCACTATCGACATAGGTATGGCGGATGCCGCGGCCCGCGGCATCCGTCCGCCTCACCCCCACATCAACCCGAGAACCCATGCGGAGGTTGAGAAACCGCGCTTTCGGCGGTGTTTCAACCTCCGCGTGGATTCTCCACATCGACGGAGGCAGACGCCATGACCGCACAGAAGCTGGACGGGCGCGCCGCCGCCGCCGCCATCAAGGAGGAGCTGCGCGAGCGCGTCGCCGCTCTCAAGGAGCGCGGCGTGACGCCCGGCATCGCGACGGTGCTCGTCGGCGCCGACCCGGCGTCGCAGCTGTACGTCGGCATGAAGCACCGCGAGTCCGAGGCCGTCGGCATGAACTCGATCCAGCGCGAACTGCCCGCGGACGCCACGCAGGAGCAGGTCGAGGCGCTGATCGACGAGCTCAATGCCGATCCCGAGTGCCACGGGTACATCGTGCAGCTGCCGCTGCCGAAGCACCTCGACACCGACGCGATCCTCGAGCGGATCGACCCCGCGAAGGATGCGGACGGCCTGCACCCGACGAACCTCGGCCGGCTCGTGCTCAACGTGAACGCGCCGATCACGACGCCGCTGCCGTGCACGCCGCGGGGCGTCATCGAGCTGCTGCTGCGCAACGACTACGACCTCAAGGGCAAGGATGTCGTCGTGGTGGGCCGCGGCGTCACCATCGGCCGTTCGATCGGCCTGCTGCTCACGCGACGCGAGATCAACGCCACGGTCACCCTCACCCACACCGGCACCACCGACCTCGCGCATCACCTGCGTCAGGCGGACGTCATCGTCGCCGCTGCGGGCGTCAAGCACATCGTCCGCGCGGAGGATGTGAAGCCGGGCGCGGCCGTGCTCGACGTCGGCGTGACCCGGGAGGACGACCCCGCGACCGGCAAGTCCCGCGTGTACGGGGATGTCGCGCCCGACGTCGCCGAGGTCGCCGGCTCTCTGTCGCCCAACCCGGGCGGCGTGGGGCCGATGACCGTCGCCCTTCTCATGACCAACGTCGTCGAGGCCGCGGAGCGCTCGCTCGCGGGCTGACCCGGCGCCGCGTGGTCGGAGATCCGCGCAGATGCAGGTGGTTCGGGTGGCGGGGCTCCGAGCCCGTGGTTATCTCCGACGGTGTGGTTGCGGGTCCTGTGGTTGCCGGTCCTGTGGCTGCTGGGGGTGTGGTCGCCGGCGAGGGAACGGATGCTGCGTCTCGGGCGTCAGCGCAGGCGCGACTCGGCCGCGGCCAGCGCCGCCCGCGCACCGTCGGTCGGGGCGATCGCCAGGAGCCCGCGGTAGAGCGTGACCAGGGCGTCGGCGTCGAGCTCACCGGTGCGGGCGCGGTCGCAGTGCACCGCGTGGATCGCGGCCTCGAGCTGGAATCGCCCGAGCGGTCGCCCGAGCGCGGACGCCCGCCGCAGCAGCGCACCGCCCTCGGCGATGAGGCCGCGGTCCCAGAGCGCGGGGTCCTGCTCGTCGAGCGGGGGCCACGGCGTCCCGACGCGCGCGGGGGCGCGAGACTGGGCGTAGGTGAGGAGGGCGGCGAGGCCCCACGCCTCGGGTTCGTCGTCGAGCAGGGTGGCGGTGAGCACCGCGAGCCAGCGTGCCTCGTCGGCGAGCGACTCCCGCGGCTCGTCGCCCTGGTCGAGCCACCCGATGGCGTACGCGCCGTAGATCGCCTCGAGCACGGCGGGCAGGCGGGCGGGCATGTCGGCGCGCGTGGGGATGCGGAACGGGATCCCCGCATCGCGGATGCGGCGCTTCGCCCGCACCAGCCGCTGCGCCATCGCCGACGGCTCGACGCCGAACACGCCCGCGACCTGGGCGGCGTCGAAGCCCAGCACCGTCTGGAGCATCAACGGCGTCCGGACGCCCGGGTCGATGGCGGGATGCGCGCACGCGAACAGCAGCTCGAGCCGCCGGTCGGGGATCGCCTGGGTGTGCTCCAGCGCCGTCAGCGCGTCCACGGCGTGATCGCCGCCACGCGCGGCCGCGATGCCGTCCTCGAGCGGCACGGCGGTGCGGCGGGCCGCCGAGCCGAGGGCGTCGCGAATGCGGTTGCGGGCCACGGCGACCAGCCACCCTTCGGGATTCGCCGGGATGCCGGCATCCGTCCACGTCCGAAGCGCCCTCTCGAAGGCGTCCGCCAAGGCGTCCTCGGCGAGCGGGATGTCGCGGGTCGACGCGGCGAGGACGGACAGGATGCGCCCGTACGACTCCCGCGCGGTGCGCTCGGCGACCGCGCGGGCGTCGTCGGGGGCCGGCATCAGCGGGCGAACGGGGTCCAGGCGCCGTCGCGGAAGTACGTGGCCGTCGGCCGCACCTCGACGGTGCCCCAGCTCACCGAGGGCGCCTTGCCCGCCCAGGCGATCGCCGCATCGAGGTCGTCCACCTCGATCACGAACGTACCGCCGAGCTGTTCCTTGGTGTCGGCGAACGGACCGTCCTGCACCTGCAGCCGGCCATCGGGGGCGGTGACGCTCGTGGTGACGCTGGAGGGCTGGAGCACCTCGGCCGACAGCAGCACACCCGCGGCGTCGAGCGCCTTGGCGTACTCGTCGAACTCGCGCATGCCTTCGGCCCACGCGTCGGGCCCCATGTCGTCCGCGGTCATCTCGGGATAGTGGAGCAGGAGTGAGTAGCGCATGACATCGTCCTTTCTGAGTGGGTGACACTCCTATGACGATCCACCGCGGGCCCGATCGACAGGCGGAGCGGAAATCAGCCTCAGAGCTCGTCGAGCATGCGTCGCTGCTCCTCGGTGAGCCCGTCGTACCGCTCACGACGCCCCGCCGCGGTGGCGCCGCCGGGGAGGGTGTCGCGCGGGCCGCCGACGGACGGAGCGGGGCTTGCGGCCGCCCCGCCGCTCGTGCCCGTCGCCTTGTCGTACAGCGCGCCCGCGTGGTTCTCGACCCGGTCGTCGATCGTGTCGTAGATCGCCCAGCCGATGAGGAGGATGACGGGGGGCAGCACCCAGCCCCAGAAAGCGCCGAAGATGCCGCCGCCGATCGAGACGCCAGTGAACACCACGACGGCGATCCACACGACGAAGGCGACGGCGAACGCCAGGAAGAACTCGACGAGCTTCTCACCCGCCCTCGTGCGCCGGTGGGCCGACTTCGCCGCCATCCCGCGGAACCACTTCTCGACGAGGGGCTTGATCCAGATCACCAGCGCCGTCAGCACGATGCCCGCCCACAGCGCCGCCCAGCCCACGCGCGCCGGGGTGAGCCAGCCCACGACGAGCAGCACGACGATGTTGAACGCCAGCAGCGAGAGGAAACGAACGACCCACTTCTTCATGCGTTCACTGTGCCACGTCCGGTGGGGTGTCGGGAGCGGATGCCGCGCCCGCCGGCCCGTTCGGGGTCAGCCGATCGACACGAGGTGGTCGAGGTCGTCGTCGGGCAGCACGTCGGCCGTCGCGCCAACCGTCAGCTCCACGAGATCGGCGCGGCCCGACACCACGGTGAGGAACGCCGTGTCGGCGGCGTCCCTGCCGGTCGCGATGCGCACCAGGCTGGAACGCGGGGCGAGCGTGGTGGCATCGACGGCGCGCCATGCGCCGTCGATCCACGCCTCGGCGACGGCGTGGAAGTCCATCGGACTCAGCCCCGGGGCGTAGACCGACACCATGCGGGCCGGGATGCCGAGCCCTCGCAGGAGTGCGATGCACAGGTGCGCGTAGTCGCGGCAGACGCCCTGCCGGGCGAGGAGGGTGCGGGTCGCACCGTCCGTCGGCAGCGACGACCCGGGCACGTACGAGAGCCGCGTGCCGACCCACGACGACACGGCGGCGAGCAGCTCGGCGGCTCCCTGGATGCCGCGGAACTCCGCCTCGGCGGTCGGGGCCATCGCGTCGGACTCGGCGTAGCGGCTCTGGCGGAGGTACACCAGCCGTTCCACCTCGTCCGCCTCGGCGGAAGCGCCGTCGGGGAGGGTGGCGCTGTACTCCATCACGAACCGGCCGGCGGGGGCCATCACGCGATGCAGCCGGGTGCCGTGTGCGTCGAGCAGCTCCTCGGGCTCCAGGGGACTGCCGTCGACGGTCGCGCTGACGCGCTCGGACTCGGGGGAGTAGTGGCGGGAGGCCGCGATGGCGAAGACCAGCTCGGCGGGTCGGATGACGTTCAGGGCGATGCGGCTGGAGACGTCGCGCTTCATGGACCCCAGCGTGTCACGCCGGAGGCCGCCCCCGGGGGCCCTTGACACGCACAGGTCGCGCGGTGATCGCGCGTCGCCGCGAACGGGCTCAGTACGACGGTCGCTCGGTGCCGGGGTCCGACGGGATGAAGCGGGCCGCGAGGGCCTCCGATCCTCGTGCGAGCAGTGCGACGTCGGCGCCGACGAGGACGAAGGATGCGCCGGCCTCGAGGTAGGCGTCGGCGGCGGCGGGATCGAACGCGTTGACGCCGACGGGCTTGCCGGCGGCGCGGACCGCGTCGAAGGCGCGGCGGACGGCCGCCACCACCTCGGGATGGGTCTGCCTTCCGAGCACACCCATCGACGCCGCGAGGTCGGACGGACCCACGAAGACGCCGTCGACGCCGTCGACCGCCGCGATCTCGGCGGCCGCCTCCACACCGGCAGCGGTCTCGATCTGCACGAACAGCGACACGTGGTCGTCGGCGTTCTGCAAATAGTCGTCGACCCGGTTCCAGCGCGCCGACCGCGCGAGCGCCGAACCCACTCCGCGGCTGCCCCGCGGGGGATAGCGCACGGCTGCGACGACGGCCTCGGCATCCGCCGCCGAAGACACCATGGGCACGAGCAGGTTCTGCGCCCCCAGATCCAGCACCTGCTTGATCGTCACGACGTCGCCGATGGGCACCCGCACGAGCGGGGTCACCGGGTAGCCGGCGACGGCCTGCAACTGGGAGAGCACCGATTCCAGGCCGTTGGGGGAATGCTCCATGTCGATGAGCACCCAGTCGAGCCCCGCACCCGCGCAGATCTCGGCGACGAGCGGCGACCCCGTGCACACCCAGATCCCCGCGAGGGGCCGGTCGGTGTTCGCGAGGGCGTCGCGGAACGTGAGGCTCAGACGAAGCGGCATTCGATGACTCCCATGGGGCCGTAATCGCACACCACGCTATCGCCCCGCGACACCCACATCGGGCGGGTGAACGACCCGGCGAGGATGATCTCGCCCGCTTCGAGGCGCGCGCCGTGCTGGTGGAACTTGTTCGCGAGCCATGCGACGCCCGTGGCGGGGTGGCCGAGCACACCCGCGGCGACCCCGGTCTCTTCGATCTCGCCGTTGCGGCTCAGCACTCCCGGCACCCAGCGCAGGTCGATCTCGTCGGGGCGCTTGCGCACGTCGCCGAGCACCATCGCCCCGTAGGCGGCGTTGTCGGAGATCGTGTCGACGATCGTGCGGCCCTCGAGCTCGATGTGCGAGTTGAGGACCTCGAGCGCCGGCACCGCGTAGTCGATCGCCGCGAGGGCGTCGTCGAGGGTGCAGTCGGGGCCCTCGAGCGGGGTCTTCAGCACGAAGGCGAGCTCGACCTCGATGCGGACGTTCGAGAAGTTCTCGACGGGGATCTCGGCGCCCGAGGAGTACACGGTGTCGTCGAACATCACGCCGTAGTCGGGCTCGGTGATGCCCGTCGCCTGCTGCATCGCCTTCGAGGTGAGCCCGATCTTGCGGCCCACCAGGCGGCGCCCGGCGGCGATGTTCTGGTCGCGCCACACCCCCTGGATCGCGTACGAGTCCTCCACCGTCGCGTCGGGGTATCGCGCGGTGATGCGCGGGATCACGCCGTGCGTGCGGTCGGCCTCGGCCAGCTCGGCCGCGATCGCGGCGATGTCGTCGGGGTGCAGCATCCGTCTCTCCTTGCTCTTCTTCTCGGTCACCCCCGGAGGGGTCTGCAGGACTCCACAGATCGGGCGGCGGGCGGGTCAGAAGGGCGGTCCACCCGGTCGTTGATGCGCAGATCCGTGGAGTTCTGCAGCCGGCCCTCTACAGCTGGTGGCCGAGCTTGTACTCGCCCTGCTTCCAGCTCGGCATCTCCTCGGCCTTGTCGTCGGGGCGGGTGTACGAGAAGCCGTCGGCGCCGATCGTGACGGCCATCTCGGACGCATCCGTGCGGGCGACGACCGGCTTCGGGTTGCCGTCGAGGTCGAGCACGAGCGAGGCCTCGGTGTACCACGAGGGCACGACCGGGTTGCCCCACCAGTCGCGGCGCTGGTTGTCGTGGACGTCCCAGGTGACGACGGGGTTGTCGGGGTCGCCGGTGTAGTAGTCCTGCGTGTAGATCTCGACGCGGTGGCCGTCGGGGTCGCGCAGGTACAGGTAGAAGGCGTTCGAGACGCCGTGGCGGCCGGGGCCGCGCTCGATCGCGTCGGAGCGGCGCAGCGCGCCGAGCTTGTCGCAGATCGCGAGGATGTTGTGCTTCTCGTGCGTCGCGAACGCGACGTGGTGCATGCGGGGTCCGTCGCCGCCCGTCATCGCGGTGTCGTGCACGGTGGGCTTGCGGCGCATCCACGCGGCGTAGACCGTGCCCTCCTCGTCCTGGATGTCCTCGGTCACGCGGAAGCCGAGGTCCTGCATGAACTTCACGGCGCGCGGCACGTCGGGGCTCACCTGGTTGAAGTGGTCGAGGCGCACCAGCTCGCCGGGGGTGTGGAGGTCGTAGCGCCAGGCGAGACGCTCGACGTGGTCGGTCTGGTGGAAGAACTCGTACGGGAAGCCCAGCGGGTCCTCCACGCGCACCGAGTCGCCGATGCCCTTGACGAAGCCTTCGGCGCGACGCTCGACGCGGCAGCCGAGCTCGGTGTAGAACGCGACCGCCTTGTCGAGATCCTCCGCCGACCGCACCCGGTACGAGAAGGCGGCGACCGCGGCGACCGGGCACTTGCGCAGCACGAGGTTGTGGTGGATGAACTCCTCGGTGGACCGGAGGTAGATCGCCTCGTCGTCCTCCTCGGTCACGTAGAGGCCCAGCACGTCGACGTAGAACTCGCGCGAGGCGAGCAGGTCGGTCACGACGAGCTCCATGTACGCGCACCGCAGGATGTCGGGCGCCGGGGCCGAGGGCGTCGGGATCGGGTTGTCGGTCTGGATCGGCGCCTCCTGCGAGACATAGAAGCCGGAGGAGGTGAGGGTCATGTCGTCACGGTTGGTCATGGCTCGTCCTTGTTGCGAATCGTTCGGGAGTTGGTGCGGATGCCGCGGCCCTGTGCAGACCGGGATCGCGGCATCCGGGTCAGTGGGAGCTGCCGCCGGCCTTGCCGAAGGTGGGATTGTGGACCTTGCCGAGGGTGATGTGCACGGCCTGCTGGTCGGTGTAGAAGTCGATGGAGCGGTAGCCGCCCTCGTGGCCGAGGCCGGAGGCCTTCACGCCGCCGAACGGCGTGCGCAGGTCGCGCACGTTGTTCGAGTTCAGCCACACCATGCCCGCTTCGACGCTCTGCGCGAAGTTGTGCGCGCGCTTGAGGTCGTTCGTCCACACGTACGCGGCGAGGCCGTACTTCGTGTTGTTCGCGAGCGCCAGCGCCTCCTCGTCGGTGTCGAAGGGCGTGATCGCGACGACCGGCCCGAAGATCTCCTCCTGGAAGATCCGCGCGTCGGGGGCGACGTCGGCGAACACCGTCGGGGCGACGAAGTTGCCGAACTCGAAGCCCTCCGGCTGTCCGCCGCCGGCGACCAGACGCCCCTCGGACTTGCCGATCTCGACGTAGCTCATCACCTTCTCGTAGTGCTCGGGGTGAACGAGCGCGCCGACCTCGGTCTCGGGATCGTTCGGGTAGCCGACCTTGACGCGCTTCGCCTGCGCGGCGTAGCGCTCGACGAAGTCGTCGTAGACGTCGCGCTGCACGAGGATGCGTGAGCCCGCGGTGCAGCGTTCGCCGTTGAGCGAGAACACACCGAAGATGGTGGCGTCGACGGCGGCCTCGAGATCGGCGTCGGCGAACACGATCGCCGGGCTCTTGCCGCCCAGCTCCATCGACAGGCCCTTGAGGTGGGGCGCCGCGTTGCCGAAGATGATCTGCCCCGTGCGGCTCTCCCCGGTGAACGAGATGAGCGGTACGTCGGGGTGCTTCACGAGCGCGTCGCCGGCGTCCTCGCCGAGGCCGTTGACGAGGTTGAACACGCCCTTGGGCAGGCCCGCCTCCTCGAAGATGCCTGCCCACAGCGACGCCGAGAGCGGCGTGAACTCGGCGGGCTTGAGCACGACCGTGTTGCCGGTCGCGAGCGCGGGGCCGAGCTTCCACGATTCGAGCATGAACGGCGTGTTCCAGGGCGTGATGAGGCCTGCGACGCCGATCGGCTTGCGGTTGACGTAGTTGATCTGGCGCCCCGGAACCTTGAACGTGTCGTCGGCCTGGGCGACGATCAGGTCGGCGAAGAAGCGGAAGTTCTCCGCCGCGCGGCGCGCCTGGCCGAGTGCCTGCGTGATCGGCAGACCCGAGTCGAAGGACTCGAGCTCGGCCAGCCGCGCGTCGCGCGACTCGACGATGTCGGCGATCCGGTGCAGCACGCGGGAGCGCTCGCGGGGCAGCATCCGGGGCCAGGGCCCCTCGGCGAACGCGCGACGTGCCGCGGCGACGGCGCGCTCGATGTCGGCCTTCTTGCCCGCTGCGGCCTTCACGTACACCTCGTTGGTGACGGGCTCGAGCACGTCGAAGGTGTCGCCGTCGACCGAGTCGACGAACTCGCCGTCGATGTAGTGCTGGATGCGCTCGGGCAGGCCGGCGGGCACGTGCCGGGTGATCGTGGATGTGTCGGTCATGGGATTGCTCCTTTGGGGAGGGTCAGAATGCCGGGAGGCCGAGGACCTCGTCGGGGTGTTCGTGGATCATGTACGCGTCGAGGGTGGCCGCGCGGTGTCGCCGTGCCACCTTCTCGATCTCGCCGAGCTGGGCACCGGACTCGATCAGCTGGAGGATGTTCTCGTGTTCGCGCACGGACTCCTGCGCGCGGCCGGGGACGAAGCTGAAGGTGGAGTCGCGCAGATGCCCGAGTCGCGCCCATTCGGCGGTGACGAGCTCGAGCATGCGGGGGTTCGCGCATTTGGAGTACAGCGTCGAGTGGAACTCCTGGTTGAGCCTCGTGAAGGCGCGCGGGTCGAAGTGCTCGAGCGTCTCGATCATCCGCTCGTTGATGCGACGCGCATCGCGGATGTCGGTCTCGGTGAGACGGCGCGCCGCCAGTGCGGTGGCGGTGCCCTCGAGGATCGACAGCGCCTGCATGCTGTAGCGGTACTGCGAGTCGTCGACCATCGACACCCGGGCGCCGACGTTGCGCTCGAAGGTCACGAGGCCCTCGGCCTCGAGCTGCCGGATCGCCTCGCGCACCGGGACGACGCTCATGTCGAGCTCGCCGGCGATGCTGCCGAGCACCAGGCGGTAGCCGGGCGTGAAGTCCTGCGACGCGATGCGCTCCTTGATCCAGCCGTACGCCTGCTGGGACTTGCTCAGGGTGTCGGGCGCCGCGGAGGCGTCGTCACTCGTCAGCGGGTCGGTCGTCATCGTGTCCCCTCTCCGTCCGGCGAGCCGCTGCGCTCGGCGTCGTAGCGGGCGCGCCACTCGGCGTTCATCGGGAAGAGCCCGTCGACCGCGTTGCCCTCGGCTACGCGTGCGGCGATCCAGGCGTCCTCCTCCTCCTGGGCGAGGGCCGCGTCCACGACCTCCTCGGCGATGCTCGGAGGGATGACGATGACGCCGTCGGCGTCGCCGACGATGATGTCGCCGGGCTGCACCGTGGTGCCGCCGCACGCGATCGTGATGTCGTGGTCCCAGGGCACGTGCAGGCGCCCGAGCACGGCCGGGTGGGCGCCGGCGGAGTAGACCGGGATGCCGACAGCGGCCACGGCGTCGGCATCCCGCACGCCGCCGTCGGTGACGATCGCGGCCGCACGGTTGGCGTGCGCGCGGATGGCGAGGATGTCGCCCAGCGTGCCCGAGCCGGTCTGGCCGCGGGCCTCGATGACGATGACCTCGCCTTCGCCGACGGCGTCGAACGCTCGCTTCTGGGCGTTGTAGCCGCCGCCGTGGCTCTGGAAGAGGTCTTCGCGGTTGGGGACGAAGCGCAGCGTCTTGGCGGTGCCGACGATCTTGCGGCCCGGGTGATTCGAGCGCACGCCGTCGATCGTGACGTTGTTCAGGCCGCGCTTGCGGAGCTGTCCCGAGAGACCCGCGACCGGGACCCGCTCGAGCTTCTCGCGCAGGGCGTCGCTGAGAACAGGCGATCTGGCTGCGACAGGGGATCCTGCCTCAGGACTTCCTGTGTCCGCCAGATCTCCTGATCCGGGAGACTCCGCCGCCGCGAGGCCCGCGGCCTCGCGTGAGCCCCACGCCTCTTCGCGCTGCGTGTCGTCGACGGCGGGGAGCGAGCCGAGCGACTCGTCGTAGCCCGGGCCCCCGCCCTGCACGACCGTGGTGACGAGGCGGCCGGACGTGGCGCCGGTCGACGGGTGGTCCACCTCGACCTCGACGACGTCGCCCGGGACCACGACCGAGGATCCGGCGGGGGTGCCGGTGAGGATCACGTCTCCGGTCTCGAGGGTGAAGTGCTGCGAGAGGTCGGCGACCAGCTGCGCGAGCGGGAAGATCATGCCGGCGGAGGAGTCGTCCTGGGCGATCTCGCCGTTGACCCACGTGCGCACGCGCAGTGCTGCCGGATCGACGCCGCGGGCGTCGATCAGCCGGGGGCCGAGCGGAGTGTAGCCGTCGCCGCCCTTGGAGCGGACGTTGGAGCCCTTGTCGTTCGCGCGCAGGTCGTAGAGGCCGAAGTCGTTGGCTGCGGTCACCCAGCCCACGTGGTCCCACGCGTCGTCGAGGGCGACGCGGCGGGCCGGCGTGCCGATGACGAGGGCGATCTCGCCCTCGAACGCCAGGAGCTCGGTGCCGGCGGGGCGCTCGATCGTGCTGCCGGAGGCGGCGACGGAGCTGGAGGCCTTGAAGAAGTACGACGGATGCTGCGGCCGCCGTCCGCGCTGATCTGCACGCGAGGCGTAGCTCAGGTGGATCGCCACGATCTTTCCGGGGCGACCGGGAAGGGCCGCGAACCGCGGGTCGGCGGTGTGCCTGGTCTCGTCCATGAGCTCCCTCAGTCAAGTGGGCGGTTGCGTCGTATCCGAAATCGTATATGATCAGTCCGGATCCGGCAACCGTCCCCGTCGCCGGTGACGACGCCGTCAGCCCCCGACATAGGAGTCACCTTGAGCATCTCGAAACCCCCGCAAGGCCTCACGCCCACCGGCACGATCGCGGCCTCCGCCGACCGGCGCCGAGTCGTCTTCGCGACGGTGGTCGGCACCACCGTCGAGTGGTACGACTTCTTCATCTACGCAACGGCCGTCGGACTCGTCTTCGGCCAGCTGTTCTTCGCGCCCCTCGGCGCGAACAGCGCCCTCATCGCCTTCGCCACCGTCGGCGTGAGCTTCCTGTTCCGTCCGCTCGGCGCCTTCCTCGCGGGACACTTCGGCGACAAGTACGGCCGCAAGGTCGTCCTGATGTGGACGCTGATCCTGATGGGCACCGCGACCGCACTCATCGGCGTGCTGCCCACGTACGAGGCGATCGGTGTCGCAGCGCCCATCCTGCTGGTGCTTCTGCGCATTCTGCAGGGAATCTCGGCCGGCGGCGAGTGGGGCGGCGCGGTCCTCATGGCCGTCGAGCACGCACCTCGCGCCCGCCGCGGCGCATTCGGTGCATCGCCGCAGATCGGCGTGCCGCTCGGACTGCTGCTGGCTTCGGGCGTCATGGCCCTCATGGCGATGATCGCCCCGGGCGACGCCTTCCTGGCGTGGGGCTGGCGGGTGCCGTTCCTCCTCAGCGTCGTGCTGATCCTCGTCGGCTACTACGTCCGGCGGCGCGTCGAGGAGAGCCCGGTGTTCGCCGAGCTCGCCGAGCGCAAGGAGCAGACGCGCACCCCGATCCTGGTCCTGCTGCGCAAGCACCTCCTGCTCGTGTTCATCGCCGCGCTGGTCTTCGCCGGCAACAACGCCGTGGGCTACATGACGACGGGCGGCTACATCCAGGGCTACGCGACCAACCCCGAGGGGCCCCTCGGATTCGACCGTGGTCCCGTGCTCTGGGCGGTCGCGGGCTCTGCCGTGACCTGGCTGCTCTCCACGCTCGCTGCCGGCTTCGTCTCCGACCGCATCGGCCGCCGCACGACGTACATCATCGGCTGGATCCTCCAGCTCGCGGGCGTCTTCCTGCTCTTCCCGCTCGTGAACTCCGGGAGCATCTGGCTGCTGTTCCTGGGGCTCGCCGCCCTGACGATCGGCCTCGGGTTCACGTACGGTCCGCAGGCCGCGCTCTACTCCGAGCTCTTCCCGGCATCCATCCGGTTCTCCGGCGTCTCGATCTCGTACGCCGTCGGCGCGATCCTCGGTGGTGCGTTCGCCCCGTTGATCGCGCAGTGGCTGGTGCAGGCGACCGGCTCCACGGTCTCGGTGACGTGGTACCTCGCCGGCATGACGCTGGTGGGGCTCTGCGCGACGCTTCTCCTCCGCGACCGTTCGGGCATTCCGCTCGGTCCCGACCACGAGGCCGAGCAGGCCGAGAGCCCGATCTACGGACTCTCGCGCGCCTGACCTTCTTTCGCGAGCGGATGCCGCGTCCCGCGCCTGTCTGCAGGCTCCGGGGCGCGGCATCCGCCGTCTTCACCTCACCGCTCCTCGTTGCGGCCCTCCGGGGAGGTGATCGGTTTCAGCGGGTGCGCATGCCGTCGAGCGCGACGGCGACCACGTCATGCGCGAGGCGCTCGCCGTCGACAGGGCCGTCGGGGCGATACCACTCGACGATCGAGTTGACCATGCCGAACACCAGGCGCGTGGTGACGGCACCGTCGACGTCGGCACGCACCTGACCGGCGTCTTGCGCCTCGGCGACGAGCGCGCTCACGCGGTGGTCGAAGGCGCGGCGGCGCTCCAGCGCCGCTCGCTCGACGTCGCTGTTGCCCCGGACTCGCAGCAGCAGCGTGACGTAGGGGAGCCTGTCGACGAGCACCCGCACCGCGCCGCGCAGCACCGCGCCCAGACGCTCGGCCGGGTCGCCCGCGGCCGCATCGGGGTCGTCGAGCACGCCCTCGAGCCCGCTCAGGGCCTCGTCGAGGGCGAGCGCGAGCAGCTGCTCCTTGGAGTCGAAGTGGTGGTACAGCGCGGACTTCGTGAGCCCGAGCCGGCCCGCCAGGTCCGCGACGGATGTCGCGTCGTACCCCTGCTCGTTGAAGAGTGCGACCGCCACCGCGAGCACCTGCTCGCGGTCGTAGCCGGGCCGGCCCCGTCGCGGAGGTGACGGCTCGGCGTTCGCGGACATGCGCCCAGTCTGGCATCGGTGCGAAGGAGGATCGCGCCGGACACCCCTATTACTGAACGATCGGTCACGTATTATGGGTTCGACCGCGACGGAGCGGATCGAGAGGATGCCGATGCCTGAGCCGCTGCTCATCCAGCGCCGCGACGACCGCGTGCTCGCCACGCTGTCGCGGCCCGAGGTGCGCAACGCGATCGACCAGGACACGATCGACCGCCTGCACGCCCTCTGCGGCGAGCTCGAACGGAAGCCTCGCACGCTGATCCTCATCGGCGCCGACGGAGTGTTCGCCTCGGGAGCGGATATCGCCCAGCTGCGCGACCGCCGGGCGGGCGACGCCCGCCGTGGCATCAACACCCGCGCGTTCCAGCGGGTCCGCAACCTGCCGATGCCGGTGATCGCCGCGATCGACGGCCACGCCCTCGGCGGCGGCGCCGAGCTCGCGTATGCGGCCGACATCCGAATCGGAACGCCGCGGCTGCAGATCGGCAATCCCGAGACCGGCCTCGGGATCATCGCCGCCGCGGGGGCGACGTGGCGCCTGCCCGAGATCGTGGGCCAGGCGCGGGCCGCCGAGATGCTCCTGACCGGACGGATCCTGGATGCGGCGACCGCCGTCGAATGGGGCCTCGTGTCGTCGCTGTACGAGCCGGACGACCTCCTCGCCGCCGCGAACACCATCGCCGACCGCATCGCCCGCAACGACCCCCTGGCCACGCGGCACACGAAGACGGCGCTCCTCGCACCGTTCGCCGCCCACCCCGAGATCGAGCTCGAGCTGCAGGCCCAGCTCTTCGAGAGCCCGGAAAAGGACCGCCGCATGACCGCGTTCCTGGAGAGGAAGCGGCGATGAGCGCGGCGGACGAAGAAGGGGCCGGTCGTGCGAAAGTGCCCGGGCGGGTCGGAGTGATCGGCGGAGGCCGCATGGGCGCGGGCATCGCGCATGCGTTCGTGCTCGCGGGCGCCGAAGTGGTCGTCGTCGAGCGCGACGCGGAGGCGGCGGACGCAGCATCCGTCCGCGTCCTCGACACGGTGCGACGGAGCGTCGAGCGGGGCAGCACCGACCAGGGGTTCGACGCGCTCGCCACGGCGGTGGAGACCGTGACGGATGCCGCCGCCCTCGCCGGCTGCGGACTCGTCGTCGAGGCGGTCCCCGAAGTCAGAGAGCTCAAGGCCCAGGCTCTCGCACGCGCCGAGCGGGCACTCGCCGCCGACGCGGCGCTGGCCACCAACACGTCGTCGATCTCGATCGACGACCTCGCATCGGGCCTCGCCCGTCCGGGCCGGTTCCTCGGGCTCCACTTCTTCAATCCCGTCCCGGCGTCGCAGCTCGTCGAGGTCGTGACCGGCACGGCCACCGAGCGGGCGCTCGTCGACGAGGCGCGTGACTGGGTCGAGGCGCTCGGCAAGACGCCGATCGTCGTGCGCGACAGTCCCGGCTTCGCCTCCAGCCGGCTCGGGGTGGCCCTCGGGCTCGAGGCGATCCGCATGCTCGAGGAGGGCGTCGCGTCGGCTGCCGACATCGACGCGGCCATGGAGCTGGGGTACCGGCATCCCGTCGGTCCGCTGCGGACGACCGACCTGGTGGGCCTCGACGTTCGGCTCGGCATCGCCGAGGAGCTGCACGCCGAGCTCGGCGACCGCTTCGCACCGCCGCCGCTGCTGCGACGCCTCGTCGACGAAGGACATCTGGGCCGGAAGAGCGGCCGCGGCTTCTACGAATGGAGCGGACAATGACGATCGAGCGGCACGCGGCCGGCATCCTCCCCAGCTACCTGCGCGACCAGTGGTGGACTCCCGACGTGGGCGACCACGCCACGCCGGTGCGGGACGCGTCGACGGGCGAGGTCGTGACGTATCTCGACACCCAGGGCATCGACCTCGCCGGTGCGCTGGAGCACGCGCGCACCGTGGGGCAGGCGAGCCTCGGCGCGCTCACGTTCCACCAGCGCGCGGTGCTGCTGAAGCAGTTGGGTGTGGCGCTGACCGCGCGCAAGGAGGAGCTCTACGAGCTGTCGAAGCGGGCCGGTGCGACCGTGCGCGACTCGCTGAGCGACGTCGACGGCGGCATCGGGGTGCTCTTCACGTACTCGTCCAAGGGGCGCCGCGAACTGCCCAACTCGCAGGTATACCTCGACGGGCCGGTCGAGACGCTGTCGAAGGACGGCTCGTTCCTCGGCCGCCACGTGTACACGCGGCTGCCGGGCGTCGCCGTGCAGATCAACGCCTTCAACTTCCCGATGTGGGGCGCCCTCGAGAAGTTCGCGCCGGCGTTCCTCGCCGGCGTGCCGACGCTCGTCAAGCCGGCGAGCCCGACAGCCTACGTCGCGGAGGCGTGGGTGCGGATCCTCGTCGAGACCGGGCTGCTGCCCGCGGGGTCGCTGCAGCTGGTCAGCGGTGCGGTGCCCGGGCTGTTCGACCACCTCCGTCTCGGCGACATCGTCGGCTTCACCGGCAGCGCCTCGACCGCCGACCGCCTGCGGGCGCAGGCGGCGCCCGGGGTCCGGTTCACGAGCGAGACCGACTCGATCAACGCCTCGGTGCTCGGCCCCGACGCCGTGCCCGGAACGCCCGAGTTCGACGCCTACGTCAAGCAGCTGATGGTCGAGCTCACCACGAAGGCGGGGCAGAAGTGCACCGCGATCCGCCGCGCGATCGTCCCGGCCGACGCGGTCGATCCGCTGGTCGCCGCCTTGCGCGACAGGATCGCCGAGCGCGTCGTCGTGGGCGACCCGCGCGCCGACGGCGTCACGATGGGACCGCTCGTGTCGCTCGGCCAGCGCGATGAGGTGCTGCGCGCCGTGGGCGAGCTCGAGGCGGCGGGAGGCCGGATCGTGCTCGGATCGACGGATGCCCCGACCGTGACGCTCGCCGACGGCTCGACCGGCGCCGCCCCCGAGGGGGCGTTCGTCGCTCCGATCGTCGTGGGGTTCGACGGTCGTGCCGACGCGCTCCCCGCCGCCGTCCACGAGGTGGAGGCGTTCGGGCCGGTGGCGAGCATCCTCGCGTACCGGACCGTGGAGGAGGCGGCGGATCTCGTCGGACGGGGCGGAGGGTCGCTCGTCACGAGCGTCGCCACCGCCGACCCCGCGGTGGCCGCCACGCTCCTCGCCCGCACGGCGGCCTACAACGGACGTCTGCTGTTCCTCGACCGCGACGACGCCCGCACCTCCACGGGACATGGCGCTCCCGTGCCGCACCTGGTGCACGGCGGTCCCGGCCGCGCCGGCGGGGGAGAGGAGCTCGGCGGCATCCGCGCGGTGCTGCACCACATGCAGCGCACCGCGGTGCAGGGCTCGCCCGCGATGCTGACCGCCCTGACCGGCGTCTGGCATCAGGGCGCGGCATCCCGCTCCGATCGCCACCCGTTCCGCAAGTCACTCGCCGAGCTCGCCGTCGGCGACCAGGTGGTGTCGGCATCGCGTGCGGTCAGCCTCGACGACATCGAGACCTTCGCGCATTTCACCGGCGACCTGTTCTACGCGCACATGGACGAGGAGGCGGCCGCCGCGAACCCGTTCTTCCCGGGCCGCGTCGCGCACGGCTATCTGCTCGTCTCGTGGGCGGCGGGGCTCTTCGTCGATCCCGAGCCGGGCCCCGTGCTCGCCAACTACGGCCTGGAGAACCTGCGCTTCGTGACGCCCGTGTCGCCGGGCGACGAGATCCGGGTCGTGCTGACGGCGAAGCAGATCACCCCGCGCGAGACCGACGAGTACGGCGAGGTGCGGTGGGATGCCGTCATCCAGAATCAGGACGACGACATCGTCGCCACCTACGACGTGCTGACCCTCGTCGCCAAGGAGCCGGTCGGGGTCCGACCGTGAACGACCCCGCCGAGCACTTCGCCGGGCAGCGCCGAATGCTGCAGCGCGACCGCGCCTCGGCGGCTCTCGGCATGGTGGTGGAGCGCGACGAGCCCGGCGAGGCCGTCGTGTCGATGCGCGTGCGCGACGACATGACGAACGGGTTCGCGATCACGCACGGCGGGATCGTGTTCGCGCTGGCCGACACGGCGTTCGCCATGGCCTGCAACGAGGACGACCACGTCACAGTGGCAGCGGGCGCCGACATCACGTTCCTCAAGGCCAGTCGCGCGGGACAGACGCTCACCGCCCACGCCCGGCGCCGGGCCGTCGCGGGGCGGGGCGGGCTGTACGACGTGACGGTGACCGACGAGACGGGCGAGGTGGTGGCGGAGTTCCGCGGCCGGTCCTTCACCACCCGCCGGGCGCACCCTGACGACTCGGTGTGAGCGGATGGCGAGTCATCCGTGGCCGTATTAGACTTTACTGAACGAACGGTCTGTAATCCCTTCGACAGGCTCAGGAACCGAACGGAGTCGACCATGACCACCGATGTGCTGATGGACGAGGCGGCGGAGCAGGCCGCCTTCGATGCGATCATCGAGGCGGACTCGCGTATCGAGCCGCGGGACTGGATGCCGGCTGCCTACCGCAAGACGCTCATCCGGCAGATCTCGCAGCACGCGCACTCCGAGATCATCGGCATGCAGCCGGAGGGCAACTGGATCTCGCGGGCTCCGAGCCTGAAGCGCAAGGCCATCCTCATGGCGAAGGTGCAGGACGAGGCGGGCCACGGGCTGTACCTCTACTCGGCCGCCCAGACCCTGGGCATCACCCGCGACGAGATGACCGAGCAGCTCATCGAGGGCCGCGCGAAGTACTCGTCGATCTTCAACTACCCGACGCCGACCTGGGCCGACATGGGGGCGATCGGATGGCTCGTCGACGGCGCAGCCATCTGCAACCAGGTGCCGCTGTGCCGGGCGTCATACGGTCCGTACGGCCGGGCGATGGTGCGCATCTGCAAGGAGGAGTCGTTCCACCAGCGGCAGGGATTCGAGATCCTGCTGACGCTGATGCAGGGAACGCCCGCGCAGCGGCAGATGGCCCAGGATGCCGTGGACCGCTGGTACTGGCCGTCCCTCATGATGTTCGGGCCGCCCGACGACGAGTCGCCGAACTCGGCGCAGTCCATGGCGTGGAAGATCAAGCGGTTCTCGAACGACGACCTGCGGCAGCGATTCATCGGGATGCTGGTTCCCCAGGCCGAGGTGCTGGGTGTGACGCTTCCCGACCCCGAGCTGCGGTGGGACGCGTCGGCGGAGAGATGGCACACGAGCGAGATCGACTGGACCGAGTTCCACGAGGTGCTCGCCGGCCGCGGGCCGATGAACGTGGAGCGCATCCGCAACCGCCGGAACGCCCACGAGGACGGCGCCTGGGTGCGCGAGGCCGCGGCCGAGTACGCGCGCAAGCAGCAGGCGAAGGCGGTGGCAGCATGACCACTCCCGGTGCGTCGTCGCGCGACTCGTGGCCCCTGTGGGAGGTGTTCGTGCGCGCGAACCGCGGGCTCAGCCACGTGCACGCCGGCTCGCTCCACGCGCCCGACGCCGAACTGGCCCTGCGCAACGCGCGCGACCTGTACACCCGTCGCGGCGAGGGCACCTCGATCTGGGTCGTGCCCGCCGATGCGATCACCACGAGCGACCCCGACTCGAAGGGAGCATTCTTCGAGAGCCCGGCCGGCAAGAACTACCGCCACGCCACCTACTACACCGCGTCCGAGGGGGTGCCTCACCTGTGAGTGAGCTCTCCGAGATGTCCCTCGACCCGCACGGCGAGGTCACCGTCGAGCACGTCGAGCTGTCGGCCGAACTCGCCGGCGGCGAAGGCCGGACCGCCAGCGCCGACGTCGCCGAGTACGCACTGTGGCTGGGGGACGACGCGCTCATCCTGTCGCAGCAGCTCGGCGCGTGGATCGCCCGGGCACCCGAGCTCGAGGAGGACGTCGCGCTCGCCAACATCGCACTCGACCTGCTCGGGCACGCGCGCTCCCTCCTGCGGTACGCGGGCTCGTACGACGGACGCAGCGAAGACGACCTGGCCTACTGGCGAGACGAGCCCGAGTTCCGCTGCGCGTGGCTCTTCCAGCAGCCGGGCGGCGACTTCGCCCAGACGATCGCACGTCAGCTGGCGGCATCCGTGTATCTCTTCGAGCTGTACACGGCGCTGCAGGAGTCGTCCGACGAGACCTTCGGCGCGATCGCCGCGAAGGCCGTCAAGGAGGTCGAGTACCACCGCGACCACGCCGTGCAGTGGACGCTGCGGCTCGCCGGCGGCACCGACGAGTCCCGCGCGCGCATGGTGCGGGCGGTGGGCGATGTGTGGCCGTATGTCGGCGAGCTGTTCCGCGACGAGCCCCTGATCGACCGGCTCGAAGGAGTGGCGGTACGGCCGTCGACTCTGCAGCCGGCATTCGACGCCGTGATCGCGGCGGTGTTCGCCGAAGCAGGGCTCGACCTTCCGGCCACGCCGATGTCGTCGGCGGGCGGGCGGCGCGGGTCGCACTTCCCGACGCTGGGCTACCTGCTCGCCGAGATGCAGGTGCTCGCACGGCAGCATCCGGGGGCGACATGGTGACGGTACGCCCCGACGCTCGCACGGAACCCTCCGTCGCCGCGACCCGGCGCGCGTGGGAGGTGGCGGCATCCGTTCTCGACCCAGAGGTGCCGGTGCTCACGATCGAGGACCTCGGGGTGCTTCGGGACGTCGTCGTCGACGGCGATCGCGTCACCGTGACGATCACGCCGACGTACTCGGGCTGTCCGGCGATGGATGCGATCCGTGACGACGTCGTGCTCGCGCTCACGTCCGCGGGGTTCGCCGACGTCGACGTGCGCCTCGTGCTGGCGCCCGCGTGGACGACGGACTGGATGACGGATGCCGGCAAGCGCAAGCTCGTCGAGTACGGCATCGCCCCGCCTACCGGCAGGGCCGCGGCACGCGGACCCATCCGCCTTCAGCTGTCGGTACGGTGCCCGCGCTGCGGCTCGCTCGATACGCGCGAGCTCGCCCGGTTCGGGTCCACGTCGTGCAAGGCGCTCTACGGGTGCCGGGCGTGCCTGGAGCCCTTCGATTACTTCAAGGTGCACTGATGCGGCCCTATCCACAGGCACAGGGGCCGGGGAAGCCGGGCCAGGAGACCCAGCGGATCGCCGAGAACCTCGTCACCACGGCGGTCGGCGGGCCGAGCGACCGGAAGCATCGCGCGCGGTTCCACACGCTCCGCGTCGCGGCGGTCCGGCCGCTGACGGATGCCTCCGTCGAGGTGACCTTCGCCATCCCCGAGGAGGTGCGCGACGAGTTCGACTACTTCGCCGGGCAGCACGTCGCGCTGCGGAAGGAGCTGGACGGCCGGGAGGTGCGCCGCTCGTACTCGCTGTGCCGGGCGGAGGACTCCGGCGGTGGCGGCGACGGCCCCCGCACGATCAGCGTCGCGATCAAGCGCGACCGGGGCGGCCGGTTCTCGACCTGGGCGCAGACCGAGCTGAAGGTGGGCGACCGGATCGACGTGATGAGTCCGCAGGGCACGTTCACGTCGAAGCTCGCCGATCTCGACGGGGCCCACGTGGCGGGCGTCGCGGCGGGATCCGGCATCACACCGCTCATGGCGCTCGCCGCGACCGTGCTCGCCCGCTCCGACACGTCACGCTTCACGCTCGTCTACACGAACCGGTCGAGCCTCGATGTCATGTTCGTCGACGAGCTCTCCGACCTGAAGGACCGCTATCCGACGCGGCTGGCCCTTCACCACGTGCTCTCCCGCGAGCAGCGCACGGCGCCGCTGCTGTCGGGCCGCATCGACGAGCCCCGGCTGCGGCGGATCCTCGACGAGCTCGTGCTGCCCGACACGGTCGACGAGTGGTTCCTCTGCGGTCCGTTCGAGCTCGTGCAGCTGTGCCGCGACACCCTCGCCGACATCGGCGTCGACGCCGCCCACGTGCGCTACGAGCTCTTCACGTCCGGGGAGGGCGAACACGCGGAGCCGTCCGCGGGCCGCCCGGTGGTGGTCGCCGAGGACGAGCCGGTGAGGCGCATCGAGTTCACGCTCGACGGGCAGTCGCAGTCGGTCGACAGCCCGGTCGCCGCGCACGAGTCGATCCTGAACGCGGCGCTGCGCGTGCGGCCCGACGTGCCGTTCGCCTGCGCCGGAGGCGTGTGCGGCACCTGCCGTGCGCGGCTCGTGCAGGGCTCGGTCACGATGACCGAGAACTACGCCCTCGAGCCGGACGAGCTCGAGCGGGGGTACGTGCTCACGTGCCAGTCCCACCCCACGACCGATGCGGTCGTGGTCGACTACGACGTATAGGGAGGAACGCATGATCGAACTGTCCATCACCGGCGACGTGGCAGAAGTCGTCCTCAACGCGCCGCAGAAGCTCAATGCCCTCTCACTGCGCGAGCTGGGGGAGATGGATGCCGCGTACCGCAGCGCCGAGGAGGCCGGGGTCCGCGCACTCGTGCTGCGCGCGGAGGGCCGGGCGTTCTGCGCCGGCCGCGACATCGCGGGCGTGGATCCGATGACCGACGACGTGCCGCAGTATCTCGCGGGGGTCGAGACGCTGATGCGGCGCATCGCCGCCTTCCCCGCGCCGACGTTCGCGGCGGTGCACGGGGCGTGCCTCGGGGTCGGTCTCGGCCTCGCGATCGCGACGGACGTCGTCTACGTCGCCGACGACGCGAAGATCGGGTCGCCGTTCGCCAGCCTGGGCGCCATGCTCGACTCGGGCGGCCACGCCCTCTTGTACGAACGGCTCGGAGCGCATCGCGCGCTCGATCTCATCTACACCGGCGAGCTGATGTCGGGCACCGAGGCCGTGGCCGCGGGGCTGTTCAGCCGCGCGATGCCCGTCGAGGAGGTCTTCGACTTCACGCTGCAGCGCGCCACCGTCGCCGCCTCCGGGCCGACGGCCGCGTTCGTCGCCTCGAAGCGGCTGATCGCCCGCCTCCGCGGCGAGCGGCTGTGGGACGCGGTCGCCGAAGAGGCGCGCGGTCAGGAGACGCTTCGCACCACGGCCGACTATCGCGAAGGCTTCGCGGCGTTCCAGCAGAAGCGCAAGCCCGACTTCACGGGGGAGTGACGCCCGTCAGGAGTTCACGCGGATGATCTCCTGCTGGTACGGCGCGATGACCTCGCCCGAGATGCGGCAGTCGAGCACCAGGAACGGGCGGGAAGCCGCGGGCTCGGCCGCCCAGGTCGCCAGCCGGTCGAGGTCGGCCAGTGCGCGCACGACGACGCCCTCCGCGCCGACGCCGGACGCGAGGGCTGCGAAGTCGACCTCGGGAATCAGCATGGGCTCCTTCGCCAGCCCCTTCAGGCCGTAGAGGTTGATCTCTGCGCCGTAGGCGGCGTCGTTCCACACCACCGCGACACCCCGGCCGCCCGCGACCCGCACCGCAGACTCGAGGTCGGCGAGCGCCATGAGGCCGCCCCCGTCGCCGGTGGTGAGCACGACCGTCGCCGAGGGCATGGCCAGAGCCGCTCCGGGCACCGACGGCCATCCGAGGCCGATCGACTGGAACGCCGTGCCGACCATCATCATGCGGTCGGGGCATCCCACCGGCCAGTACATGTTCGCCCAGCCGATGAAGTGCCCGCCGTCCGAGACGACGACCCGGTCCTCGGGCAGCAGCTCGGCGATGCGACGCGCGACAGATCGGGGGTCGAGACGCCCGTCGGCTGCGACGCCGTCTCCGGGGTCGTATGCCCGGAGCGGCATGAGGTCGACAGACTCCCGCCAGCCGCTCGGAACGGCGCCGCGGGCGCGCAGCGCGTCGGCGATCGACCGGGCCACGACCGCAGCATCCCCTCGCACATATCCACCGACGTGCGGGTGGGTCGCGGCCGGCGCGACGTCGACCTGGAACACCCGGGTGCCCGGGGCGAAGAGTTCGCCGAAGCGCATCGTGAACTGGTTCAGCGATGCCCCGAAGACGACGGCGACGTCGGCTTCGCGCACCAGCGCCATCGCGCCCTCCGCGCCGAAACCGCCCGTGACGCCGAGATCGAACTCTCCGCGCGGGAAGATGCCCCGGCCGAGTGCCGTGGAGGCGGTCACCGCATCGACGGCGTCGGCGACCTCGCCGAGCGCGGCGCCGGCGCCGGAGATCCACGCTCCGCGGCCGGCGAGCAGGAAGGGCCGCTCGGCCGAGGCCAGCGCCTCGACGAGCCCCTCGATCGCGCCCAGCGCGAACGGGCCCGCGGGTGTCAGGGGGTCGGGCAGCCGGGGCTCCGGCGCGTCGGGAAGGGGCCCCGCATCGCGTGCGGCGACGTCGTACGGGATGGCGAGCACGGTCGGTACGCGGTAGGTGAGCGCGTGCTCGATGGCGATGACCGTCGTGGCGGCGGCATCCGCTCGTCCGACCGTGTAGGTGCGCGCCCCGACCGCGGAGGCGAGCGCGATCTGGTCGACGTCCCACGGGCGGGGACCCGACGTCGGCTCGTCGCCGACGACGAGCACGAGCGGAACGTGCGCTTGCACGGCCTCGGCGAGCGCGGTGAGCGTATTGGTGAAGCCGGCACCGTACGTCGCGGTCGCCGCGGCGAGCCGACCGGACGCGCGGTGGTAGGCATCGGCGGCGACGACGCCGCCGGCCTCGTGGCGCACCGCGGTGAAGTGCACATCGGTCGAGCTCTCGAGCGCGTCGAGGAAGTAGGCGTTCCCGTTGCCCATCACGCCGAAGACGTGGTCGATGTGCCGGGCGAGAGTGAGGGCGACGTGGGCGGAGACGGAGGTTGACGGAGAGACCACAGGCATGGCGGAGCCTTTCGAGACGTCACGGGCAAGAGGCCGTATGTGTCTCGCGCGTGCGCGCTGCGTGCCCATTTTTCGAGCACCGGCGGGCGACGGCGCCGCCGGACGAGTCGAGTATAGGACTTCCGCCAAGATGGAGTCATGAAGACGATCCAGCTGCGCCGGTACACGCTCGTCGAAGGGGAGTACGACGCGTTCGTCGCCTGGTGGAACGAGTGGATGCCGCGCGTGCGGCCCGCCGCCGGCTTCACGATCGAGTTCGCCTACGGCATTCCCGAGACGAACGAGTTCGTCTGGGCGGTGAGCGCCGAGGGAGACGAAGAGGCGTTCCTCGCCCTCGAGCAGCAGTACCTCGCGTCGGATGGCCGCGCAGAAGCGTTCGCCGGCGTTCCGCAGCGCGTGGCGGTGTACAACATCCGCCTCGTCACCGAGTTCCCGACCACGGCCTGACGGCACCGACTCCTCACGGGACCGCGGGTCAGGCGCCGAGCGCCTCGCGGATCGCGACCGCGGACCGGTGCAGGCGCTGGGCGATCGCCTGCGGCTCCACCGGACTGGCGACGTAGACCGCCGCGATCGCCGCCGGGCGCTGCCCGCCGCGCAGCCGGAGCGGGACCGAGACGGATCGCACCGTCGGGATGACCTCGTCGTGGCTGGTGGCGTAGCCGCGGCGCGCGGCTTCGGCGATGTCGGCGCGCAGGTGCTCATCGACGGCGGTCGGCCATTCCGACGGGTCGAGCGTCGACAGGATCGCCTTGCTCGGGGCGCCGACGGTGATCGAGTGGCGGGCGCCCGGGCGCTGGGCGACCGCGGCCACGGCGTGGCGCGGCTCGACGCTCACGAGCGTGATGCACTCGTCGCGATCGAGCACCGCGAGGAAGCACGTCATGCCGAGCTCGTTGGCGATCGCGGTGAGCTCGGGCAGCGACTCGGCGTGGAGATCGTGGGCGACCCCGGCAGCGAGTGCGGCGAGCCGCGCGCCGAGCTGCACACGGCCGGAGGAGTCGCGCGTGACCAGTCCGTGGTCCTCCAGCGTGCGCAGCAGCCGGTAGACGACGGAGCGGTGCAGATCGAGCCGGCGAGCCAGGTCGTCGATCGTGAGCGGCTCGCGGGCGTCGGCGAGTACTTCCAGCACACGGATGCCTCGGCTCAGGGTCTGCGACGCGGGCGCGGTCGTCGTCGCGGTCGGCGTGGCCATCGGTGTCCTCTCCGGCCCGCAGGGTTGTCCCCGGGCGGCAGCGTCGTATACGATCTGTTCAATAGTAGAACTATGTGTTCGAATATAGAACGCACCGCGCAGGAGCGCAAGCCTCGACGAGGTCGTCAGGAAGGACAGGACGATGCAGTTCCACCACCACGGGTACGTCTCGGGAGAGCCGCGCGTGCAGAACGCGGCAGGCACGGGCATCGACCGCCCGGCCGAGCTCCCCGACGAGATGGACGTGCTCATCGTCGGGTCCGGTCCCGCGGGCATGCTTCTCGCGGCGCAGATGTCGCAGTTCCCGTCGGTCTCCACGCGCCTCATCGAGCGACGTGACGGCCGTCTGCCGCTCGGGCAGGCCGACGGCATCCAGCCCCGCAGCGTCGAGACCTTCCAGGCCTTCGGCTTCGCGGAGCGGATCATCGCCGAGGCGTACAACATCGCCTTCATGAACTTCTGGGGGCCCGATCCGGAGAACCCCCGCAACATCATCCGCACGACCCGCACCGAGGACTACGGCCTCAAGATCAGCGAGTTCCCGCACCTCATCGTGAACCAGGCGCGGGTGCTCGACTACTTCGCCGAGGCCGCCGCCCACGGGCCGGCCCGGATCGTCCCCGACTACGGGATCGAATTCGTCGGCCTCACCGTCCACGACGACGGCGAGTTCCCGGTGGAGGTGCAGGTGCGTTACACCGCCGGGGAGCGCGCGGGGGAGGAGCGCACGGTCCGCGCGAAGTACGTCACCGGCTGCGACGGTGCCCGCAGCGGGGTGCGCGAGGCGATCGGCCGCAAGCACGTCGGTCAGTTCGCCGCGCACGCGTGGGGCGTCATGGACATCCTCGTCAACACCGACTTCCCGGACTGGCGCACCAAGTGCGCGATCAACTCCGCGGCCGGCAACATCCTGCACATCCCGCGGGAGGGCGGCTACCTCAGCCGCGTGTACGTGGATCTCGGCGAGGTCGCGGCCGACGACAACCACCGTGTGCGACAGACGCCCATCGACGAGATCATCCGCAAGGCGAACGACATCCTCCACCCGTACTCGCTCGACGTGAAGGAGGTCGCCTGGTTCAGCGTCTACGAGGTCGGCCACCGCGTCACCGACAAGTTCGACGACGTCGACGTCGACCAGGCGCACGACCCGCGCGTCTTCCTCACCGGCGATGCGTGCCACACGCACAGCGCGAAGGCGGGCCAGGGCATGAACGTCTCGATGCAGGACGGCTTCAACCTCGGATGGAAGCTGGGCCACGTCCTCACCGGACTCAGCCCGGCGTCGCTGCTGTCGACTTACTCGGCGGAGCGCCAGCCCGTCGCTCAGCAGCTGATCGACTTCGACCGTGAGTGGTCCACCCTCATGGCCCGCAAGCCGGAGGAGATCTCCGATCCCCAGGAACTCGCCACGTTCTACCTCGGCACGGCCGAGTTCCCGTCGGGTTTCATGACCCAGTACGGCCCGTCGGAGATCGTGGCGGACGCCACGCGTCAGGACCTGGCCGAGGGCTTCCCCCTCGGCAAGCGGTTCAAGTCCTCCGAGGTGGTCCGCGTGTGCGACGGCAATGCCGTGCACCTGGGGCACCATGCGAAGGCAGACGGCCGCTGGCGGGTCTACGCCTTCGCCGACGCGCCCCCTGCGGGTGAGGCATCCGCTCTCACCGACTGGGCCGCGTTCATGGCGTCGGAGGAGTCGCCGATCACCCGCCACACACCGGCGGGTGCCGACGTCGACGCCGTGTTCGACGTGAAGGTCGTCTACCAGCAGAGTTACGAGGACGTCGACATCACCCGCGCGCCCGAGGTCTTCCTGCCGAAGAGCGGCCCGCTCGGCCTCACCGACTGGGAGAAGGTGTACGCCGCGCAGCCCAATGCGTGGACCCGCACCGACATCTTCGACGAGCGCGGTCTGTCGCGGGACGGCGTCGTGGTCGTGGTGCGCCCCGACCAGTACGTCGCCGCCGTCCTTCCCCTCACCGCGACCGACGAGCTCGCCGCGTTCTTCGCGCGGGCCTTGGTCGACCAGCGCGCACCGGCGATCGTCGCCGGCTGAGCGCCTCCGCAGCGGCGAACCGAGCCCTGCACCTGTACATCGCGTATATCGGCCGCTGCGGCGGCGGCGGGCACAATGGCCCGTAGACATCGACAGAACGGGATGCGGCGCCCCGCGGCATCCCGAATCGACAAGGGAGTCCCCGTGACTACGACGACCACCGAAACACGTGAATCGGAACTGCTGGCTTCCCTGCCCGATGGACTCTTCATCGGCGGGCAATGGCGTGCGGCGTCCGGCGGGAAGACGCTGAAGGTCTACGACCCGTCCAACGGCGAGGTCATCAAGGAGATCGCCAACGCGTCTCCTGAGGACGGCAAGGCGGCCCTGGATGCGGCCGTCGAGGCGTTCCCGGCGTGGGCGGCGACGCCGGCGCGGGAGCGGGCCGAGATCCTCCGTCGTGCGTTCGATCTGCTGCAGGAGCGCAAGGAGGACTTCGCTCTGCTGATGACGGTCGAGATGGGCAAGCCGCTGGCCGAGGCGCGCGGTGAGGTCGCGTACGGGGGTGAGTTCCTGCGCTGGTTCAGCGAGGAGACCTCGCGCGTGCAGGGCCGGTACGGGGCGAACCCGGAGGGCACCGGACGGATGATCGTGTCGCAGCATCCGGTGGGTCCGTGCTTCCTGATCACGCCGTGGAACTTCCCGCTCGCGATGGCGACCCGCAAGATCGCGCCGGCGCTGGCCGCCGGCTGCACCGTGGTCATCAAGCCGGCCGAGCTGACGCCGCTCACCACGCTCGCGTTCGCGCGCCTGCTCGAGGACGCCGGCGTGCCCGCCGGGGTGGTGAACGTGTTCACGACGTCCACCTCGGGTGCGGTGTCGGAGCCGATCATCCGCGACCCGCGGCTGCGCAAGCTGTCGTTCACCGGCTCGACGCCGGTCGGTCAGCGGCTGCTGGAGCAGGCGGCGCAGGGGGTGCTGCGCACGTCGATGGAGCTCGGCGGCAACGCCCCGTTCGTGGTGTTCGACGACGCCGACCTCGACAAGGCGGTGGACGGGGCGATCGCGGCGAAGTTCCGCAACATCGGTCAGGCGTGCACCGCCGCGAACCGGTTCATCGTGCACCGTTCGGTCGCGGACGAGTTCGCCCGCCGTGTCACCGAGCGCGTGAACGGCTTCAAGGTCGGACGGGGCACCGAGGAGGGGGTGAACATCGGCCCGCTCATCGACGATCGTGCCGTGGCGAAGGCCGCGCAGCTGGTGCAGGATGCCGTGGAGCGCGGCGCGAAGGTCGCCACCGGTGGCAAAGAGGTCGAGGGCCCCGGCACGTTCTACGAGCCCACGGTCGTCACCGACGTGCAGCCGGGGTCGGAGATCCTGCGTGAAGAGATCTTCGGACCGGTGCTCGCGATCATCCCGTTCGACACCGAGGACGACGCCGTGCGTATCGCCAACGACACCGAGTACGGCCTCGTCTCCTACGTGTTCACCGAGAACCTTGCTCGCGGCCAGCGCATGATCGAGCGTCTGGAGACGGGCATGATGGGCCTCAACATGGGCGTCGTCTCCAACGCCGCCGCCCCGTTCGGCGGCTGGAAGATGTCGGGCCTGGGCCGCGAGGGCGGCGCCGAGGGCATCCACGAGTACCTGCAGACGAAGTACACGCTCACGCCGAACCCGTTCTGACCCCCTTTCTGAATCTCCTTTCTGGATCACACCGGAAGCGGCGAGGTGATAACGGCGGATGCCTCGGGGAGGGGCATCCGCCGTTCCTTCTCGGTCAGCCCGCGCCGGCCGAGTGCTCGGACTGCTCGCCCGTGACCGAGTCCACCCGGGATCGATGGAATGCGAGCAGGATCACACGCCGCCAGTACGGTTCGGTCAGCAGTCCGGGGTGGCTACGCAGCACCCCCGCCGCCGTCAGCAGAGTGATGGGGACCGTTACGAGGGCGAAGACAGGTCCGATCCAGGGCGCTGGGCTTCCCAGGGCGAACGCGACGACGACGACCGCGATCGTGGTGAGGACCCCGGAGGCGTAGCCGAGCCAGCGATGCGCCGTCGCGTCGGCTGCTCCGAACGCGAGTCCCGCGCTCACTCCCACCAGAGCCGTCACCCCGTATGTGGTGAACTCAGATATCGGCATCCTCTCACTCCGTTCTCGCGGCGGTAACGTCAAAGAGGCAAGTATATCTTTGACACGCATGCCGACTTCGTCCACGAATATCCGCCGGACGTCACGCGGTCAGAAGGGTGCGCCGTTGCTGTCCATCGACCGAAACACGGGCACGGCGCGTTCGGGCTGGACGAGGTACTCGCGGCCGGTGGGGGAGGTCCATCGGATGGCGCCGCCGGTGCCGGGGACCCGTTCGATCGTCCAGTCGGTGTGGTGTTTCACGGTGTGGTGGCCTTGGCAGAGGGGGCCGAGGTTGGTCAGTGCGGTTCGTCCGCCGTGGGCCCAGTCGATGTGGTGGTCGATGTCGCAGCGGGTGGCGGGGATGCCGCAGCCGGGTGCCATGCACCGGTCGGCCCGCCATTTCACCAGTTTCTGCAGCGCCGCCGGTGGCCGGTACTGGTCTCGTCCGACGGAGAGCACCATGCCGGTCTCGGGGTGGGTGAGCACCCGCGTCCACCCGGCCGCCCCACCGGTGAGTTCCTTCGCGAGAGGCAGCGGGATGGGGCCGACACCTTCCACCACCGCCGGGTCGATCCCCGCGGCGGCCCGCTCGGTGTCGGTGTCGTGGAGCAGGGCGAGCACGGGGACGGTGACGAACACCGTCGCCCGGATCCCGCGCGCCTGCTCCGGATGCGCGGCGACCGTCCCCTCGATGAGCAGGTCGAGCAGCACGTCCGCGCGCGCCTGGTCCAGGGTGCGCGTGTCGTTCTCGTCGGCGGCGGTGACCGTCGTGGCCATTGCGGTGGCGCGGGAGTGCACGGCGTGGATCGCGACCATCGGGGCGTACAGATGCAACCACCCCATCCCGTCCTGGTCGGGCTCGACCGCGATCCGCCGCTTCGTCACCGCGTGCGCGTATCGTTCGGTCAGCGTCGCCGACCGCACGGTGTCGATGAGCGACCGCAGTTTGCGGCGGAACGTGCCCACCGGCTCCGCCTCCGCCAGCGCCAGCCCCGGGCCCAGCACCTGCCCGCGGAGCTCCGGTTCCAGCTCGTTCACCGCAGCGACCAGGATCTGCGCGTGCCGCTCGGTCATCCGCGCCCGCTCCAACGATGCCAGCACCGCCGGATAGTCGTGCACCATCGCCTCCGCGAACCCCAGCAAATCGCCCGCGGCATGCTCGGTGATCCGCAACGCGGCCGCCAGCTCAAGGCGAACGCCGCGCTCGACGACTTCGGTCAGCACCCGACCCCGCACCGCCGCATCCGCCAGCGCCTGCCGCCGCATCCGATCCACCCGCACCAGCCGCTGCGCGGCGAACACCGACATCATCTCCGCCACCTCGACCACCAGATCCACCTCATCCGGGATCACCGGGTCGGCACTGTCGTGATCGATGAACATGCCTCGACTCTAGAACATACCTACGACACTCCAGTCCTATCCGCCCGGACCGCGGGTCTCACGTCGCAGGCGACCCATCAGCGCAGGCGAGCATGTCTATAGCGCTCATTGCCAGCTCGCTCAGGGTGGGCGGCTGCGCGCCGGCACGGGCAACGGTTGCTCGGGCGGTGAGCAGCGCCGTGTGCGCGATGAGACGCAGCTGGCCCCCGCCGATGGCTCTCGTTCGAATCACACTGTCCAGGTCCAGATGTGCGATCGCGAACAGCATCCCCGACATGAATGCATCGCCGCCGCCGATGGTGTCTTCCACCTGAACCGGGAAGGCGGGAAGCCTGACTATGGGGACGCCTCCGGCGGTGAGGACACAGCCGTCGGGACCGAGCGTTATCGCAACGACGCCTGCTCCCTTCTGAAGGTAGATATCGATGACCTCGTCGACCGACGTTCCAGGATGCAACCAGGCTGCGTCTTCGTGACTCATTTTCACGACATCGGCCATCGACGCCAGCGCGTCGACCCGTGCCCGCAACCGAGCCGGAGAGTCGATGAAGGACGGTCGGATATTCGGGTCGAACGAGACGAGCGGCGGGTTGCGGGAGCGCGATGTGAGGAACGCGAGCGAGGACACAACGTCATCCGCCCCGGGAGCCAGCGAGGTAGCGAGCGATCCGGTGTGAACGATGGACGCGTCGTCGGCAATGCTGTCATTCCATTCCCAATCCACGTCGAAGTCGTACAGGGCATCGCCGACCGGATTGAGACGGACAGTCGCCGTCGAGGTCCGACCGCGATGAAGGGAGCGGTCGGTGATACCCACCCCGGATTGCTCGAGATCGCGCACCATGTGGCCCCCGCTGGCGTCCAACCCGATTCGTGTGCTGAGAGTCGTCGGCATCCCCAGCCGCGCCAAGCCCACCGCGACGTTTCTGGGGCTGCCCCCGGCGCTTCGCGTGGTGCCGTGTGCGGTGTGAACGATGTCCACCAGCGCTTCTCCGATGACGAACGCGGTCTTCATCGAGTTCTCACCACGTGCCAGAGTGCAGCTCGCACACCATGGGTGTGCATCCGGGCGAGGGCGTCGAGGAACGGCGCGGTGAAGCCGAATTCGTCGGAGAGGTCTCCGAACACGTCGCGCAGCTCGAGGAACGCTAGCGGCCGCTTCCGTTGCCGCCGTGCCGCTTGGGTGAGTTCGCGTGAGCGGGGGTCGACGACGACGAGCTTCTCCCCATCGTCGGTCGTCCCCTCGGCGTAGCGCGCCCAACTGGCCACAACCGTGGCTGACAAGGCCACCGACCGGTTGGCTTCGAGATTCTCCCGAATGACAGGAAACAGAAAGGACGGAATGCGGTCGGATGCATCCGTGGCAAGGCGTGCGAGGGTGTCGCGGATCGCCGGATTCGAGAAGCGCTCGAGGAGCGCATCCTTGTAGTGATCGAGGTCGACCCCGGGCACTGGACGGAGAGTAGGGATGGCTTCCTCGTCCATGTAGCGTTCGAGCAGCCTGCGGATCAGGGGATCGGCCACTGCTTCGTGCGCGTACCGATATCCGAAGAGCGCTCCGAAGTAGGCCATAGCTTGATGGGATGCGTTGAGTAGCCTCAGCTTCATGAGCTCATATGCTTCGACGTCATCGACGAGTTGAACTCCGGCCCGCTCGAGGGGCGGACGACCAGCCGTGAAGTCATCTTCCAGTACCCATTGCGCGAATGGTTCAGCTGTGACGGGCCACTCGTCGGGGATCTTGAGGCGCTCCTGAACAAGAGTGCGGTCGGCGTCGCTGGTCGCAGGAGTGATTCTGTCGACCATCGAGTTCGGGAATCGCACGTTCTCGGCGATCCACGCGGCCAGATCGTGATCCACTGCCTCGGCGAAGGCCAGCAGGCTGCGCTTGGCGACCGCACCGTTGGTCTGGATATTGTCGCAGGACATGATGGTGAACGGTTCGACTCCGTCTTCGCGTCGCCGCCGAAGAGCCGCCACGATGAAGCCGAAGACGGTGCGCGGGGTGGAGGGATGGGTGAGATCGTGGATGACACCCGGGGCTTGGAGATCGAACTGGCCGGTGATGTGGTCGATGTTGTAGCCCCCCTCCGTGATGGTCAGTGAGACGATCCGGGTGCCGGGCTCACTGAGCTTCCGGATGACTGCCTCAGGGTCGTCTGGCGCGTAGAGGTACTCGCGGATCGAGCCGATGATGCGCCGTTCGATGTAGCCGTCAGGGTGCTTGAGGACCAGTGTGTACAGATAATCCTGGTCGTGCAGAACATCCCTCATCCGCATATCCGAAGGCATGACTCCGACGCCGCAGATGGCCCAGTCGAGACCTTGGCCGTCGTTCATCAACCGGTCCAAGTACATAGCCTGGTGTGCGCGGTGGAAGTTTCCGAGACCGAAATGCACGATGCCGGTTCGCAGAGTGGCACGGTCGTACAGAGGGCCGGGGGTCAGCCCGGCAGGAAAGATGGTTCTCATCAGAAAGCCTCGCGTTGGTGGGTTTGTGCGGCGCGTCCGCGCGTGAGCGGAAGACGCCATCCGGCTGCCGCTGTGGGGCTGCTGCCTCGGACATCAGGGGGCGGCCGAGTCGGTGAGGGTCTTGCACGCCCCGCTCCTGTCGGGTGCCGACCGGAGCGTGCAAGACGGCCGGGCTTCGCGAACGGCAGACCTCGCGATGCCCGGCGTCGGATGCGCTAACGCTGAGCCGCGAGCTGGGCCGGCGACACGCGAGGAGAACCCGCGCGGCCGAGCGTGCAGATCAGTGCCTCGTATGCCGACCGGATGGCGTCTGTTGCTGCGGAGATGCGTGGCACCATCTGCTGGAACCCGTGGGTCAGCCCTGGATTGGGGAGGTACGTGACGGCGACGTCGGCGGCGGCGAGTCGCGTGGCGAGTTCCCTTCCCTCATCCCGAAGCGGATCGTAGCCCGCCGTGACGATCACGGCCGGTGGGAACCCGGTGAGGTCGGCGGTCAGGACGGCCGCGGCGGGGTCCTCGCGTGCGGTGTCCGTGGGGGCGTACAGCCCCCAATACATCGACAGTTGTTCGGCGGTCAGAAGATAGCCGGACCCGTTGTCGGCGTAGGACTGGTTCTGGAACGCATGGGGGTCGACAACCGGATACAGTGCGAGGACCGCGTCGACTACGTCGAGATCTCGGGTTCGAAGCGCCGTTCCGAGAGCAAGATTCCCACCGGCGCTGTCGCCGACCAGGGCAAAGTTTCGGTGAGGAATCGACGCGACGGCCTGCACGACCGAGACGCAGTCATCGATCGCCGCGGGGAAGGTGTGCTCCGGGGTGCGTCGATAGTCCACCGCGACCACGCTAGCGCCCGTGGTCCGTTGCAGCAGCCTGACATCCGGATCGTACGACTCGACGTCTCCGGCCAGCCACCCGCCGCCATGCAGGAAGACGATGAGGTCGTGATCCGGGTCGGGAGCGGGTCCATACCATCTCACCGGGACGGCACCGACTCGGTCGTCGTTGGTGTTGATGGCGTACAGCGTCTGGTCGACCTCACCCCGCAACCAGACGTGGAATCGGGCGGCGTCCTTCCGTATCTGGACGGGGGTCGGTGACTGGCCGAAATCGAGCTGGGCTTCGGCATCGCGGATCAGCTGCTGAACATCGGGATCGAGGGGTCGACGATTGAGCGACATACCGCTTCCTTCCCTCACCGCGACCGGAACCGGCTGAGCAGCGACCGCTTGCGACGGTAGGCATCGAGAGCGACTGCGATCACCAGGATCGCGCCGATGATCATGTTGGAGAACTGGGCGGGGACGCTTGCGATCGCCAGACCGTTGTTGATGGTCGCGAAGAGCAGCGCCCCGAGTGCGGTTCCCGCAATCGTCCCCACCCCGCCGAAGAGGCTGGTCCCACCGATGAGAACCGCACTGATCGCCGTGAGCGTGAGGGATGCCCCTCCGGCAGAGACCTGGCCGCTGCCGGTGCGTGCTGCGTACAGTATGCCCGCGAGGGCCGCGATGCCCCCCGCCACGGCGTAGAGCCATGCGTTGGTGCGGTTCTTGGAGATGCCGTTGGCCACCGCCGCGTTGAGGTTCCCGCCGACCGCTTTGACGTTGTAACCGAATCTCGTCCGCTGCAGGACGATGTGGAACACGATCCCGATGACGATGGCGTACCAGATCAGCACGGGCACACCGAGGAGTGTTCCTTTGCCGAAAGCGTTGAAGCCAGCAGGCAGCGGTTGGATGTCGCGGCCCCCGGTGAAGATGACGACCGCTCCGGCGACGAAGTAGAACATTCCCAGCGTCGTGATGATAGGCGGCACGTCGAGCCGATCGATGATGACGGAGTTGACGAATCCGACGAGGCAGCCGAGGGCGATTCCGGCGAGGATGGCGACCGGCCAGGGGACCCCGATCGTCATCAGCCATGCGGCGCTGATTCCCCCCAGAGTGAAGGTGGATCCGACAGAGAAGTCAAAGCCTCCCGCGACGACGACAAGGGTCAGGCCGCATGCGGCCACGAAATAGACGACCGTCGAACGCAGAAGATCTATGAGATTTGCGGGGGTTGCGAAGACGGGATTGATGATCGTGATGATCGTCCCGAAGACGAGGATCACCGCAATCAGGGTGACCTCTTGCCGCTTGACGATCTCACGAACGCGGTCATTGCCGGTGACGGTTCGGGTACCGTCTCCGATCGTGTCGAGGGTGGTGGTCATTCTTGCTTGGCTCCGGTGATGAGCGCGATGATCTCATCGCGGGTTGTTTCGCTCACGCGACGGGGACGAGTTGACCGTCCCTGGCGCATGACTTGGATGGTGTCGGCGTGTTTGAACACGAACTCCATGTCGTGGGAGATCAAGACGACTGCCTTGCCCTCAGCGCGCAGGTTCTCGATGATCTCTCCGACGTGGGCAGTCTCCTGGACGCCCAGGGCGGCCGTCGGCTCATCGAGAAGAACGACCTGTGCGTGCTTGAGGCGGACTGCGCGGCTGATCGCGATGATCTGCCTCTGTCCCCCCGAGAGTGAGCCGACCGGAGTCAGGACTGAGGCAACGCGAACATTCAGTCGCTTCAGCAGGTCAGTGGCGTCGCGCTCCATCTTCTTGCGATCGACGAGGAGCCCGCGCCTGGGGAAGTCGCCCAGATGGAGGTTCGTCGCCACGTCGAGGACTTCTACCAGTGCGAGATCCTGCTGGACCGTCGAGATGCCGGCCTTGCGGGCGTCCGCCGGCGAGGAGAAGTGCACCGTTTCGCCCGCGACGGTGATCCGGCCTTCCGTAGGCGCGTGAATGCCGGAGAGCATCTTCAGAAGTGTCGACTTGCCGGCGCCGTTGTCACCGACGATGCCGAGGATCTCACCCGGGAAGACCTCGACATCGGCCGCTCGCAGAGCCGCGACCGAGCCGAAGTGCTTGCTCACTCCTTCCACGGCCAAGACCGGCACGCGACCCTGCGAGACGCTCACTGGTACGTTCCGTCCGCAGTCAGCTCATCGACGGTCTCCGCCGTGGCGAACTTGATGCCCGTGGCGACATCGGTGGGGGCGTGTGCCGGATCTTCGTGGAACGCGACCAGCGCATCAATCGACTGGGTGCCGATCCCGCACATGTCCTGAAGGAGGAAGGAGTAGACGTAGCCCGCCTTCATCCCTTCAACAGAGCCACCGTAGATGCTGTTGCTCGTGATGTTGACTCTTCCTTTGAGCCCCTTCGACTCCAGCAGCGCGACGAGCGGCTGCGTCGCAGCGCCCTCATTGGTGACGATGTGATTGATGTCCGGGTGCGCGGTGAGCATGGCAGCGACGAGATCTGCAGACTTGGTCGGATCGGCACCGTCGTATCTCGTGTCGGCGATCGTGATCCCGAGCTCGGGGTGCTCTTCCGCGTACGCGGTGAAGCTGTCGATGAACGTCTGGTCAGGGCCCGTTGACGACGAGGTCAGAAAGCCCACCACTTGCGGAGCGTCCAATTCCCCCACTGTCTGCGCTGCCAGCTCCCCGAAGTCCACGAATGACGTGCCGACGTTGACGTCGTGGTTCTTCGTCTGGCCGCCTTCCGTCGTGACGACGTAGATGCCGGCATTCTTGGCCTCTTCGAACACCGGATCGAACTGGTCGACGGTGAGCGGGAAGGTGACGATGGCGTCGATGTCGTTCGCGATCGCCTGTTGGATTCGATCGATCATGTATTGACCGTCTCCAGAACTCCCGGTCGGTCCGCTTTCGGAGTATGTGAGGCCCTGCGCTTCGGCCTCCTTCTTCATGCAGTCTCCGATCACCCGCCACGCCGGGAAGTCGGGGAGCGGGTTGACGAACGTGACGGTCTCGAGGTCGCGATCGTCGTTGCCGGAGGCGGACTCCTCGAGACCGGTCGTGCACGCAGTCAGGGCACTTGCTGCTGCAAGGGCGACGACGGCGGCCGAGACTCCGCGGTATGTGATGGAACGCAACTCATCCTCCTTGGTGAGTGAACCGATCGACTGCTGTGTCGAGCGATCGGTGCGGCGGAACCGCAGATACGACGGTAGGTCTAACGTCGGCGCGTGGGCTGCCGCCGGCTGGCGGTCTTCCCGACACGCTCCCCGCCAATCGGCGGTCATGTTCGGAAGGCTCGGCGTAGCGCGAGGATCTGATCGCTCAGGGCGCGCTGTCCGACGCTTGTCATGCGGTAGCTGTCGAAGCCGTGGATGGTGCCCGGATACTGGATCAGGCCGACCTGAACGCCGGCGTTCATGAGTGCCCGCGCATAGTCGTAGCCCTCATCGCGCAGTGGGTCATATTCGGCGATCCAGATCGAGGCAGGAGGGGCGCCCGAGGCGTCCGCGACCAGGGCCGGCGAGGCCCGGTAGTCGATGGTGGTCGTACCCGAAAGGTAGGTCTGCCACATGAGGGCGTTGTTGTCCCGGGTCCATCCGGGCGTCGATGTGAAGATGTTCATCGATGCCGACGAGCCGCGATGGTCCAGCGCCGGATTGATCAGGAGCTGGTGCACCAAGGATGGGACCGCAGCAGATCGGGACTCGAGCGCGAGGGCGGCGGCCAGCGCTCCGCCGGCGCTGTTGCCGCCGACCGCGATGCGGCGTGCGTCTATGCGAAGGTTGCGTGCCTGCGTCTGGATCCACGCCAGAGCGTCAACGGCGTCGTGGAAGGCGGCCGGGTACGCGTGCTCAGGGGCAAGGCGATAATCAACCGCGACGACGAGGCACTGGGCGTCGCGAGCGTAGAAGCCACAACGGTCGTCTTCCGTGCTGAGACTGCCCAGCATGAACGCTCCACCGTGCAGATAGAGGATGACCGGAAGGTGCTCCGCTCGGTGCGGACGGTAGAGGCGCAGGGCCAGTTCACCCCCGTCACGGCGAGGTATTCGCAGGTCCTCCGTGAACACCCCCGGAACCGGCTGACGGCCCTGGTCGGCGAGTTGCTCCTCGAGTCGCCGGGCGTCTTCAACGTTTCTGAGGTCGAAGTCTGGGATCAGAACGGAGATTGCCGCCAACTCGGGATCGAGCCGAAACGTGCCTGCAGATGAACTCACATGCCGATCCTTATCGAGTTCTCTCACGGACCACCCCGCCATTTGGCGCAAATCGGGCAGATTTCTCGCCATTTGGCTATTCGGCGTGCGGTCCAGCGCCGTAGCCTTGACCTGTGCAGGGGCTCATGCTGAAGCTGCTCAACGTCGACGCGGCCGGCGAACGGGCGTTGCGGGTGGTCGCGTATTTCGACCAGCTCGCCGCGAACAACCCCGACCTCGATTCCGTCGTGCGGGCCACAGCCCTGATCGCCGACTGCATTGCAGGGGTAGAGCTCCGGGATAGAGGCTTGGTCGTCCGGTTCAGCCCAGAAGGTGTAGAACCGGCGGGAACCTCGGCTCAGTCAGAGCGAGCAGCCCTCCTCGTCGAGGGAGAGGACCGAGGGTCGGCCTGGCTGGAGCGGTCCGGCGACGAGCGGGAGCTGGACGAATTCATCGTCGAGAGATTCGCGCTCACCGTGGTGGCCGTTCTCGCGCGCGAGCGCCGCGTGAGTGAAGTCGATCTCCCCGCAGGGTTCTCGGACCCCGCCTTGGCGCAACTGCTGGTCAACGATCGGGTCGCTGAGGCCGAACGGTCGCGAGCGGCGCGACTGCTCGGTCTTCCCGGGTCGGGGATGATCCAACTCGTCGCTCTGGAAACGGGGCCGGATGACCGTCTGGGTGATCTGTCTGCGCAACTCCACGAGAGGTGGAACCGCGCGTTCTATGTCGCGGAGTTGTCACGCCATCTGGCGCTCTTGATCGTTGTCGGGAGCGAACCGCTCACGTGGGATGTGCGCCTTTCGGGACGTGCGGCGAGCGGTCCAGTCGTCGACATACTTGACGCTCCTCGATCATGGTCGATCGCGCGGGAGACCTTGCGTTTTGCAGGAGCCGGGGCCGTGTGGCCGCGAACTCTCAGTTCCGACGACGTCGGTGTCCTCCGGCTTCTCGGTCAGATCGACCGAGCCGCCGCCCTCGCTCATCCCGATGTCGAGCGGGTCGCTCTGCTCGCCGCAGCCCCCAACGGCGATGAGGCGGTGACGATCCTCGACCACTACCTCCATTCCGAATCACTCCGCTCGGCAGCGCGGGCGGCCAACTTCCACCACAGCAGTGTGCAGAGCCGGATCACTCGGATCGGCACCAAGCTGGGCATAGATCTGAAGAGCGCCGCGGGACGCGAACGCGCAGCTCTCGCGCTACTCCTGTGGCGCTTGTGCCAGAACCCTTGACTCACTCACGCTTCGAGCAGGCGACCGAGCCAAGCGGTTCGCGTCCCGATCATCGCGCGGGCGAGGGCGGACTGGGGCGCCGCACCGTCGAAGGCGTGGAACCCCCCGGGCCAGACGTGCAGTTCTGCGACACCGCCGTCGGCCCAGATCTGTGAGGCGTACGCAACGTTCTCGTCGCGGAAGACATCCACCGAACCGACCTCGATGAGCGCCGGAGGGAGAGCTCCGAGGAAGGGTGCCCGTGCCGGGGCGACGTACATCGACACGCCCGAGGATCCACTCTCGGCTCCCAGAACTGCGTTCCATCCGGTCTGATTGCTCGTGCGGTCGAACAGTCCCTCACCGTTGACCTGGTGTGACGACACGGTTTCATTGCGATCGTCGAGCATCGGGTACATCAGCACTTGACCGAACAAGGCCGGCCCTCTTCTGTCTCGTGCGAGCAATGCCACACCAGCCGCAAGCCCGCCTCCCGCGCTCGCGCCGCTGACGATCAATCGGCTGGGATCGATTCCCAGATCAGGCGCCCGATCCGCCACCCACGTCAGGGCCGCGTATGCGTCCTCTACCTGCGTAGGAGCCCGATGTTCAGGCGCGAGTCGGTACTCGACCGAGATGCCGACTGCCTGGAAGCGTTCGACCCAGTCGATCAGGACATCCACCCCGGTGAAGCGATCGCCCATGAACATCCCGCCACCGTGCAAGTGGACGATCCCAGGACGAAGATCGCCGTGGCCCAGAGGCGAGAAGATCGAGACGATGACGTCGGCTCCCTGATGGCCGGGCACCGAGACCTCGCGGTGGCTGACGGCATGACCCTGGAGCGTTTCCTCGATCGGAGGCGAAGCCGTTGAGATGCGCAGCGCGTCGATCATGTCGGGTGTGATCGTCGGCGGAAGCACGCCACCGAGCAGATCGAGCACGGGGGCGAGTTCCTTGTCGAATGGCGGACGAGTGTGGACCCGACTTCCTGGCATGGGTATCTCCTGCTCGGGTGCGGCTACGTGGGCCGGTCTAGACAATGGTCGGCGTCAATGCGCCGCAAGGCGCCCGCCGAACGGCGCGGGTACCTCGAGGATGCTGGCCGTTCGGCGGAGTTTCTTCGTCGTAGGCACGAGCAGCACCCCCGCGTCGCGCGGGGCGCCGTGCGTGGACAGGGGATGATGGGGGCATGTCCTCCTCTGTCGAACGCCGCTCCAATCCGACTGCCTGGGCCGCCTTCTGGTTCGGTCTGGCCGGTCTCGTCCTCATGCCCATCCCGTTGTTCATCGGGCTGATCCTGGGCGGCGGCCTCTCCATCGTCGCGGCCGTCCTCGCGGTGATCGCGCTCTTCAAGGGGCTCGCGCGCGACGGCAAGGGCATCGCTCCCGTCGTGTTCGCGGGGATCTTCATAGCGCTCACGTGGGCGGGCATCTCGGCCGGCGGCGGCACCATCTGGTAGCGGGCCGAACGCCGGTTGCCGCCGTTCCTCCCCTGACGCCGGTCAGCACCACCTGCTGGTCGTCCACGCCGGTGAGAGTCGGACGCGCCCGGCCGCGAGGCCTCAGGCTCCACTCGTCGGCGGCTTGTCGAGACGAAACGACACCGAACGTCCTAGGCTGAGCCTCGCGATCGCACCGATTGCAGCAGCAGTGTCCACTCAAGAGGGGACCGCCGTGATCTGAATGGGCAATCTACCGCTGGCGCTCTCATTGCCCCTGTTCGTGGGCGGATTCGTCCTGGTGTCGTGCCTGATCGTCGTGGCGCTGCGGCCGGTGGTCCGCAGACTGGTAGACGACCCCGAGCAGTGGGACCGCGTGCTCGGACACGTGATCGGCACCTTCGGCGTCTTCTTCGGCATCCTGCTCGCACTTGTCGCGGTGTCGGTGTACGAGAACTACTCCAACGCGAGGCAGGCGCCCCTGAAGGAAGCGGGTCAGATCACCGCGCTGTACCGCGGCACGACCGGGCTTCCGGCGCAGGTCGGCGGGCCGATGCGGGACACCCTCCAGGAGTATCTGCGGGTCGTGATCGAGGAGGACTGGGCCGACCAGCGGCGGGGGGAGCTGCCTGACGCGAGTGTCGACATCGTCGACACGCTCGAAGACCACATCCACGACTACGAGCCCGAGGGATTGCAGCAGCTCGCGGAGTTCTCCCAGCTCCTCGGCACCTTCGACGACTTCGTCGAGACGCGGCGCGAGCGCATCGACGCGACCACCCTCGCGCTGCCCACGCTGTTCTGGGTGGCGATCTGGGTCGGCGCCGCAGTGAACGCGGTGCTCATCGGCCTCATCATCGTGAAGAGCCGACGGCTGCACCTCGTCATGGCGGGGATGCTCGCCCTGTTCATCGGCCTGGTGATGTTCACCACGGCGGATATGGACCGGCCCTATCAGGGATCGATCTCCGTCGGTCCGGGAGCGTTCGAGCGGGTGATGGAGCAGCTCGAAGACATGCCGCAGTCGTGATCAGTCCCGCACGCAACGGGAGGGGAGAGGTGTGAGCGAGCTTCCTGAGCATGTCGCCGTCAACCGCGAGTACTGGGACGGCGTTGCTCCGCAATGGGTCGAGGCCGGTGAGCGCTCCTGGAATGAGGAAGTGCCCTCGTGGGGAGGGTGGGGAATCCCGGAGAGCGACCTCCACCTGCTTCCCGATGACATGACGGGGCTCGAGGCGATCGAGCTGGGCTGTGGAACGGCTTATGTGTCGGGGTGGATGGCTCGAAGGGGAGCACGGGTCACGGCGATCGACAACTCCATCGAGCAGCTCCGGACGGCGCAACGGCTCTCGCACGAGCACGGCGTCGACCTCGAACTGATCCATGGCAACGCTGAGGCGGTTCCCAAGCCCGACCAGTCGTTCGACTTCGCGATCAGTGAGTACGGAGCGGCCATCTGGGCGGATCCGTACCGCTGGATACCCGAGGCGCACCGTCTTCTCCGGCCCGGAGGGAATCTCGTGTTCCTCGGGACCCACGCGCTCGTGACCGTGTGCTCCCCGATCGACGGGTCGTATCCGATCTCGCGCCGCCTGGAGCGGCCGTACTTCGGCATCCACCGCATGGACTGGCGCGAGGCTGCTGACGACCCGGGCGGCATCGAGTTCACGTTGACCCACTCGGCATGGATCAGGCTGTTCCGCACGACAGGGTTCGACATCGTCGATCTCGTCGAGATCCAGGCCCCGGCCGACGCGACCGGGTCACGAGCCGGCATCAGCGCCGACTGGGCGCGCGAATTCCCCACCGAGCACGTCTGGACGCTGCGCAGAACGCTGTGAGGGAGCAGCGATCCGTACCGACCGGAACGTGTCCCCCAAAAGGCCTACAGAAGCAGGCAAGCGCTTACTAATACCGTGCTGTTGTCGACCCGTCCCTGGTCCCCACAGGTACACCGCCTCGGCGTGCCGCAGGGTACGGGCCCACTTTGGAGGTCTCTTGTTCACGCGCCCCCAGCGCCGGACCATCGCGTCCGTCGCCACCGCAGCCGTCGTCGCCGCCGCCGTGCTCGGTGCCAGTCCGGCGTTCGCCGCCAAGCCTTCGGGCAAAGGCAAGCCCACGCCGTCTCCCACGGTGACTGCCGCTCCGACCCCGACCATCGCCGGGACGCTCTTCGCGACCAATAGCGAGGCGAACGCGCTGTCGGATCAGTGGCACCGATCGTTGATCGACCTTGCGATCTCGGGCGACGAGCTGTACTCGTCGTGGGGCGACTACGACGACAACGTCGGACCCATCGCGCTGAACTCCCACAACCTCGTCACCGGTGCGCAGACCCACCACCTGACCGTGAACGGTGAGGAGCTGAACGCCCTCCGGGTGGTCGACGGAGCGATCTACGCGGCCGACATCGATCCCAAGGTGGGGTGGCAATCCAACGCGGGCTTCGCCACGAATGCCGGCGGCGTATGGAAGTACGTCGCGGCAGCGCCCTTCATCCACGTGTTCGACGTGGCGGTGGCCGGAAGCGAGATCTTCCTCGCGGGCAGCATCGTCAACCCCGACACGGCCACCTATGGCAGCGCCCCGTATCTCGCCGCCATCAAGAAGTCCTCGGACGGCGGCAAGACGTGGACGATCGAGAAGACGCGTTCGTCGCTGCGTGGCAGCAACGACTACGACCGGTACTACTGGCTCGCTTCCGTCAATGGGAAGGTCTACGCAGCCGCGACGGTCGTCGACGCGAACGGGTACCAGAACCGGATCATCGATGTCTACGCGTCGGGCAGTTGGTCGACGGTCACGCTCACGTCCTCCAGTCCGGCCACCGTCGTCGAAGCGCACCACCTGGTGACGTTCGGCACGAAGATCATCGGCAAGTCGATCAACAACTCGGTCTTCGTGTACGACACCGCGGCCAAGAAGGCCGACCTGCGGGGAGCCACGCTCGGCACACGCGGCGGCGTCCTGGTCGACCTGTACGCGGACGGGTCGACGATCTACGGTCTGGTCCGTGCGAACGAGGTCACCGCCGACGACACGCTCTATTCCTCCAAGGACGGACTGACGTGGACGCCGGTGATGAACATCGACATCCCCGTCGCGAACTGGTCGTACACCTGGCACAACGGTCAGATCACGACCGAGATGCGCGGCACGGCCACGAGCGTCGCGGTGAAGGACGGCCGGTTCTACTTCGGCACCAACCTGGGCACGATCTACAAGGCCAGTCTCTGACCTTGCCCACCGCGGAACCCCGGGCGCTCGCCGCCCGGGGTTCCGTCATGCACGGGGCGCGTCGAGCGGCGACCGACCGCGCTCATCGGTCGCAGGCAATACGCCCCTCAGGTGCGCCCGTCCACCCCTTTCTTCGGGGGCGCGCACCCGTCAAGGTGAAGTGTGGGATTCACGGAAGAGCTCGGCGCCTGGGTGGCGCGACAGCGGTGGTATGCAGGCAAGGGCCACGAGCACCGATTCAGGATCCTCGACGCCCGACCGGTCCCGGGGGCCACGCGCTATCTGATCATGGATGACGCGGGCGCGCTGCCCGCGCTGTACCACGTGCCCCTCGCACTCGCGGCAGAGCCGGTCGACCCGAACACCCTGGTCGGTCATTCCGAGGCCGGCCCTCTCATCGATGCGACGCGGCATCCGGAGTTCGCCGTGGGACTGCTCGCCGAGATGGGTGTCGATGTCACCCGGGTGACGGGGTCGCGGGTGCTCACGGCGGAGCAGTCGAACACGTCCATCGTGTTCGACGAGGACGGGCGGCCGACCATCATCCTCAAGCTGTTCCGCACCCTTCATCACGGCGAGAATCCCGACGTCACCGTGCAGCGGGTGCTGAGCGACGCCGGTTCGCCGTATGTGCCGCGGTTCTTGGGCAGTCTCGATGGCGAGTGGCCGGACGTCGGCCGGGCGTCCGGTGTCGCGCACGGGACGCTCGGTTTCGCGCAGGAGTTCCTCCCCGGAGTGCGAGACGGGTGGGCGGTCGCGCTCGAGGCCGCGGGGGAGGGCCGCGACTTCACCGCGGCCGCGCGCGATCTGGGAACGGCCGTCGCCGGAGTGCACGGCGCCCTTGGCGCGGCGCTGGGTACGACGGATGCCGGAGCCGACCAGGTGGCGTCCACCGGAACGGCCTGGCGGCGCCGTCTCACGATCGCCGCCGCCGAGGTGCCCGCCGTCGCCGAGCGGCTCGCCGCGATCGAAGCGGTCTACCGTGCCGCGCTCGAGCGCCCGTGGCCGCGACTTCAGCGCATCCACGGCGACCTGCATCTCGGTCAGGTCCTCGCGATACCCCAGGGCGGGTGGCGCATCGTCGACTTCGAAGGCGAGCCCCTCCGCCCGATGGAGGAGCGCGCGATCCCCGACCTCCCTCCGCGGGATGTCGCCGGGATGCTGCGATCCTTCGACTATGCGAGCGCCGTCGCCGGCGGGCCCGATGCGAAGGGCTGGGCGGCCGTGTGTCAGGTCGCGTTCCTCGACGCGTACGCGGGCGCCCCGGGATCCGTCGAGCTGGATCCCGTGCTGTTGAAGGCGCTGGTTCTCGACAAGGCGGTCTACGAGGCGACCTACGAGGCGCGCAACCGCCCGGATTGGCTGCCCGTGCCGCTCGCAGGGATCGACGCCGCGCTCACCTGACCTCGCGGCGGCCCTGCCTCCCCGGGCTCGCCCGGCTCACACTTCGGCGTCGGCCGCAGGCTCGAGCAGGAGGAACAGTGCGCCGTAGGCCGGCAGCGAGACCGAGAAGCTCCGCAGATCGTCCACCCGCCCGACCTCGTCGCCCGACGCCGCGTCGACCACCGAACTCCCCGGCACGAGCTGTTCCGAGCGCACCGTGCCGTCGGTCGGCTCGGCCGAGAAGTTCAGCACGGTCACCTGCATCGGCGCCTCGGCACGGGCGTCGCCGTCGTCGAGGCGGTGTACGAGCACCAGCATCCCGGCGTGCGCGACTTCCGGGATGTCGACCTGCGATGCCGTGGCGATCCCGTGTTCCCGCCGCAAGGCGAGGATCTCGGCGAGGCGCGATGCGAACGATGCCGGATCGGCCAGCTGCGCCGGGAGGGCGCCGTAGAGCGCGCGCCCGCGCGGCATGCCCGCCGCGGAGCGGGTCGCGGTCTGGTCGACGTCGAGCAGGTCGTGAGCTCCGCGCTCGATCCACCGGGTGTCGCCCGCGGCGATGAGGTCGGCGACCTCTCCAGCCGGGACGGTGAGCATGCCGGTCAGATCCCAGCCGGAGAGCGCGAAGACCCCGGGCTGCCATGCGTTGTAGGCGCAGAGCAGCAGGTGCGCATCGCGGATGGCCGGGATGTCCTCCTCCGTGATGTCGTCCAGCCGGGCGACTCCCCGCGTCGCCGCGATGAGCGAGGTCGTCGTGCAGGCGATGCCGTTCTGCGTGAAGACGCGGTTGTAGTCGGCGGTGCCCGTGAGGCTCTCGGTGAGGTCGGCGCGCACCTCCTCGGCGAGCTGCCCGCCCGAGATCTCACGCCCGCGGAAGGCGAACGTGTCGTCGCCGTGCCGGGTGGCCCAGTGCACGAGCTCGTACGTCAGCTCGTCGTGGTTCTGCAGCCCGTGGACGAGCTGCACCGGCTGCACGCCGAGCTGCAGCGAGGTCGTGAGCGCGAGGCGGAGGAACTCGGTCTGCCCGGTCGCGAGGGCGTGATGGTAGCCGGGGCGACCGATGAAGTCGTAGGAGAGGTCCGCTCCGACGGCTCCCGTGTCGCGGATGTCCTCGATCGTGAGGTTGAGCTCCTGGAAGGTGAAGCCGCCGACCTTGCGCACCATTCCGGCGATGATGTGGTTCGCCGCATGGGAGAGCGGATGCCCCTCCGACCACGCCGGAAGGCCCTCGGCGCTCTTCTCCACGCCGAGGAACCCGTTCGCGTCCAGGCGCAGCGCGCTGGTGCCCAGCTCGCCGAGCGAGTGCAGGGCGTCGCCGATGACGAGGCGCATGCCCGCGAAGGTCGGATCGAGCCAGTTGATCGAAGGCTGCCCCTGCTTGAAGTAGTGGAGGTAGACCCAGCGGCGCGTGACGCCGTCGGGGCCGATCACGGGCGCGGTCGCGCTCCAGTTCGTCTCCTTCACCCCGGGGGTGTAGAAGATGACGCGCTGGAGGGCTCCGATGATGTACCCGTGCTGGGCGAGCTCGTGCTCGGTCCCGGGGTCGAGGTTCACGCTGTCGACGCCCTCGGGCACCTCGGGAAGCAGCGACCAGTCCTCCGGCGGGATCTCGATCATGTGGTACAGCCCCGGGTAGTCCTTGAACCCCATCTCGGCGAGGCGGAAATCTGCACCCTTCCCGGTGTGCCCGGGCACGATGTCGTCGATGATGCTGCCGCCGTAGCCGTCGGCGACGTCGCACAGGGCGCGGAACTCGTCCTCGGTGCCGAAGGCGGGATCGATCTGCGTGCTGATCCGGTCGAAGTGCCCGTCCACGCTGGGGGTGTCGAGCCATCCGGCGATGCCGCCCGCCCGTTTCACGGGGCCGGTGTGGACGGCGGTGATCCCGATCTGCTCGAACGCCGACCACAGCTCCTCGTCGCCGAGAGCCGCCAGGAACGACTGGCCCGGTCGCGTGATGAGCGAGATCGGATAGGCGGTGAACCACACGTCGCTCGTCGCGATGGCCCGCCGGGCATCAGGGCGCGCGTAGGCATGGCGCCACATCGAGGGCTGCCCCGACAGCTGGCGCGCCAGCACGTCGCCGTCCCGGAGCATCGACTGCCGCACGAGCCACTCGACATAGGAGGGGTTCGTGCCGTTCGCGGTGCGCGGATCCGTCCTGATGCGACGCACGCTGCTGCCGCGGAGATGGTCGCGCGGGCGCAGCCGCCGCGGCCGCGCCGGGTAGCGCTGCTCGTCGTAGCTGATCTCCGGCGTCTCGGAGTCGGGCTCCTGGCCCTCGGCCGTCTCCCGCCCGGCCAGGTCGATGGGGCCGGTGTACAGGTCCTCGAGCCGAGGTTCGTCGCGCGCCATGCGTCTACGCTAGAGAACCGCGCTCCCCGGCACGAGGGTCTGGCGTGCTCCTTCGCGAAGGTTTATAGAGCGGATGCCTCCCCGGCCGGGTCGTGCGGATCAGGCCCGCACGTAAGCCCCGAGCGAGCGGCGCAGCGGCTGCGCGACGGCGACGACCGCTCTCGTTTTCCTCCACGGGCGGCAGTACGATGCACGCAAAAGCCGACCGGAAGGACGATGATGTTCTCGAGAGCGCTCAGAAATACAGGTGCCGGTCTCGCACTCGCCGCAGCCCTGGCCCTGGGGACAGGGGCTGCCGCCTACGCGCACGAGTGTTTCAACCCCAGCCGCTCCGATCAGGGCGACGCTCAGGCGGGAGCCAATTCGCAGGCGTGGTTCACGCTCGTCGTGGCGGATGCGGTCCAGGGTGACGCCGACGCCGGCTTCATCACGCAGGAGCAGGCCGACTGCATCAAGGCGGCATACGCGGCGACGGGGGCTCCCTCGTCGTTCACGGTCAAAGTGAAGGGAGCCGTGGGTCAGGGAGGTGTCATCGCCGCGCACAACCCGAACCTCGAGCTCGCCGCCAACGGCAAGGGCATCGATCACGCGTTCGAAGCGTACGGCGCACAGATCTTCGGCAGCTACGCCGCCTGCGGCGTCGAGTTCTGATCGACGTGCGGTCACCCGCCCGCACAACTCGCTGCGGGCGGTGACCGCTGTGTGCGCGGCGGATGCTACGCCGGCTCGGTCGTGCGGATCAGGCCGCACGTCAGGCACGACCAGGCGACGAGGAATCGCTCGTCGTCGAGGATCTCGAACCGCAGCGGGTCTCCGCAGGTCGGGCAGAGTCGCGGATTGTCCGCATGAACCCTCATGGCCCCAGCCTAGGGACCGTCGTCGGTGATCGGCCGCACGCCGGCGACCCGTGAGCGACCGGCGGGTCGGCGTCGGGGGCCCGCCCCATGATGGTCGCATGGACGCTTCTCCTCGCAAGAGCGCGCGGCTGACAGCGGCGGCTGCCGTGCGCCACGAGCGGCTCCGGTCCCACCGGCTGAGCGCCCCGGCGGCGACCGTCGCCGAAGCGGCGCGGCACATGCTCGCGACGCAGAGCCAGGAGTTCTGGGGCGGCCGGTGGGCGCTCGCCGCGCGCACGCGCGGTCGCACGACGGTGCGCGACGTCGACGCCGCCTATGGTCGCGGAGAGATCGTGCGCACGTGGACCATGCGCGGGACGATCCACACGATTCCGTCCGCCGACGTGGCGTGGGTGCTCTCGCTCACCGCCGAGCGGCAGCGTCGGCAGGCGGCCGCCGTGCACCGCGCGGAGGGGATCGACGCCGACGAGGCCGACCGCGCCGAGATCCTCGCGCGGGCAGCGCTCGGCGGCGGCAACCGCCTGACCCGCAAGGAGATGTTCGAGGTCTGGGAGCAGGGCGGGGTGTCGACCTCCCGCCAGCGCGGCTACCACCTGCTGGTGGCCCTGTCGTTGCGGACCGTGCTGTGCCAGGGCCCGGTGGTGCCGCGGGAAGGCGGACCGACCCGCGAGCAGTACTGGGTGCTCGCCGACGAGTGGATCACGGATGCCGCGACCCCGGCCGATCCGCTCGCCGAGTTCTTCATCCGCTACATCGCTTCGCACGGGCTCGCCGGGGCACGGGACTTCGCCTGGTGGACCGGACTGCCTCTCGGGGTCTCGCGCAACGCGGCGGAGCAGGCATCCGACCGTCTCGTCATGGTCGCCGACGAGCCCGAGCCCCAGTACGTCGTGGCCGGCGCCGCACCGCGACGCAGCCCGGCCGCGCCCGACGTCGTGGCGCTGCCGCCCTTCGAGGAGTACTACCTGTCGTACGTCGACCGCACGGTGCCCTGTGCGCCGGAGTTCCTCAGCGCGATCGGCCCGAGCATGAACGGCATCGTCCGGCCCATCCTCGTGGCCCGCGGAGAGGCGGTCGGGGTGTGGACGCACTCGGTCGCCGTGGGCCGCCACGCCGACGCCCCGGTGCCCGAGCTGTTCACGCCGGGCGCGGCGACAGCCGAGGAGGTCGCGGCCGCGCTCGACCGCTACCGCGACTTCATCACGGCCTGACCCTCAGGCGTGGCGGTCGAGGAAGTCGTACACCTCGTTGTCGTCGACGCCGGGGAATGCTCCGCGGGGCAGCGGCGAGAACATCTGCATGTGCACCCGTGCGCTCGGCCACGCCTTGCCCGCCCAGCGCTGGGAGACGTCCGACGCGACGCGGCGGCAGCAGGACTCGTCGGGACAGGTCGAGGTCGCGCGCTTCTGCGTCTCGCGCCCGCGGAACCAGCGCGCGTCGTCGAAGGGCACGCCGACCGTGATGGAGAATTCGCCTTCCGCCGTCGTGCCGGTCTGCGTCGAGCACCAATACGTGCCGGCGGGCGTGTCGGTGTACTGGTAGTGCTCGGTCGTGCGGTTCTGCTCCGAGAACGCCGCTCGCGCCGAGAACTTGCGGCATGCGATCTGTCCGTCCACCGCGCCGGTGACGTCCATCGGCAGCGGCAGGTCGTCGTTCTCGTACACGCGCGAGATCGCACCCGACCCGTCGACCCGCAGGAAGTGCAGCTTGATGCCGAGGTGGTGGGTCGCGAGGTTCGTCAGCCGCATGCCTGCTGCCTCGTGCGTCACGCCGAAGGCGTCGCGAAAGTCCTCGACGGCGAGATTGCGGTCCTTCTTCGCCTGTTGCAGGAACTGCGCCGACGCGGTCTCGGGCATGAGGCAGCAGGCCGCGTAGTAATTGATCTCGAGCCGCTGCTGAAGGAAGTCGGCGTAGTCCGTCGGCCGCTCGTGGCCGAGCAGGCGGTGCGCCATTGCCTGCAGCGCCATCGACCGCAGACCGTGACCGCCGGGGATGGATGCGGGGGGCAGATAGATGCGGCCGTGCTCGAGGTCGGTGACCGATCGGGTGGAATGGGGCAGGTCGTTGACGTAGAGCAGCTCGAAGCCGAGCTTCTCGGCCATGATGCTGACGGTTCGGTGCGTCAGCGCCCCCGACACGTGCCCGGCCGCCTTCAGCTGCTTCTCGGCGAGCTTCTCGATGTCGGGCAGGTAGTTGTCGAGCTCGCGCATCTTCAGCCGCAGCTCGGTGTTCGCGCGCCGTGCCTCCTCGGGCGTCGCGATCGCCTCGCGCTCGCGGCGCTGCAGTTCGCGGTGCAGGCCGAGGATCGACTCGATCGTGTCGTCGCTCATTCCCTTCGACACCTTGACGGGCGAGATGCCCAGCTGGCGGAAGACGGAGCTCGACTGCGCCCGCTCGAGCTCGATCTCGAGCGCCGCACGGCGGTTCGGCGGCTCGGCCGACAGGAGGTCGCCGACATCGACGCCGGTCGTCGAGGCGATGGCCTGCAGCAGTGACAGCTTGGGCTCCCGCTTGCCGTTCTCGATGAGGCTGAGCTGGCTTCCTGCCACTCCGACGAGGGCTCCCAGTTCGTCCAGCGTGTAGCCGTGCGACAGGCGCTGATGACGGATGCGGTGGCCCAGGGTCGACAGTTCGAGCGGGGTAGGGGGCATTCCTTGATGCTAGCGAAAGAATTGCAACTCTTGACGCCATGTTTCACGCGAAGACGCAGGCTTCACGCTCGAAAGTAGAGGAAGAGCACGAATCTGCATCGAGACACCTCAGCCGGTCGAATCTACGAGGAGCGACACCATGGCCCTTGCCGACATCTTCACCCGAACCGAAGGCTCCACCGCCGCACGCACTGCCGCAGCCCGGGCGTTCGGCGTGCTGCCGGCCGTTCAGGGCGAGGGCATGGTCGCGCTGCGCGAGTGGGTCGACGAGATCGCGGCGCTCACGCAGCCCGCGCGGATCCATTGGGTCGACGGCTCGCGGGCGGAGAACGAGGCGCTGCTGCGCGAGCAGGTCGAAGAGGGCAAGCTCATCAAGCTCAACCCCGAGTGGCGTCCCGGCTCGTACCTGGCCCGTTCGCACCCGAGCGACGTGGCGCGCACCGAGGGGCGCACGTTCATCGCCTCCGAGAACGAGGAGGACGCCGGCCCCACGAACAACTGGGTCGCCCCCGCCGAGATCCGCGCCACCATCCGGCCGCTGTTCGAGGGCTCGATGAAGGGGCGCACGATGTACGTCGTGCCGTTCTCGATGGGCCCGGTCGGCGGACCTCTGTCGCACATCGGCGTGCAGGTCACCGACAGCGCGTACGCGGTGACCTCGATCGGCATCATGACGCGTGTGGGCACCGAGGTGCTCCGTGAGATCGCCGGGGGTGCGCCCTGGGTGAAGACGGTGCACTCGGTCGGCGCTCCGCTGCAGCCGGGTCAGCAGGATGTCGCGTGGCCGTGCAACGACGAGAAGTACATCGTCCATTTCCCCGACACGCTCGAGGTGTGGTCGTTCGGTTCCGGGTACGGCGGCAACGCGATCCTCGCGAAGAAGTGCTTCGCGCTGCGGATCGCCTCGGTGATCGGCCGTGACGAGGGGTGGCTCGCCGAGCACATGCTCCTCATCCGCGTCATCGACCCGGCCGGCCGCGCCTACCACCTCGCCGCCGCGTTCCCGTCGGCCTGCGGAAAGACGAACCTCGCGATGCTGCGGCCGACGATCCCGGGCTGGCGCGTCGAGACGCTCGGCGACGACATCGCCTGGCTGCGCCCCGGTGAGGACGGACGCCTGTGGGCGATCAACCCCGAGGCCGGCTTCTTCGGCGTCGCGCCCGGCACCGGCGAGTCCACCAACGTCACCGCGGTGGAGACGCTGTGGGGCAACACGATCTTCACGAACGTCGCCCTCCGCCCGGACGGCGACGTGTGGTGGGAGGGCCTCACCGACACCCCGCCGGCGGAGCTCACCGACTGGGAGGGCAACCCCTGGACGCCGGCATCCGGTCGTCCCGCCGCCCACCCGAACTCGCGCTTCACGGTCGCCGCGTCCCAGTGCCCGCAGATCGCCGAGGACTGGGACGCCCCGCAGGGCGCGCCCCTGGACGCGATCCTGTTCGGCGGCCGCCGTGCCACCAACGTGCCGCTGGTCGTGGAGGCCACCGACTGGACCCACGGCGTGTTCATGGGCTCCAACGTCTCGTCGGAGCGCACCGCGGCCGCCGAGGGCACCGTCGGCGAGCTGCGCCGCGACCCGTTCGCGATGCTGCCGTTCTGCGGCTACAACATGGCCGACTACTTCGGCCACTGGCTGAACGTCGGCCAGCAGCTCCGCTTCGACCGCGCCCCCCGGGTGTTCCAGGTGAACTGGTTCCGCAAGGGCGCCGACGGCCGGTTCCTGTGGCCCGGTTTCGGCGACAACTCGCGCGTCATCGACTGGATCATCCGCCGCATCGAGGGCGAGGTGGGCGCCGTCGAGAGCCCCATCGGCCGCCTTCCCAAGCCGGCCGACCTCGACCTCGACGGCATCGAGGTGTCACAGGCCGACCTCGACGAGCTGTTCGCCGTCGACCCGCAGCTGTGGCTGCAGGAGGCCGACCTCACCGAGGAGTTCTACCGCACCTTCGAGGGTCGCGTGCCTGCCCCGCTGTGGGCCGAGCTCGCCGCCCTGCGCTACCGCCTCCAGCGCGCCTGACCCCTCGGGCCCGGCCGCTGAGCCGGACTCACCGAGGCCCCCGACTTCGGGGGAAACGGATGCCCCGGCCCGCGTCTTCGCAGCGGGCCGGGGCATCCGGCATCCGGGCCTGCGGGCCCGCGGGGCTTCCAGATCAGGAGATCTGACGCACGCAGGCGGATTCGGCAGCGGACGTCCTGCACTAGCCAGATCTCCTGATCTCGTCGACGGCGCGGTCCGGTCAGACGAGCAGCTGATGCCTGGCGAGGTCGCGGTAGAGCGGCGTCGTCTGCACGAGCTCGGAGTGCGTGCCCTGGCCGACGACGCGGCCGCGGTCCATCACCACGATGTGGTCGCTGTCGACGACGGTCGACAGACGGTGCGCGATCACGACGAGCGTGCGTCCCGCGGCGACGGCGTCGATGGCCTCGCGCATCCGCTGCTCGTTGAGCCCGTCGAGCGACGAGGTCGACTCGTCGAGGAGCAGGATCGGGGGAGCGGCCAGCAGCGCGCGGGCGATCGCCAGGCGCTGGCGTTCGCCGCCCGACAGCATGACGCCGGATTCGCCGACGGGCGCTTCGAGGCCGAGGGGGTTGCGGTCGAGCACCTCGCCGAGGTTGACCGCGCGCAGCACGGCCTCGCACTCGGAGTCGGATGCCGTGGGCGAGGCCAGGCGCAGGTTGTCGCCGATCGTGCCGGCCAGGGTGGGGGCGTCCTGCTCGACATAGCCCAGCTGTGCGCGCAGGTCGTCGCGGTCGAGGGTGCGCACGTCGGTGCCGTCGAGGAGGATCGCGCCCTCCGTCGGGTCGTAGAAGCGCTCGATCAGCGCGAGCGTCGTGCTCTTGCCTGCCCCCGACGGGCCCACCAGCGCGACGCGCGCCCCGCGCGCGACCGAGAACGACACCCCCCGCAGCACCTCGGCGCCGGGGGAGACCGATGCCGCGGCATCCGTCCGTCCGTCGGCTCCGGGCGCCGACCCGTCGCCGAAGGCGATCGTCGAGGTGTCGACGTGGGCGTTCTCGAGCACGGCGAGGGCCTCGGACTCGGCCTTCCGGCGAGCCTCGACGACGTTCTCGGGGTACCGGAACCGCACGTCGCGGAACTCGATCGCCGGCGCCTCGACCGGTGCGGCATCGACCCCCTGCTCACCTGTCACGATGTGCTGCTCGGACCGACCGATCGCGACAGGTGAGCGTGAAGGGGCGGCGGCGCGGGCGGCGATCGCGGCGTCGTCCTGGTCTTCCGTCGGCAGGTCGAGCACCTCCTGGATGCGGCCCAGCGCGCCCAGCGCCTGACTCACGGAGGTGATCGCGCCGAAGAACGAGCCGAGCGGCGCGATGAGCATGAAGAGGAACATGATGAAGGTCACGAGGCTCGCGATCGAGAGGGCGCCGGTCGCGACCCGGAAGCCGCCCAGACCGATGACGACCAGCAGCGACACCTGCAGCGCGACGCCCGCGATCGGGACCACGAGCGCCGACACCTTCGCGATCCGCACGCCGACGTCGTAGGCATCCGTCGCCTGCGCCGTCACGGCCTCGATCTCGCGCGCCGTCGCACCCGACGCGCGGACCGTTCGGATCGACCCGACCGCCCGCTCGACGCCCGAGGCGAGCGCGCCGACCTTCTCCTGCTGCTCGGTCGAGGCGGAGCGGATGCGGCCGCTCAACGCTGTGACCCCGGCCACCGAGATGCCGATCACGAGCACGATGATGCCGAGCAGGAGCGGGTCGATGATCGCCATCGCGATGAGCGCGCCGGCGAACAGCAGCGCGTTGCCGACCGAGTCGGCGAGGCCCTGGGTGAGCGCGGCGTAGAGGAGCGTCGTGTCGCTCCCGACGCGCGACACGATGTCGCCGGTGCGGCGGGCGTCGAACTCGCTGACCGGCAGGTGCAGGATGCGCGCGATCAGCCGCCGCCGGCTCGAGTACACCACCGCGGTGCCGGTGCGCTGGAGGAGGTAGTGCTGCCAGCCCGAGATGAGCGACGCGAGGATGACGAAGGCGACGAGAGCCCAGATGAGCAGGCCGAGATCGAGCCCCGCCTGCACGCGCGTGATGACCTGTCCGACCAGGAGCGGCTGGATGAGCGACGCCCCCGCGCTCAGGATGCTGAGGACGATGACGACCGCGAGCGTGCGCTTGTGCTCGAAGAGGTACGGAAGCAGCTGGGCGAAGGTCGCACGCGGACCCTCGTCGGGCTTGCCGCGCCGGGAGCGGCCGCGACGAGGCCGGGCAGGGGAGGGTGCCGTCGCGGGGGCGGGGGCTTCGTCGAGATCGGCGGAGGGCATGGGTGTACCTCGTTCGTGAAGGGCTTACCTTCGACCGTACTTCTTGTGGACGGCCTGTCTGGTCACGCCGAGGGCGCTGGCGATCGCCTGCCAGGAGAAGCCCAGGTTGCGCGCTCTGCGCACCTGGATCTCCTCGGCGCGGGCGAGTTCGCGCCGCACCTCGGCGAGGCGATGGAGCTCCGCGATCGGCTCGCGCTCGCCGGCCGCCCCCATCAGGGTGGTCAGTTCGTCGCCGCTCATCGCGCACCTCTCGTCTGTGGACGGATGCCGCGGCCGCGGCATCCGTCGTCAACCATAGTTGACAGTGGCGAGAGGTGTCAACGCGGGTTGACGCACAGGGCCGGCCGGGAGGTTCCGGGCGGTGTCGGACGACGGCGCTAGGGTGGTCCGGTGCCCGCCCCCGTGATCACCGCTGAAAACCTCGTCAAGGCCTACAGGGTCAAGGGCAAGCCCGACTTCCTCGCCGTCGACGGCCTGTCGTTCGAGGTTGCGCCGGGAGAGTCCTTCGGCCTTCTCGGGCCGAACGGTGCGGGCAAGTCCACGACGATGAAGATGATCGGTGCGGTGTCGACGCGCACGTCGGGCGACCTCGAGATCCTCGGCCTCGACCCCGACCGCTACGGTCCCGAGATCCGGTCGCGCCTGGGTGTCGTGCCCCAGCAGGACAACCTCGACGGCGAGCTCAACGCGCGCGAGAACCTCTACATCTACGGACGCTACTTCGGGCTGCCGGCCAAGGTCTGCCATCAGAAGGCCGATGAGCTGCTGACCTTCGCCCAGCTCGAAGACAAGGCGAAGAGCAAGGTCGAGCAGCTGTCGGGCGGCATGAAGCGCCGCCTGACGATCGCGCGCGGCCTCATCAACGACCCGCGCATCCTGCTGCTCGACGAGCCGACGACCGGCCTCGACCCGCAGGCCCGCCACGTGCTGTGGGACCGTCTCTTCCGTCTCAAGGAGCGCGGCACGACACTGGTGCTGACCACTCACTACATGGACGAGGCCGAGCAGCTGTGCGATCGGCTCATCGTCGTCGACAAGGGCCGCATCATGGCCGAGGGCACTCCCGCGACGCTCATCCGAGAGCATTCCAGCCGCGAGGTGCTCGAGGTGCGCTTCGGCTCCGACCGCAACGAGCAGGTCGCTCCGCAGCTCGAGGGCATCGGCGACCGCGTCGAGGTGCTGCCCGATCGCATCCTGGTGTACGCCGACGACGGCGAGGCGGCGCTCGAGACGGTCACCCAGCGCGGCCTGACGCCGATGACCTCCCTCGTGCGGCGCTCGAGCCTCGAAGACGTCTTCCTGCGGCTCACGGGAAGGTCGCTGATCGAATGACGCCTTCCCCCGAAGAGCCCCGGCCGAACGCCCGGCCGGCGCCAGCAGCGCTCACCCAGCCGACTCTCGACCAGCTGCGCGCCGAGGCGATGCAGTGGGGCCGCAGGCCGCGCGCGCTCGGCACCTGGTACGTCGCCGAGCACATGGTGCGCGCGATGCGCGCGTACGGCTGGACGATCGTCGTCGGTGCGCTCGGGCAGCCGATCCTCTATCTGCTCGGTCTGGCGGTGGGACTCGCCGCGCTCATCGACGCGCCGATCACGCAGAACGGCGTCGAGGTGTCGTACCTGGTCTTCGTCGCGCCGGCGCTGCTGATGACGGCGGCGATCTCGGTGGCATCGGAGGAGTTCTCCTACCCCGTCATGGCCGGTTTCAAGTGGCGCCGGTACTTCTTCGGCTTCAGCGCGACCGGACTGTCGCCGGGGCAGATCGCCGGCGGGGTGGTCGCGGGGGCGTCGGCGCGCATGGTCGTCGTCGTCGTCGCGTACTACGCGTTCCTGTGGCTGTTCCAGGCGGTGCCCGACCCGCAGACGGGATGGCTCACGATCCCGATCGGCCTCCTCGGCGGCCTCGCCTTCGGCATCCCCTACATGGCGTACACGGCCTCGATCACCGACGACAAGGGACAGGTCGCGCTCGTGCAGCGCTTCATCTTCATGCCGATGTTCCTGTTCTCGGGCACCTTCTATCCGCTCGACACGCTTCCGCTGTGGCTGCAGTGGATCGGGTGGGTGTCGCCGCTGTGGCACGCGACCGAGCTCGGCCGCGTCGCAACCTACGGGCTGCCGATCGATCCGTTCGCGATCGTCGTGCACCTCGGTTACCTGCTCGTGCTGTCGGCGGGTGGCTACCTGCTCGCCCGGCGCATGTTCCAGAGGAGGCTCGGCGAATGACGCTCGCGACCGCGACCGATGGCTCGGGCGTTCGCATCGGCGGCGTGCGGGCACTCTGGGCGGGCAACCCGCAGTCCGTCGTCCAGCGCGGCCTCATCGCGGCTCGCTCCTCGAGCTGGGCCGTCGTGCTGTCGGGGTTCTTCGAGCCGGTGTTCTACCTCGCGTCGATGGGCATCGGCCTGGGCGCCCTCATCGGCGACGTGCAGACGTCGAGCGGGGTCGAGGTGCCGTACGCGGCCTTCATCGCCCCCGCGCTTCTCGCGGTGTCGGCGATGAACGGCGCGATCTACGACTCGACGTGGAACGTCTTCTTCAAGCTCAACTACGGCAAGCTCTATGAGGGCATGCTCGCGACGTCGCTCGGACCCCTCGACGTGGCACTGGGCGAGATCCTCTATGCACTGCTGCGCGGCCTGCTGTACGCGACCGGCTTCATGATCATCATGCAGATCCTCGGGCTCAACCTCGCGTGGACCACCGTTCTCGCCCTGCCCGCGGTGCTGCTGATCGCCTTCGGGTTCGCGAGCCTCGGCATGGCTGTCACCAGCTACATGAAGACCTTCCAGCAGATGGACTGGATCAACTTCGTGCTGCTGCCGATGTTCCTCTTCTCGGCGACGCTGTACCCGATTACCATCTATCCCGAGTGGATCCAGCACATCATCATGGCCTTCCCGCTCTGGCACGGGGTCGAACTCGTGCGCGGGCTCACGACGGGCATCCTCACCCCTGCGATGTGGTGGCACATCCTCTACTACGTCGTCATGATCGCGATCGGACTCGTCTTCACCACGAAGCGCCTGCGCGCGCTGTTCCTCGACTGACCCCGAGACGACGGATGATCTCGATACACGACGGACCCCCTCCGACTGCGTCGGAGGGGGTCCGTCGCACTCGATCCGGCGGCCTCGACCCGGCCGGGTCGAGGCCGCCGTCGTCCTGTGGACCGGGGGTCAGAGCGAGCCGGTCGCTCCGACGCCCAGGTCGGCGTTGTAGTCGACGTCCTTCGTCTCGGGGGAGAGCAGCAGCGCGATGAAGGTCAGGACCGACATCACCGAGAGGTAGACGCCCACGAGCACCGGGCTGCCGTCCGCGCCGGCCCACAGGGCGACCGCCACGATCGGCGCGAGCGCGGCACCGAGGATCGACGACACGTTGTACGAGATCGCCGAGCCCGAGTACCGCACGTTGGTCGGGAACAGCTCGGGCAGCAGTGCTCCCATCGGCCCGAACGTCGAACCCATCAGCATGAAGCCGAACACGAGGAACGCCTGCGTCAGGGCACCGGTGAACTTGGGGTCGGCCTGGGGCAGCAGGAACAGGTTGAAGCTCAGGCCGAACACGATGATCAGGCCGGTGACCCACAGCAGCAGACGGCGGCGACCGATCGCGTCGGCGATGGGGCCCGAGAGCAGCGTGAAGATGCCGAAGAACACCACGCCGATGATCTGCATCAGCACGAAATCGGTGTAGCCGAAGCCGAGGCCCGGGTAGAACTGGGCGGCGAACGCCGTGGCGTCGAACGGCTGCCCTGCGGCCTCCGCCGCCTTCTGCGCGGCCGCGGAGGCGGTCTCCAGGTCGGCGGCCTTCGTGCCGTACGACAGTGTGAAGTTCGTCATCAGGTAGAAGAGCACATACGTCGCCAGCATGATGAACGTGCCCAGGATGAGGTGCCACCAGTGGTGCCGCAGGACCGTGCCGAGCGGGAACTTGCGGATCGCGCCCTTCTGCTCCGCCTTGACGAACGTCTCGGACTCGACCAGGCGCAGGCGCACCCAGAGGCCGATGATCACCATGACCGCCGAGAACAGGAACGGCACGCGCCAGCCCCACGCGAGGAACTCGGCCGAGCGCTGACCCGCGCCCTCGGGGTGGGGAAGCAGGTAGTTGATCGCGAGGAACACCGAGTTCGCGATGATGAAGCCGAGAGGCGCACCCAGCTGCGGGAACGTGCCGTACCAGGCGCGCTTGCCCTGGGGAGCGTTCTCGGTCGCGACCAGTGCGGCGCCCGACCACTCGCCCCCGAGCGCGAAGCCTTGGAACAGGCGGAGGATCAGCAGGAGCACCGCCGCCCAGACGCCGATCTCGTTGAAGGTCGGGAGACAGCCGATCAGGAAGGTCGCGATGCCCATGGTGAGGAGCGACGCGACGAGGGTCGCCTTGCGACCGAACCGGTCGCCGAAGTGGCCGAACACGACCGCGCCGAGAGGGCGGGCGACCATGGCGGCGCCGAACACGCTGAACGACAGCAGCAGCGACGTGGTGTCGTTGCCGGTGGGGAAGAAGAGGAGGGGGAAGACCAGGACGGCCGCGGTCGCGTAGACGTAGAAGTCGTAGAACTCGATCGTGGTGCCGACGAGGCTCGCGAGGATGACGCGGGAACGGGGATTGGCAGGGGCCGCCGTGGTGGAGGCGGTGGTGGGGGAGGTCATATTCACCTGGGCATGCGCAGTACGGAGCATCCGGATGGGATGGTGTGGTGGGCGGCCGCGAAGCGCAGGGTGACGCGTCAGGCGGCACTGCACTGGATCACCGCGGGCACGGGCTTGTCGCCCGGCACGAACAACCAGCCTACTCCGCCGAACGCACGGCAGGGCGGAGCGCCGAAGCGGATGCCGCGGCCCTGGGCTGCGGCATCCGCTTCGTGTATCAGGTGGTCAGCGCCAGAGCACCGCGATCGCGGCGTTGGCGAAGGTGAGCACGCCGATCGACCAGAAGATCGCCGGCGGAACGGAGCCGGTCTTTCGCTGGCGGCCCGCGCCGATGCCCAGGAGGGCGCCGATGATCACGAGGATGACGAGCTTGGTGCCGATCTTCGCGTAGTTCAGGTCGTCCTCGATGCCCCACGGGGCGGCGAGGATGAGGCCGGCGAGGCCGGCGATCGCAAGGCCCCAGTTCATGAGGCGCGTGATCTGGTGCTTGCCGTTGACCGCTTCGACGACCCAGGCCCCGAAGAGGATGGCGAAGCCGACGAGGTGGACGAGCACGACGACGTGTCGGAGGATTTCCATGCCATCAGTCTAGCTGAAGGTTGCCCGCTCTCCGAGGGGGAACGCGGTCAGCGGCGAAGGTCGCGGAGGACCAGAGCCGTGCGAAGCGCGGCGTCCGCCGCCTCGAAGCCCTTGTCCTCCTTCGAGCCCTCCAGACCGGCGCGATCGATGCCCTGCGCCTCGTCGTCGAGCGTCAGCACGCCGAAGCCGACCGGCTTTCCGGTGTCGAGCGCGACGCGGGTGAGGCCGTCGGTGGCCGCGTTCGACACGAACTCGAAGTGGGGCGTGCCGCCGCGGATGATGACGCCGAGCGCCACGGCCGCGTCGGCTCCGGCATCCAGCGCGGCCTTGGCCACGACGGGAAGCTCGAACGATCCCGGCACGCGGACGAGCCGCCACGTGGCACCGGAGGCCTCGAGTGCGCGCTCCGCGCCGGCGATGAGGCCGTCGGTGATGGTGTCGTGCCAGGCGCCCGCGACGACGACGACGTCGAGCCCGGTCCCGTCGATCGTGTCGGTGGCCTGGGGTGCGCCTTTGCCGCTCATCGCTCTGCTCCCTGGTGAAGTTCCGTGCTCCCGGGCAGTCCGGTCGTCCCGTGCATCTGTGCGAGCGCGTCGGCCAGATCCTCTTCGGCGATGATGTGGCCCATGCGGTCGCGCTTCGTCTCGAGGTACTGGTGGTTGTTCGGCCCGACGCCGACCAGGAGCGGCACCTGCTCGACGATGTCGAGGCCGAGCCGGCGCAGCTGGTCGACCTTGTCGGTGTTGTTGGTCAGCAGGCGCACCTTCTCGATGCCGAGGTCGGCCAGGATGCCGGCCGCGGCAGCGTAATCGCGAGCGTCGGCGGGGAGGCCGAGCGCCAGGTTCGCGTCCACGGTGTCGAGTCCGCGCTCCTGCAGCGAGTACGCCCGCAGCTTGTTGATGAGGCCGATGCCGCGGCCTTCGTGGCCGCGCATGTAGATGACGACGCCGCCGTCCTGCTCGATCGCGTCGAGCGCCGCCGCGAGCTGGGGGCCGCATTCGCACTTGAGCGACCCGAAGGCCTCACCGGTCAGGCACTCGGAGTGCACGCGCACGAGCGGTGCCTCCGACAGCTCGCCCGACACGACCGCCAGGTGGTCGGTGCCGGTGACGCGGTCCTTGTAGGCGAGGAACCGGAACTCACCATGGGCGGTGGGCACGTGCGCCTCGGCGCGGAGGCTCACGCGGCGCTTGTGCGAGCCTCGCACCGCGGGGTCGGACGGCACGTGCTCGTCGAGATAGGCCGCGAGCTGCTCGATCGTGATGACCGGGATGCCGTACTCCGCGCCCAGCTCCTGCAGGCCGGGCAGCCGCATCATGCTGCCGTCCTCGGCGACGACCTCGCCGATCACGCCCACCGGCGACAGCTCGGCGAGCTTCATGAGCTCGACGGCGGCCTCCGTGTGGCCGGCCCGCTCCCGCACGCCCCCGTCGACGGCGCGCAGCGGCAGGATGTGGCCGGGACGGATGACGCTCGCCGGCGTCGACTCGGGGTCGGCGAGCACGTTGAGCGTGTGGGCCCGGTCGGTCGCGCTGATGCCGGTCGTGACGCGGGACGCGGCATCCACGCTCACGGTGTAGGCCGTGCCGCGCGAGTCCTCGTTGTTCTCGACCATCGGCGGCAGGTCCAGGCGGTCGGCCCAGTCGGCGGGCATGGGAGCGCACAGGAAGCCGCTCGTCCAGCGGACCGTCCACGCGACCCATTCGGGGGTGGCGAGCTGGGCCGACAGGATGACGTCGCCCTCGTTCTCGCGGTTCTCGTCGTCGGCGACGATGACCGGTCGGCCGGCGCGGAGCGCCTCGAGGGCCTCCGGGATCGTGGCAAGGCTCATCTCGAGCCTCCTTCCGTCGGTGCGGACGTGTCCGCGGGGAGTTCGGTGGCCGCACCCGGCACGACGGCCGGGGCTGCGAAGGAGAGGAGGCGCTGCACGTGGCGCGCCAGGATGTCGGTCTCGAGGTTGACGCGGTCGCCGGGCGCCCGGGCGCCGAGCGTGGTGGCCACCAGGGTCTCGGGAATGAGCGACACCTCGAACCAGGCCTGCGCCGAAGACGCGGGGCTTGCGTCGCTCACCGTGAGCGACACGCCGTCGACGGCGATCGAGCCCTTGTCGACGATCAGGGGAGCCAGCTCTGCGGGAACGGAGATGCGCAGCACCTGCCACTGCTCGCCGGGTCGCACCTCGAGCACCGTGCCCGTGCCGTCGATATGGCCCTGCACGATGTGTCCGCCGAGCCGGCCGTGGGCGGCCGTGGCGCGTTCGAGGTTGACGACGCGTCCCGCCGCGACGGCCTCGAGCGTCGACATGTCGAGCGTCTGCTTCATGACGTCGGCGGTGAACCAGTCCGGGCCCTGGTCGACGACGGTGAGGCACACGCCACTGACCGAGATGGAGTCGCCGTGACCGGCATCCGACACGACCTTCGGGCCGCGGACCGTCACGCGCACCCCGTCGCCCGACGGCTCGACGGCGGTGACCTCGCCGATCTCCTCGACGATTCCGGTGAACATCACTCGTCTCCTTCCAGGGGGCGGGCGACGAAGAGCAGATCGTCGCCGAGAGGGGTGACGGATGCCACGGCCAGGCGTCGTGCCTCGCCCATGGTCGTCACGCCGATGTCGTGAAGAGCCAGCCGGTCGCCTCCCAGCAGCACCGGCGCGACGTACACCAGCAGCTCGTCGGCGAGCCGTTCGCGGACGAACGACGCAGCGACCGCGGGGCCGCCTTCGACGAACACGCGCTGCACGCCCCGGCGGCGGAGGTCTTCGAGCGCGGCGGCGAGACCGCCCGACGCCCGGTCGCCCGCGTACTGCAGAAAGCCCCGCGGGTGCGCTCGAAGCACCGCGGAGTCGGGCACACGGCGTGAGCCGATCACGACAGGCATCGGCTGATCGGGGAGCAGCGAGCCGTCCTCGGCCCGTGCGGTGAGCGCGGGGTCGTCGGCCAGGACGGTTCCCGTGCCGGCGACGATCGCGTCTGCCAGCGCACGGCGACGGTGCACGTCGGCGCGGGCGGCCGGTCCGGTGATCCACCGGCTGGTGCCGTCGGACGCCGCTGCCCGGCCGTCGAGGCTCTGCGCCCACTTGACGGTCACGTGCGGCCGGCCGAGGCGCTGGACCGTCAGCCACGAGTCGAGCAGCGCGGTCGCCTCCTCCTCGAGGAGGCCCGCTTCGACGTCGATCCCGGCGGCGCGCAGTCGCCTGGCCCCGCCCGACGAGCGGTCGCCCGGGTCGGCGACGGCGTAGACGACACGGATCACCCCCGCGGCGATGAGCGCTTCGGAGCAGGGGCCGGTCAGACCCGTGTGGTTGCACGGCTCCAGGGTCACGATCGCGGTGGCGCCGCGCGCAGCGCCGGGCGCCAGCTTGGAGAGCGCGTCGACCTCGGCGTGCGGGGTGCCGGCGCCCCGGTGCCAGCCCTCGGCGAGCACGTCGCCCTCCGGGGACAGCAGCACGGCGCCCACCTGCGGATTCACGCCGCGCGGACCGAGCCGCGCGATCGACAGCGCCCGACGCATCGCGTCGCGTTCCGTCGTGCTCGCCATCCGGGCCCTCGTCTCGTCGTTCTCGACGCTCCGGGGTTGGGGGAGTCGGCGGCGCGCACGGCGTCACTGTGTGCTGCCTCCCATCCGGACTAGCGAAGAGGACCTCACAGGCCTCTGTCGCATCACCGTCGGTTCCGGAATTCCACCGGATCGGCCGCGGCGGCATCCGGGACGGATGCTGATGCCTTGGCTCGCGGACTGTCACCGCCGGTTCGGATTCTCACCGACCCCGGAGCACGTTGCTGCTCACGAGTCTAGTCAACGCGGCATCCGCCGATTCATTCCATGTCTCCGAATGAAGATCCGCCCTGGGCGCCCGGGCCGCGGGACCCCGCGGTGGATCACTCGAGGAGGGCACGCGCCGTCGCCTCGTCGACGACCAGGTCGGTGGCGATGCGCGCCGCGAGGGCGCCCCGCACGCTCGCCAGCTTGGACACACCGGAGACGATGCAGAGGCGGCGGGGGATCGTCCGCAGCAGGTCGAGGCTCGGCCCCGTCGCACGTTCGTTCAGCGCGATGCCGTCGCTCGAGCCGTCCTCGCGGTAGAACACCGTCGCGACGTCGCCGACGACGCCCTCGCGGGCGAGTTCGTCCTGCTCGTGCGGCTCCAGGTAGCCGCCGCTGTAGACGTGGCTGGGCACCCGTGAGCCGGCGGACCCGGTGCTGAAGACGACGAGGTCCATCGTCGGCAGCATGTCGAGGATCCGGCGCGTGCTGCGCTCCTGCCACATCGCGCGCTTCGTCGCCGGATCGTCGAAGAAGGCGGGCACCGGGAACTGCTGGGCGCTGCCGTCGTAGGCGGCGGCGAACCTGCTCAGGATCTCGCTGGCGTACAGCAGGCCCGTCGTGTGGGTGTTGCCCGAGCCGTTCAACTGCACGAACGCGGCGCCGTGCACCGGCTTCGGCACGAGGTGCCGGCTGACGGCGGCCGTGGTGGACCCCCACGCGACGCCGACCGTCATGTCGTCCTGGATCAGGTCGACGAGCACGTGCGCCGCCGCGATCGCCACGCGCTGCAGGCGATCGACCTCCGTCGCTTCGTCGGGAACCGGCACCACCTGCGCCGTGATGCCGTAGCGGCCCTCCAGTCGCTCCTCCAGCCGATGCGGAGCGGCGAAGGGCGAGCGGATGCGGATGTCGACGATCCCCGTTGCGCGCGCATGGGTCAGCAGTCGCGAGACGGTCGAGCGCGAGGTGGCGAGCTCGCGCGCGATGGCGTCCATCGTGCGCTCCTGCACGTAGTAGAGGTGGGCCGCGGTCAGCGCGCGCTGCGTGAGCCGGGCGTCCGCCGTCTGCGTCATGAACCTATGGTGCACGTTCGTGCAATACGTCTGCAAGGACGTCCACCGGTGTCATGATGGGGAGACGGCACCAGGAGCAGGAGGCACACCATGACCACCCGGGGGGCACGAGGCTGGGCAGAGCTCGCTGAGCGACCGTACGCCGACGTCCTGATCATCGGCGGCGGCATCAACGGGCTCGCCACGTTCCGCGATCTGGCGCTCCAGGGGGTCGATGTCGCGCTGGTAGAGCGCGACGACTTCGTCAGCGGCGCGTCGGCGGCGTCGTCGCACATGATCCACGGCGGCATCCGATACCTCGAGAACGGCGAGTTCCGCCTCGTGCAGGAGGCCGTCACCGAGCGCAACGCGCTGCTGCGGATCGCCCCCCACTACGTGCGCCCGCTGCAGACCACCATCCCGATCTTCTCCACCTTCTCCGGGGTGCTGTCGGCCCCGCTGCGGTTCCTCCGGCACGGCGGCGGGAAGCACCGCGAGCGGGGTGCGGCCCTGATCAAGATCGGGCTCGTCATCTACGACTCGTTCTCGCGTGGCGGCGGGGTCTTCGGCCGGGCGACGGTGCCGCGCCACACCTTCCACGGACGCAAGCGCTCGCTGGCCCAGCTGCCCCGGCTGAATCCGGACGTGAAGTACACGGCGACCTACTGGGACGCGTCGCTCCACGATCCGGAGCGCCTCGCCATCGACGTCCTGCGCGACGGCCGGGCGGCCGGGGGCGAGCGCGCCCGCGCCGCCAACCGCACCGCGGCCGTCGGCGTCGATGGCGGTCGCGTGGTGCTGCGCGACGGCATGACGGGCGAAGAGCTGCGGTTCACGGCATCCGTCGTCGTCAACGCCTCCGGTCCCTGGACCGACCTGACGAACATCGCGCTGGGCGAACCGACGCGCTACATGGGCGGCACCAAGGGATCGCACATCGTGCTCGATCACCCCGAGCTGCTCGCGGCCACCGGCGGCCGGGAGCTCTTCTTCGAGAACGAAGACGGCCGCATCGTCCTGATCTACCCGCTCAAGGGTCGCGTGCTCGTCGGCACCACCGACATCGAGCACGAAATGACCGAGCCGATCGTGTGCACCGAGGCCGAAGTCGACTACTTCATCGAGCTGATCGAGCAGGTGCTGCCGACGATCCCGGTCGACCGCTCGCAGATCGTGTACCGGTTCTCCGGCGTCCGTCCGCTTCCGGGCCACGGCGACGTCTCGCCCGGCTTCGTCTCGCGCGACTACCGCGTCGAGTCGGCGCCGCTGGCGGGAGGGGATGCCACGGTCCTCAGTCTCGTCGGCGGCAAGTGGACCACGTTCCGGGCGTCGGCGGAGCACCTGGCCGACCGCGTGCTGGAGCTGCTCGCCCAGCCGCGACGCACCTCCACCCGCGGCGTGCCGATCGGCGGCGGGCGCGGGTACCCGACCACCGAGCGCGCACGTCAGCAGTGGATCTCCGCCCACGCCGTCGACGTCCCCTCCGCTCGCGTCGCGACGCTGCTCGACCGCTACGGCACCGTCGCGGCGGACGTCGTCGACGCCATCGCGGCAGACCCCGACGACGCGCTGCTCGAGCACGCCCCCGGCTACAGCTCCGGCGAGCTGCGCCACCTGGCCGAGACGGAGGACGTCGTCCACCTCGACGACCTCCTCCTGCGAAGGACCAGCATGGCGTTCATCGGCGCCGCCACCCCGGAGGCGGTGACGGAGGTGGCCGATGCGGTCGCGCCCGTGCTCGGCTGGGACCACGACCGATCGGCGCGAGAGGTGGAGCGGGCGCTCCAGCGGGTGCATGCGGCCGACCCGACGTGGTCGTCGGCGTCCACGCGATAGCCTGACCGCACGCGCGCTGCGCGCCACCCCCGCGGGCGATGCCGTCCGCCGATGACCGCCGATGAAGGAGTCCACGGTGCCCGATCACGTGCTGTCCATCGACCAGGGCACGACATCGACCCGCGCGATCGTCTTCGACGCCGGGGGCGCCGTCGTCGGGGTCTCCCAGCGCGAGCACGAGCAGATCTTCCCGCGCGCCGGCCGGGTCGAGCACGACCCCGTGGAGATCTGGACGAGCACCGAGTGGGTCATCGCCTCGTGTCTCGACCGGGCAGGGATCGCCGCATCCGACGTCGCCGCCATCGGCGTGACGAACCAGCGCGAGACGGCGATCGTCTGGGACAAGCGCACCGGCCGGCCGGTGCACAACGCCCTCGTCTGGCAGGACACCCGCACGCAGCCGCGGATCGACGAGCTCGCGCGCGAGGGCGGCGTCGACCGGTTCGCGGAGGCGACCGGACTCCCGCTGGCCACCTACTTCTCCGCATCGAAGGTGGCGTGGATCCTCGAGCAGGTGCCCGGTGCGCGCGAGGCCGCCGAGGCGGGTTATCTGCTCTTCGGAACCCCCGACACGTGGGTGGTGTGGAACCTCACGGGCGGCGCACGCGGCGGCATCCACGTGACCGACGTCACCAACGCCTCCCGGACGCTGCTGATGAACCTGCGCACACTCGACTGGTCGGACGAGCTGCTCGAGGTGTGGGGGATCCCGCGCAAGATGATGCCCGAGATCCGGTCGTCGTCGGAGGTCGTCGGCGCCACGCGGATGCCGGACGTGCTGCACGACGTGCCGATCGCCGGCATCCTCGGCGACCAGCAGGCCGCGACCTTCGGGCAGGCGGCGTTCGATGCGGGGGAGTCGAAGAACACATACGGCACCGGCAACTTCCTCCTCGTGAACACCGGCACCGAGATCGTGCGATCCGGCAGCGGGCTCATCACGACCGTCGGCTACCGGATCGGCGACGAGCCCGCGAGATACGCCCTGGAGGGTTCCATCGCCGTCACCGGGTCGCTCGTGCAATGGCTGCGCGACAACCTCGGCATCATCCAGCGCTCGGAGGACGTCGAGACCCTCGCCAGGACGGTCGACGACAACGGCGGCGCCTACTTCGTCCCGGCGTTCTCGGGTCTGTTCGCGCCGTATTGGCGCCCCGACGCACGCGGAGCGCTGGTCGGCCTCACCCGCTACGTGAATAAGGCGCACATCGCGCGAGCCGCCCTGGAGTCCACCGCCTTCCAGACCCGCGACGTCATCGAGGCGGTCATCGCCGACACCGGTCGCACCCTCGACGAGCTCCGGGTCGACGGGGGCATGACGCGCGACGACCTGCTGATGCAGTTCCAGGCCGACATCCTCGGCATCCCGGTCGTGCGCCCGAAAATCGTCGAGACGACGGCGCTCGGCGCCGCGTATGCCGCCGGCCTCGCTACGGGCGTCTGGAACGACCTCGACGAACTGCGCGCCCACTGGCAGGAGGACGTGCGCTTCGAACCCCGCATGCCCGAGGACGAGCGCGAGCGTCGCTACCGCCAGTGGCGCAAGGCCGTCTCGAAGTCGCTCGACTGGGTCGACGACGACGCCCGCGTCCTCATGGGCACCACCGGTTGACGGGTGAGCCCAGCGCGGTCGCCGAGCGAGGGATGCCTACTTGAGAAGCCTCGACAGCCGGCGGTCGGCGAGGATCTTGCCGCCCGTCTGACACGTCGGGCAGTACTCCAGCGAGTTGTCGGCGAAGAACACGCTTCGCACCTCATCGCCGCAGACGGGGCACGCCTCGCCGCGGCGGCCGTGCACCTGCATGCCCCGGCGCTTGGCGTCCTTGAGCTCGGCCGGAGGCTTGCCGGATGCCTCGGCGACAGCATCCGTCAGCGTCCCGGTCATCGCGGTGAACAACCGCGTGATGTCGTCGTCGCTCAACGACGACGCGAGCGCGTACGGCGACATCTTCGCGGCGTGCAGGATCTCGTCGGAGTAGGCGTTGCCGACCCCCGCGATGATCGCCTGATCGCGGAGCACGCCCTTGATCTGGGTGCGGCGGCCCTCGAGCAACGATGCGAAGACGTCGCGCGTGAAAGCCGGGTCGAGCGGGTCGGGCCCCAGCCGGGCGACGCCCGGCACGTCGGCCGGATCGCGCACCACGTAGTAGGCGAGCGACTTCTTCGTGCCCGCCTCGGTGAGGTCGAAGCCGGAGCCGTCGGCGAGGGCGACCCGGAGCGCGATCGGCGTCTTCCCGGGGCGGATGATCGTCTTCGGCAGATCGTCGTACCACCGGAGCCACCCGGCCTTCGCCAGGTGGAAGACCAGATGCGGGCCGGTCGTCGAGAGGTCGACGAACTTGCCCCTCCGTGCGGCACCGGTGATCTCCTGCCCGCGAAGGGCGTCGATCGGAGGATCGTACGTCTTGAGAGCCGCGATGTTGGCGACGGTCGCGCGCTCGATGCGCACGCCGGTGAGCCGCTCGCGGAGGAAGTCGACGAGTCCCTGCACCTCGGGCATCTCGGGCATGCGCTCATCCTGCCACGGCGGTGCGACCCCGGGGTCGTGCGTCAGGGCTCCAGCACCGGCCAGGGATGCGGCATCCGGTCATCCGTCTCGAGCAGCCCGGCGATCCAGCCGTCGTCTCGTCGCTTCGAGTCGACGAGCCCCTGCCGCAGCGTGCCCTCGTACTGGAACCCGAGGGCGCGCGCCGCGCGGGCCGACCCGATGTTGCCCACGACAGCCCGCCACTCGATCCGCTGGAGGCCGAGGCCCTCGCTCGCGAAGCCCCAGCCGATCACGGCTGCCGCGGCCTCGACCAGCAGCCCGCGCCGGCGAGACCACGGCGACACCCAATAGCCCAGCTCACCCGCCCCGCGCCCGTCGAGGCGGTAGAGCCCGATCGTGCCCGCGAGCACCGGCCCTTCGCGCATCGCCCACGTGAGGTGCACGCCGCTCTCCCAGTCCGCAGCCACGCGGGCGACGAAGTCCTCGGCGTGCTTCCGCTCGTACGGCGCGGGCACGGGGGTGTACCGCTGGATCTCCGGGTCCTGGCACGCCTCGTGGATCGCGTCGACGTCGGCCTCGGTCGGCAGCGACAGCTCGAGGCGCGCAGTGCGCAGCACGACCGGCTCCATCGGCCCAGCCTACGGGCGCCCGCCGCGCTCGGGCCGGCCCCATGACTCACGCAGGTTGCCGCTTCTGACCGCCCGGAGTCCCCGTGCGGCCCGAATTGCCTGAGTGGGAGTCGGCTGCGGCGGCGAAGACCGGCGTTCCCGCGTCAGCGTCCCACGACCCCTGGGCCGGGCAGCTCGACGACCCGGAGCGCAACTCAGGCAGATTCCGCCCCGCGCCGCCCGAATTCGCCCTGTGGCCGGAAATTGCCTGAGCCAGGGTCGACCGGCGCTGCCGCTTCCTCCACACTGAGCCGCCGCGACGGCTTCTCCACGGGCATCAGTCCCCCGCTCCGCCGGGGTTCCCACAGCCGAGACTGTGGGTGGATGCTCATTCATCCCTTCGCCCACGACCGCGTGTTCACGCGGGCGGACCTCATCGCGGAAGGCATCCGGCCGAAGCAGATCACACGCGCCGTGCGCGAGGGGCGACTGCTCCGCCTCCGGCGCGATAGGTACATGTTCGCGGCATCGGCGAGCGGCGTCGATCGAGCCGTGCGCATCGGCGGTCGGCTGGCTTGCCTCTCCGTCCTCGCGCTCTTGGGTGTCTTCGTTCTCGACGCACCGGTTCTCCATGTGCACGTCGAGCGGACGATGTCGCGCATGCGCTCACCGGACGATCCCCGCAGCCCATTGCGGCCGGCACATCGCAAGGACGTGGTGCTGCACTGGTCGCCGCTGCGGGGTGAGGGAGCGACGCTCGGCTGCGTTCCGCTCTTCGATGCGGTGGCGCAGGCTGTGCGCTGTCAGTCGGCGCGGGCGGCTGTCGCCACCATCGACAGCGTTCTGCATCTCGGTCTCATGAGCTGGGCGGAGGTGCGCAGCGTGTTCGACGCGCTTCCGGCCCGCTACCGGGTCATTCTTCGGCTCGCCGACGGCATCGCGGAATCGGGCCCCGAGACCCTCCTGCGACTGCTGCTCCGACGTGCAGGGCTGCGCTACGAGGCGCAGGTGCGCATCCCAGGTGTCGGACGCGTGGACTTCGTCGTCGAAGGCCGACTCATCATCGAGTGCGACAGCAAGGCGCATCACGAAGGGTGGGAGAAGCAGCGCCGGGACCGCAAACGCGACCTCGCGGCGGCAGCACTCGGCTATGCGACGCTGAGACCCCTCGCGGAGGACATCATGTACCGGCCTGAGGAGGTTCGGGCCGCGATGCGCGGCCTCATGCGCGCCTCGCGACGCGGCTGAGGACCGGACCGCCGCACCCCGGACGGCTCCTTCTCGCCATGCGCCGCCGCCGGTTTGCACGGGCGTCTGGCGTGCCGATGTCTGAGGGCGGGACGGCGCAGCTCTCGCGGCCGGCGGGGCGCACAACTCAGGAGGGTCCCTGATTTGTGCGCCGCGGGTTGGGGGGGTGGGGGCGGGTGGCCGATGGCTGAGGGCGGGATGGCGCGGTCGGCGGCGGGCGGGGCGCACAACTCAGGTGGATCGGGGCGTGGCCGGATCTGGCGCGCGCCTTTGTGCCCGTATGCCTGATTTGTGCGCCGCGGGTTGAGGGGGTGGGGGTGGGGGCGGGTGGCCGATGGCTGAGGGCGGGATGGCGCGGCTCTCGCGGCGGGCGGGGCGCACAACTCAGGCGGGTCCGGGGCGTGGCCGGATCCCGTGCGCGACTTTGTGCCCCGTGCGCCTGATTTGTGCGCCGCGGGTCAGGGGGGAGGGGAGGACGTCGGGGCGAGCGTATTGGGAGAACGGATGTCGCGGCTCGCAGCCCGCGCAGCGGGGTCAGCGGGTGCGGCGGAGGAGGCCGACCTTGTCGTAGACGTCGGCCAGGGTGCGGTCCGCGACCTCCTCTGCCTTGCCCGCGTTGACGGCGAGCACGCGGTCGAGCTCGGCGGGATCGTCGAGCATCTGGAGGGCGCGCTCGCGCACCGGGCCGAACTCGTTCACCACGACCTCGGCGAGGCCCTTCTTGAAGTCGCCGTAGCCGCGGCCGGCGTACTCGTCCTCGATCGCCGGAATCTGGCGCCCGGTCAGCGCCGCATAGATCACGAGCAGGTTCGAGACCCCGGGCTTCGCCTCCCGGTCGTAGCGCACGGTCCCCTCGGAATCGGTGACGGCCCGCATGACCTTCTTCGCCGAGACCGCCGGGTCGTCGAGCAGCCACAGGACGCCGGCGTCCGACTCGGCCGACTTCGACATCTTGGCGGTCGGGTTCTGGAGGTCGTAGATGCGCGCGGTCTCCTGCTGGATCACCGGCATCGGCACCGTGAACGCCGTGCCGAAGCGGCTGTTGAAGCGCTCGGCCAGGTCTCGGGTGAGCTCGACGTGCTGCTTCTGGTCATCGCCGACCGGCACGATGTCGGTCTGGTAAAGCAGAATGTCGGCGGCCATCAGCACCGGGTAGGTGAACAGGCCCACCGACGTCGCGTCCGACCCGTATCGCTGCGACTTGTCTTTGAACTGCGTCATGCGCCCGGCCTCACCGAAGCCGGTGATCGTCGAGAGGATCCACGCCAGTTCCGCGTGCGCCGGCACATGCGACTGCACGTAGAGGGTCGACTTCGACGGCTCGATGCCGGCCGCGATGTACTGCGCGGCCGTGCGGCGCGTCTTCTCGCGGAGGTGCTCCGGGTCTTGCGCGACCGTGATCGCGTGCAGGTCGACCACGGAGAAGAACGCGTCGTACGACTCCTGCAGATCGCGCCATTGCATGAGGGCCCCGATGTAGTTGCCGACCTGAAGCGAGTCGGCGGAGGGCTGCATGCCGGAGTAGAGACGCGATTTGCTCATCCGACAAGTCTATAAAGCGGATGCTGCGTCCCCGCGCGCTCGCAATCGCTCGGAGGTCCGCCGCCCGGGCGTCGACCGGCGTCCAGGTCCGCCGCGATCCGGCGCGGCTCAGTGGCCGATCGTGTAGTCCGCGACGACGGGGGAGTGGTCGCTCCAGCGGGTGTCCCACGAAGGGGCTCGCACGACGCGGTAGTCGACGACCCGGGCGCCGAGCTCGGGAGTGGCCAGGTGGTAGTCGATGCGCCAGCCGGTGTCGTTGTCGAAGGCGCGGCCGCGCATGGACCACCACGTGTACGGGCCGTCGACGTCGCCGTGATACCGGCGGCCGATGTCGACCCACCCCAGACCCGCACCGGTCGAGCCGTCGACACCCGTCACCTCGGCACCCTCCTCACCGAAGAACCGGTCGAAGTAGGCGCGCTCCCGCGGGAGGAACCCGGCCTTCTTGACGTTGCCCTTCCAGTTGCGGATGTCGAGTTCGCGGTGGCCGACATTGAGGTCGCCCATGACCAGCGCGAGCGGAGAGGCGGCCTTGAGCTGCGGCATCCGCTTCTCCATCGCATCGAGGAAGGCCCATTTGGCGTCCTGCTTGGCCGTCTCGGCCTCGCCCGTGTGCACGTAGGCGCTCACGATGATCAGCCGCTCGCCGTCGATGTCGAAATCGGCCTCGATCCATCGGCCGGCGCTGTCGAGAACTTCGGCGGCGTCCTCGGCCGCCGGGCCGAGCACGCGCCGCACGTCGACGGACGGGATGCGGCTGGCGACGGCTACCCCGGCCCGCCCCTTCGCGAGCGCCTCGTCGTTCACGATCTCCCAGCCGGGCAGAGCCTGACGCAGTTCGTCTTCGGTGGCGCGGACCTCCTGGAGAGCCATCACGTCGATGTCGGCGGCGTCGAGCCACTCGAGCATTCCCTTGCGGGTCGCCGCGCGGATCCCGTTGACGTTGACAGAGGCGATGCGGATACGGCGAGACACGCCCGCCAGACTATCCGGCACCGCCGACATCGAGGCGCCGCGGGAACGCGTCCCGACACCGGCGCGCGGTCAGGACGCGTCCTCCGGCCCACCCGCCTCGGGCGCCTTCTTGCGCCTGCCGGCCCTGCCGGCCCAGCCCGCCCTGCCCGTCCAGCCCGCCCTGCCCGTCCAGCCCGCCCTGCCCGCCCTGCCCGTCCCGCCGGCCCTGCCCGTCCCGCCGGCCCTGCCCGTCTCGCCCGTGCCGGCCTCGTCGGGCTTTCCGTTCGACCCGTCCGCGGGAACAGGTGGCGTCGGGCGTCCCCCGCCCTGCCGGGCCGACGCCCGCAGGTCCGGTCCCTGCCCGCCAGGCCCCTGTCCGCCCGTTCCCTGCCGCGACGCCGGCGCGGCGGCCTCGACCTGGCTGAGCTCCTCCTCGGCCTCGCGCACCGCGCGGTCGGCCATCCACGCCCGGTACCAGGGCGCCTGGTCCCGGGCGTCCTGCGCGGTGCGCAGCCGAACCCGCGCTGCGATCAGGAGGGCCGCATGCTCGGCGGCGACGCGCTCGGCCTCGGTGGGCGGCAGCAGCACGACGTCGCGGTCCTTCGCCGCCACCGCGACCCATGCCGCCGCGACGAGCATGACGATGCCCAGCAGCCGGAACCACAGCAGCATGCCGATGAAGATCGCGAAGGTCGCCAGCAGCGGGTTGGACGGGGTGTAACTGAGCAGCAGGCCCGCGCCGAGCTGCAGGACCGAGATGCCGAGGCCCCCCAGCATGGCCCCCGGCCAGATGAGCCTCCACGGCAGCTTCGTGCCGGTGAGGAAGCGGAACAGGCCGACCAGCGCGGTGGAGGTGATGACGAAGCCGATGAACACCGAGCCGATGCTCACCGTGATCTCGGTGAAGGCACTGGCGTTCTTCAACCCGATCAGCGACAGCATCCATTCGACCGCGTAGCTGCCGACGACGCTGAGCGCGGCGCCGAGGACGAGCGCAGCACCGAAGACGAGGGCGGCCACGAAGTCGCGCGCCTTCAGCAGGAAGTAGCTGCGCCGATCCGGCGGGATGGCGAAGAGCTCACGCACGGCGCGGCGGGAGTAGGTGACCCAGTCGATCGCCGTCCAGATGAGGGTGCCGAGGGCGATCAGGCCGGTCCAGCCGAGCACGCCCGAGTTCGATGAGGCGATCTGCTGCACCTGCTCCGGTGTGGCGAGGCCGCCGGACTCCGCGATCAGGCCGGGGATGTAGACGTTGATCAGATCGATGAGCGCATTGACCGCCTGGGTGCTGCCGCCGAGCCAGAAGCCCACGATCGCGAACACGAGGTATATCGCGGCGAAGCACGCGAACAGGGCGACGTAGCTGACCCCTGCCGCGAGCAGGAACCCGTTCTCGATGAGGAAATGCCGCCACACGCGCACAGGGAACCACGCGAGGGTGGCCTCGGTCAGCCGCGTCGCACGGCTGATCGGCACGTCGAACCGCTGGCGGAGGCTCTGCTCCGTCGCTTCCCAGCGCTCGCGGAGGGACTCCTCCTCGCGTTGCGCGGCATCCGCCGCCGCACGCGCGTCGGGCGGAGGGGTGTGCGTCACGGTGTTCAGAGTAGCGACAGACGGATGCCGCATCGCTGAGCGATGCGGCATCCGTCTGTGAAAGCTGCCCGCGTGGTTACCGGCGTCCGCGCAGCACGGCCTGCTTGACCTCGGCGATCGCCTTCGTCACCTCGATGCCGCGGGGGCACGCCTCGGTGCAGTTGAAGGTGGTGCGGCAGCGCCACACGCCTTCTTTGTCGTTCAGGATGTCGAGGCGCACATCGCCGGCGTCGTCGCGCGAGTCGAAGATGAAGCGGTGCGCGTTGACGATCGCGGCCGGGCCGAAGTACTGGCCGTCGGTCCAGAACACCGGGCACGACGAGGTGCACGCGGCGCAGAGGATGCACTTGGTGGTGTCGTCGAAGACCTCGCGGTCGACGATCGACTGGATGCGCTCCTTGCCGGGCTCGGGCTTCGAGCTCGCGATGAGGAAGGGCTGCACCTCGCGGTACGACGCGAAGAAGGGCTCCATGTCGACGACGAGGTCCTTCTCGAGGGGCAGACCCTTGATCGCTTCGACGTAGATCGGCTGCGAGATGTCGAGGTCCTTGATGAGGGTCTTGCACGCGAGCCGGTTGCGTCCGTTGATGCGCATCGCGTCCGACCCGCAGATGCCGTGGGCGCACGAGCGGCGGAACGTGAGCGACCCGTCGACCTCCCACTTGATCTTGTGCAGGGCGTCCAGCACGCGGTCGGTCGAGTACAGCTCCACGTCGTAGTCGACCCAGCGCGGCTCTTCATCGACCTCCGGGTCGAACCGTCGGATGATGAAGGTGACCAGGAACGACTGGATGCCCGTGTCGTTCGTGGACTCCTCGGCGCGCGCCGGGGCGTCGGCGTCGGTGCGCTCGATGACGTCGGTGACCGAGGTCGCCATCAGTACTTCCTCTCCATCGGCTGGTAGCGGGTGACCACGACGGGTTTCCAGTCCAGCGTGATGTGGTCCTCGGCGTGGGACGAGTGGGGGTCGCCCGACAGGTACGCCATGGTGTGCTGCATGTAGTTCTCGTCGTCGCGCTTCGGGAAGTCGTCCCGCATGTGCCCGCCGCGGCTCTCCTTGCGGTTCTTCGCGGTGACCACGACGACCTCGGCGATGTCGAGCAGGAACCCGAGCTCGACCGCCTCGAGCAGATCGGTGTTGAACCGCTTGCCCTTGTCGTCGACGTGCACGTTCTTGAAGCGCTCGCGCAGCTCCTCGATCACCTCGAGCACCTCGCCGAGCGACTCGTCGGTGCGGAACACCTGGGCCTTGCGGTCCATCTCGTCCTGCAGCGTCTTGCGCAGCACGGCGATGCGCTCGGTGCCGGGGTTGCTGCGCAGGCCCTCGATGAGGTTGCGCACCTCGGCGGCCGGGTCGTCGGGAAGGGGCACGAAGTCGGCGGTCTTGACGTACTCGACGGCGTTGCGGCCGGCGCGCTTGCCGAAGACGTTGATGTCGAGGAGCGAGTTGGTGCCGAGCCGGTTCGAGCCGTGCACCGAGACGCACGCGCACTCCCCGGCGGCGTACAGACCCGGGACGACGGTGGTGTTGTCGCTCAGCACCTGCGCGTCGTTGTTCGTGGGGATGCCGCCCATCGCGTAGTGCGCGGTCGGCATGACCGGCACCGGCTCGACCACCGGGTCGACGCCCAGGTAGGTGCGGGCGAACTCGGTGATGTCGGGGAGCTTGGTCTCGAGCACCTCGGCGCCCAGGTGGGTGCAGTCCAGCAGCACGTAGTCGCGGTGCGGGCCGGCGCCGCGGCCTTCCGCGACCTCCTGCACCATGCAGCGGCTGACGATGTCGCGCGGGGCGAGGTCTTTGATCGTGGGGGCGTAGCGCTCCATGAAGCGCTCGCCCGAGACGTTGCGGAGGATGGCGCCCTCACCGCGGGCGCCCTCGGTGAGAAGGATGCCGAGACCGGCGAGACCGGTCGGGTGGAACTGGAAGAACTCCATGTCTTCCAGCGGCAGGCCCTTGCGCCAGATGATGCCGACGCCGTCGCCCGTGAGCGTGTGGGCGTTGGACGTGGTCTTGAAGATCTTGCCGAAGCCGCCGGTGGCGAAGATGACCGCCTTCGACTGGAAGACGTGCAGGTCGCCGGTGGCCAGCTCGTAGGCCACGACGCCGGCGATCTGCTTCTCCTTTCCCTCGCCGACGGTGATGAGGTCGAGCACGTAGAACTCGTTGAAGAAGTTGATGCCCAGCTTCACGCAGTTCTGGAACAGCGTCTGCAGGATCATGTGGCCGGTGCGGTCGGCCGCGTAGCACGCGCGGCGCACCGGGGTCTTGCCGTGGTCGGCGGTGTGGCCGCCGAAGCGGCGCTGGTCGATCTTGCCCTCGGGGGTTCGGTTGAACGGCAGGCCCATGTTCTCGAGGTCGATGACCGCGTCGATCGCCTCCTTGGCCAGGATCTCCGCCGCGTCCTGGTCGACGAGGTAGTCGCCGCCCTTGACCGTGTCGAAGGTGTGCCACTCCCACGAGTCCTCTTCGACGTTGGCCAGGGCCGCCGCCATGCCGCCCTGGGCGGCGCCGGTGTGGGAACGGGTGGGGTACAGCTTCGAGATGACAGCCGTCCTCGCGCCGGGGCCCGCCTCGATGGCGGCCCTCATGCCGGCGCCGCCGGCGCCGACGATCACGATGTCGAACTGGTGGTAGTGGACGCCGTCCTTGACGTAGCTGGCGATGCTCTCGGAGCTGGCGGGGGTCTCAGTGGTCACGCTGATGCTTTCGGTGGTCGATGCTCGGGAAGGCCCGAACGCTATGCGGCGCAGATCTCGGCGATGGTGTCGGACGCTGTCTCGGGGTCGAAGCCGATGCAGGGGTCGAACGTGAACACCACGAGCGTGCCGAGCACGATGAGGAACGCGGCTGCGAGCACCAGCGCCCACACCAGCACCCGCCGGGTGCCCGCGTGCGCGACGTAGTCGTTGACGATGGTGCGCATGCCGTTGGCGCCGTGGATGAGCGCGAGCCACAGCATCAGCACGTCCCACCACTGCCAGAACGGCGAGGCGAACTTGCCGGCGACGAAGGCGAAGTCGATCCCGTGGATGCCCTCGCCGAGCATGAGGTTGACGAACAGGTGGCCGAAGATCAGCACCACCAGCAGCACGCCCGAGGCGCGCATGTAGATCCAGCCCCACTTCTCGAGGTTGGGTCCCTTGCGGCGGACGGCGGCGCGGGGCGCGCGCGGGTCGGCGATGGTGGTCATCAGTGCTCTCCTCCCCAGCCGTAGGCGAAGACGATCGAGAGGTGGCGGACGGCGAAGGGGACCATCGTCACCAGGAACAGGGCGATGACGCCCCACCACAGCTGGCGCTGGTGGCGCGTGGCCCACGGCCAGAAGTCCACCAGGATGATGCGCAGGCCGTTGTAGGCGTGGTACGCGACCGCGCCGACGAGGACGACCTCGCCGAGCCCCATGATGGGGTTCTTGTAGGAGCTCATCACTGCGTCGTACGCGTCGGGTGCGACCCGGATGAGGGCCGTGTCGAGGATATGCACGAGGAGGAAGAAGAAGATCGCGACGCCGGTGATGCGATGCAGCACCCACGACCACATGCCTTCGTTCCCGCGGTACAGCGTGCCGCGGGGAACTCGGGAGGTGGTCTCTGATACCGACGGTGTGACGCGTGCTGGTGCAGACACGTCCGTCCTCCTTGGATCGAAACACGATGGGGCGAACCTCGGTCTGTGAGGCAGCCCCCGAAGAAGGCCCGGAACCGGTGGGGCTTCGGGCCATCGGCGTCACGCGGGCGCTGCGTCCATCCTATTCCCGCTTCCGAGACCGGAGCGACGAAGGGGACCGTCCGGCCCCCTCCATCCGGAGGGATCTTCGCGTCCCGAAAGAACCGCAATTCTTGCGCAGCCCCGCTCGGACCATGGAAAACCACGTCGAAAGTCTTTGCCTGCGGTGAAGCGCCCGCCTAGCTTTTGTTGGGCACAGAAACATATGCCCCGCCGCTGCGGGCCGTATGCACGACAACGACGTCAGGAGTACTCCATGCGCCGATCCCTTCGATCGCTCTTGGTGGCCACGGCCGCCGCGGCCCTGGTTCTGCCGCTCTGCGCGGCCACCGCGGCGAATGCCGCACCCCCGGGATACAGCAAGGCCGACAAGGACGCTTTGCGGAACCAGGCGCCGCGCGACCTGGCCATCGGCAGCGCCGTCTGGGGTGAACGGGATCTGCTCGTTTACGACCCCGCGTCGCCGACCGAGCTGCAGCGGGTGCTGGGCGCCCAGTTCTCGTCCGTGACTCCGGAGAACGACATGAAGTGGGAGAGCATCCATCCCGCTCCCGGCGTCTACGACTTCGCCTCGGCGGACGCCCTCGTCGCCTTCGCCGCGGCCAACCATCAGCAGGTGCGGGGCCACACGCTCCTCTGGCACAGCCAGAACCCGGCCTGGGTGCGCGAAGCGAGCCAGACGTGGACCTGCGATCAGGCGCGCGACGTGCTCGAGGATCACATCCGCACCGTGGTCGGCCACTTCAAGGGCCGGATCTACGAGTGGGACGTGGCGAACGAGATCTTCCAGGACACCTGGGACGTCGGCGGCGTCCGGCTGCGCACCGAGGCCAACCCGTTCCTGAAGGCATGCGCCGACGACCCCGTCTCACTTATCGAGGACGCGTTCCGCTGGGCGCACGAAGCCGATCCGGAGGCCGCGCTCTTCCTGAACGACTACAACGCCGAGGGCATCAATACGAAGACCGACGCGTACTACGAGCTCGCCCAGCGGATGCTCGCCGACGGCGCGCCGCTCAGCGGATTCGGCGCACAGGGGCACCTCAGCCTGCTGTACGGGTTCGACACCTCCATCCAGGCCAACTTCGAGCGCTTCGCCGCGCTGGGCCTGCATGTGGCCGTGACCGAGGCGGACGTGCGCATCCCGCTCCAGGAGGGCGAGGCGGGCCCGACTCCCGAGCAGGTCGCCGTGCAGGCCGACCGGTACGACGCGATGCTCGAGGCGTGCCTGAACGTGCCGGCCTGCTCGTCCTTCACCGTTTGGGGCTTCCCGGATGCCAACTCGTGGGTTCCGGCGGTCTTCCCCGGGGAAGGCTGGGCAACGATCTTCGAGGACGACTTCGCGCCGAAGCCGGCTTTCGCAGCGATGCTCGAGTCGTTGCGCGACGCCACGCCCGGGACCTCGCCTCGCAAGAGCTGAGCCGCTGACCCGACGGCGGCGGGCCGCCCGGCCCGCCGCCGTCGTCACATCCTCGCCACATTCTCGCCACGTGCGCGAGAACCGGCCCGATAACCTGGTGCCATGTCTGGACCCATCGACGACTTCTACGCCGTCATCCCCGCCGGGGGCATCGGGAGCCGCCTCTGGCCGCTCTCGCGCGCCGACGCTCCGAAGTTCCTCCACGACCTCACCGGATCGGGCCGCACGCTGCTGCGCGACACGTGGGACCGCCTCGAACCCCTGGCCGGGTCCGACCGCATCGCCGTGGTGACCGGTCGCGCGCACCGTGCCGCCGTGGAGAAGGAGCTGCCCGGCATCCCCGACAGGAACGTCATCCTCGAGTCGGAGCCGCGCGACTCGACCGCCGCGATCGGCCTGGCCGCCGCCATCCTCTCCCGCCGCGAGCCCGACGTGATCATCGGCTCGTTCGCGGCCGACCATGTCATCCGCGTGCCTCAGCTGTTCGAGTGGGCCGTGAACCAGGCTGTGGCGACCGCCCGCGAGGGCTACATCTGCACGATCGGCATCCAGCCGTCGGAGCCGTCGGTCGGATTCGGCTACATCAAGAAGGGCGACGCCCTCTCGGTGGACGGCGCGCCCGAGGCGGCACTCGTGAAGAGCTTCGTCGAGAAGCCCGACCTCGAGACGGCGAAGGAGTACTTCGCCGACCGCAACTACCTGTGGAACGCCGGCATGTTCATCTCCCGCGCCGACGTGCTGCTGGGCGAGATCGCCGAGAACGAGCCGCAGCTGTACGCCGGGATCATGGACCTCGCCGAGGCGTGGGACGACCGCGACGAGCGCGGGCCCGTCGTCGACCGCGTGTGGCCGACGCTCAAGAAGATCGCGATCGACTACACCGTCGCCGAGCCCGCTGCCGCCAAGGGGCGCCTCGCCGTCATCCCCGGTCACTTCGACTGGGACGACGTCGGCGACTTCGCCAGCCTCGCCAAGCTCAACTCCCACGGCCGCAAGAACGACCTGGCCATCCTCGGCGAGAACGCCCGCATCCTCTCCGACGCCGCCAGCGGCATCGTCGTCAGCCAGACACGACGGGTCATCAGTCTCATCGGCGTGCGCGACATCGTCGTGGTCGACACCGAGGACGCCCTCCTCGTCACCACCAGCGAGCACGCCCAGCGCGTGAAGGGCGTCGTCGACGCGCTCAAGCTGAGCGGCCGCGGCGAGGTGCTCTGACCCCTGTCCGCACAGGAAACCGGATGCCGCGGGTCGCGGCATCCGGTTTCTCATGTATCGACAGATTGCGTCTTTGTAACCTTTCGCGCACGGCGCGGCGAGAAGCATGCAACTGCGGCGTCACAGTGGGTAACTTTGTGCAGTCCCCGTGAAGGCCGCGGGGAAACTAATGGAGGCTGAGTTGACCATCTCACGCACCAAGAAGCTCGTCGGCGTCACCGTCGCCGCGGGCATGCTGATCGCCCTTGCTGGCTGCGGCTCCGCCCCGGAGGAGACCACCCCCACCGGTGACGCCGGCGGCGATGTCGTCGAAGGCTTCACACCCTGCCTCGTCTCGGACGACGGCGGCTTCAACGACAAGTCGTTCAACGAGTCGGCCCTCAAAGGCATGGAGCGCGCCGCGGACGAGCTCGGCGTCAAGGCCATCGAGGTCGAGTCGAGCTCGGCCAACGACTACGCGCCGAACCTCGAGAACCTCATCGCCGAAGGCTGCACGTTCATCGTGTCGGTCGGCTTCAAGCTCTCGGCGGACACGATCGCGTCCGCGACCGCCAACCCCGATGTGAACTACGCCATCATCGACGACCGGGCCGACAACACCGGCGCCAAAGACGACGCGGGCAAGGACATCGGCGACGGCGAGACCGACGCCCCGAACATCAAGCCCCTCATGTTCGACACCGTGCAGGCCGCGTACCTCGGCGGCTACGCCGCGGCCGCCTGGTCGGCGCAGGCCGGCGTCAACAAGGTCGGCACCTTCGGCGGCATCCCGATCCCGCCCGTCACGATCTTCATGGACGGCTTCATCGACGGCGTCCAGAAGTACAACGAGGACAAGGGTGCCTCGGTGGAGACGTACGGCTGGGACGTCGACGCGCAGGAGGGCTCGATGACCGGCGGCTTCGCCGCGAACGACACCGCCAAGCAGACCGCGCAGGGCATCCTCGACCAGGGCGTCGACGTGATCCTCCCGGTCGGCGGCCCGATCTACCAGAGCGCGCGTGACGCCATCACCGACGGCGGCACCGGCACGGTGATGCTCGGCGTCGACTCCGACCTCGCCGCGGCCGACCCCTCGGTCGCCGACATGGTGCTCGTGTCGATCATGAAGCGCATCGACGAGGCCGTGTACGCAGCGACCATGGAGGCGTCGACCGGCGACTTCGACGTCACCACGTACATCGGCACGCTCGAGAACGACGGCGTCGGCCTGTCGGGCTTCGGCTCCTTCGAGTCGCAGCTCCCGGACGGCCTGGTCGACGAGCTCGACGCGCTGAAGGAGCAGATCATCTCGGGTGACCTCGAGGTGACCTCGCCTTCTTCGCCGTAAGACAGCAGCACAGCGGAACGCGGCCGGGTGGACGACTCCACCCGGCCGCGTTCTTCCGAGCCCCGCGACACTCTGGATAAGGTGCACATATGAAGCTCGAGCTCCGTGGTATCACGAAGCGTTTCGGGTCCCTCGTCGCGAACGACCACATCGATCTCGTGGTCCAGCCCGGTGAGATCCACGCTCTCCTCGGCGAGAACGGCGCCGGCAAGTCCACTCTCATGAACGTGCTCTACGGCCTCTATCAGGCCGACGAGGGCGAGATCCTGCTCGACGACGTCGTCCAGCACTTCCGCGGCCCCGGTGACGCGATGAACGCGGGCATCGGCATGGTGCACCAGCACTTCATGCTGATCCCGGTGTTCACCGTCGCGGAGAACGTCATGCTCGGCCACGAGAACACCAAGGCGCTCGGCGCCCTCGACCTCGGCAAGGCCCGCCAGCACGTACGCGACGTCGCCGACCGGTTCGGGTTCGAGGTCGATCCCGACGCGATCGTCGGCGACCTGCCGGTGGGCGTCCAGCAGCGCGTCGAGATCATCAAGGCGCTGTCGCGCGACGCGAAGGTGCTCGTGTTCGACGAGCCCACGGCGGTGCTCACCCCGCAGGAGACCGACGAGCTCATGATGATCATGCGCCAGCTCCGCGACGAGGGCACGTCGATCGTCTTCATCACCCACAAGCTGCGCGAGGTGCGTGCCGTCGCCGACCGCATCACCGTCATCCGGCTCGGCAAGGTGGTCGGCGAGGCGGCGCCGACGGCGTCCAATGCCGAACTCGCCTCGCTCATGGTCGGTCGCGCGGTCGAGCTCACCGTGCACAAAGACCCGCCGAAGCCAAGCGAGGGCGGTCTCGCGGTGCGCGACCTGCGCGTCGTCACCGCGAACGGCACCGTCGTGGTCGACGACGTGAGCTTCGACGTCCGGCCGGGTGAGATCCTGGCGGTCGCCGGCGTCCAGGGGAACGGCCAGACCGAGCTCATCGAGGCGATGGTCGGCCTCGCCGAGCGCGTGAGCGGATCGATCGAGCTCGACGGGGTCGAGCTGGTCGGCAGGAGCGTCCGCGGCATCCTGGACGAAGGTGTCGGCTTCGTTCCCGAGGACCGCACCGAGGACGGCCTGGTGGGCACGTTCACGGTCGCCGAGAACCTCATCCTCGACCGATCGGGCGACAGGGCCTTCGTCGGCGGCGGCACGATCCGGCGCGGCGTGCTCGACGACTTCGCCAAGGCACGCATCGCCGAGTACGACATCCGCACGCAGGGACCGGGCGTTCCCGCCGGCACGCTGTCGGGCGGCAACCAGCAGAAGGTCGTCATCGCCCGCGAGATGAGCCGCGAGCTCAAGCTCCTCGTGGCCGCCCAGCCGACGCGCGGCGTCGATGTCGGCTCGATCGAGTTCATCCACAAGCGCATCGTCGAGACACGGGATGCCGGCATCCCCGTCGTCGTCGTCTCCACCGAGCTCGACGAGGTCGCGGCCCTGGCCGACCGCATCGCGGTGATGTACCGCGGCGCGATCGTCGGCATCGTGCCCGGAGACACCCCCCGTGACATCCTCGGCCTCATGATGGCCGGCGAGAAGCCAGAGGAGGCGCTCGCGTGAGCGGTCAGAATCCCCCCGGCGGCGACGCCCTGAAGGGCCTTCCCCCGGAGCAGCTGCCGCCCGTCTCGGGACCGCTCACCGGCTCTCCCGGCATTCCGGCCCCGACGACCGACGCACCGGGCGCGGTCGACGGAGAGGTGCCCCCGCCGCCGCGGCAGAACGTCTTCATCAAGGAGCTGCTGCGCAGCAGCTGGGTGACCACCGTGCTCGCGATCGTCGTCGCGATGGTCGTCGGCGGCATCCTCATGGCGCTCACGGACGAGGACGTCCAGGCCGCGTCCGTCTACTTCTTCGCCCGGCCGGGCGACACGCTCGGCGCGGTGTGGAACGCGGTGTACGGCGGGTACGAGGCGCTCTTCCGCGGGGCGATCTACAACCCCCGCGCGAAGGACTTCGCCACGCAGATCCGGCCGCTGACGAACACGCTCGGCTTCGCCGCGCCCCTCATCGCCGCGGGTCTCGGCGTGGCGCTGGCTTTCCGCGTAGGCCTGTTCAACATCGGTGGTCGCGGCCAGATCCTGATCGCCTGCGCCACCGCCGCGATCTTCACCTTCAACCTCGACCTGCCGATGTTCCTGCAGCTGCCCCTGACGCTCGCGGCCGGCATCGCGGGCGGTGCCATCTGGGGTGGCATCGTGGGGGTGCTGAAGGCACGCACCGGCGCCCACGAGGTCATCCTGACCATCATGCTCAACTACGTCGCGTTCTACCTCGTGACGTGGATGGTGCGCACGCCCGGCATCCTGCAGCGCCCCGCCGAGGACCAGCCCATCTCGGCCGCGACACCCGCGAACGCGCAGTTCCCCGATCTGCTCGGTCCCCGCTTCCCGCTCCTCGACTGGGGCTTCATCATCGTCATCGCGGCCACCGTCTTCGTGTGGTGGCTGGTCGAGCGGTCGAGCCTCGGATTCCGCCTTCGGGCCGTCGGCGAGAACCCCCACGCGGCGCGCGCCTCGGGCATCTCCGTGCAGCGGATGTACATCTACGCCATGCTCTTCGCGGGCGGCCTCGCCGGCCTCGCCGGCATGAACCAGATCCAGGGCTCGGTGACCACCGGATTCGACGGGCTCATCGACGCCGGCATCGGGTTCGATGCCATCACGGTCGCCCTCCTCGGCCGCAGCCGGGCGTGGGGCGTCTTCGCTGCCGGCATCCTCTTCGGCGCCCTCAAGGCGGGCTCGTTCACGATGCAGGCGTCGCAGGGCATCCCCGTCGACATCGTGCTCGTCGTACAGTCGCTCATCGTGCTGTTCATCGCGGCGCCCCCGCTGGTGCGCACCATCTTCTTCCTGCCGAAGACCGATGCCGAGAAGGCCGCCAAGGCGAGAGCCAAGGCCGCGAAGAAGGCGGTGGCCGCATGACCGCCCTCGCTCCTGCCTCCGACGGCACGATCCAGCTGGCCACCGTCAAGGTGCGCCATCTGAAGCTGCCGATCACGCTCGCCATCGCGACGGTGCTCCTGGCGCTGCTGTTCCTCCTCGTTCCCCGCGACGGCGTCAGCACGTTCCGGCTGGGCGATGCCAACGCCGGCTTCGCCCTTCCCAACATCAGCGTGCCCACCGCGCTGACCTGCTGGATCCTGATCGTGGTACTGGCCCTTCTCACGCTGTGGGCGTTCTGGGATTCCGCGTCCTACCGCGACACCGGCATCTGGCTGCCGATCGTCTTCGGCATCCTGGCGGTCTTCGCGTTCCTGGTGTGGGCGTCGGCGGGAGGTCTCGTGCCCGTCGCCGGCCTGCTCTTCGGCGCACTGTCGCTCTCGGTGCCGCTCATCTTCGGTGCGCTGGGCGGCGTGATCGGCGAGCGGGTCGGCGTCGTCAATGTCGCGATCGAGGGCCAGTTCCTCTTCGGGGCGTTCAGCGCGGCGCTGCTGGCCAGCATCACGCACAACCCGTTCGTGGGGCTCGTCGGCGCCATGGTCGGCGGCGTGCTGGTCGCGTTCGTGCTCGCCGCGTTCTCCATCAAGTACCTCGTCGACCAGGTCATCGTCGGTGTCGTGCTCAACGTGCTCGTGACCGGCCTCACCGGATTCCTCTACGGTGCGCTGCTGGTGCCGAACGAGGCCGAGCTGAACCGCCCCGTGCGGTTCACCCGCTGGGAGATCCCCGTGCTGGGCGACATCCCGATCATCGGCCCGGTGCTCTTCAACCAGACGTTCATCGTCTACCTGATGTACATCACGGTCGCGCTGGTCGCGTGGGGCCTGTACCGGACGCGGTGGGGCCTGCGGCTTCGCGCGGTCGGCGAGCACCCGCAGGCCGCCGACACCGTGGGCATCAAGGTCAACACGAGCCGCTTCTGGAACGTCTCGCTCGCCGGCGCGATCGCCGGCATCGGCGGCGCGTACTTCACCCTCGTGTCCGTGGGTCAGTTCACCAAGGAGATGACGGCCGGCCTCGGCTTCATCGCCCTGGCCGCCGTGATCTTCGGTCGCTGGGACCCCATCCGGGCCACCCTCGCGGCGCTGCTCTTCGGCTTCGCGACGAACCTGCAGAACCTCTTGACGGTGCTGCGGACGCCGATCCCCAGCGAGTTCATGCTGATGCTGCCGTACCTGGTCACCATCATCGCCGTCGCCGGCTTCGCGGGCCAGATCCGTGGGCCCGCCGCGGCGGGCAAGCCGTACATCAAGGGTTAGCGTGACTTCCGCAGAGCGCAGGGACGGGGCATCCGTCGACCCTCCCGATACCGACCCGAAGGGTGACCGGCCGTGACCGATATCGACTGGGATGAGCTGCGCGCAGCCGCGACCGACGCCATGGAGCGGGCGTATGCGCCCTACTCGCGGTACAAGGTCGGGGCGGCCGCGCTGGTGACCGACGGCCGCATCGTGACCGGCTGCAACGTCGAGAACGCCTCGTACGGTGTGGGCCTCTGCGCGGAGTGCGGACTCGTCAGCGAGCTGCAGATGTCGGGCGGCGGCGGGCTCGTCGCGTTCGTCTGCGTCAACGGCCACGGCGACACGATCATGCCCTGCGGTCGCTGCCGCCAGCTGCTGTTCGAATTCGCGATCCCGGGGATGCTGCTCGAGACCGTTTCGGGCATCCGCACGATCGACGAGGTCTTGCCGGACGCCTTCGGACCCCGGGATCTCGAGGAGGCCGCGAGGTGAGCGACGCCACGGTCGAGCCGTTCGACGCCGTCGACGTCATCCGCACCAAGCGCGACAGGGGAGAGGTCGCCGAACCGGCCCTCCGCTGGATGGTGGACGCTTACACGCGCGGATACGTCGCCGACTCGCAGATGGCGGCGTTCGCCATGGCGGTGCTCCTCAACGGCATGACCCGCGACGAGATCCGTGTGATGACCGACGCCATGATCGCGTCGGGCGAGCGCATGAGCTTCGCCGGGCTCGGCAAGCCGACCGTCGACAAGCACTCGACCGGCGGCGTCGGCGACAAGATCACGCTGCCGCTCGCCCCGCTCGTCGCCGCGTTCGGCGTCGCGGTGCCGCAGCTCTCAGGCCGCGGCCTCGGCCACACCGGCGGCACGCTCGACAAGCTCGAGTCGATCCCCGGATGGCGCGCCGCACTCTCGAACGACGAGATGTTCGCGCAGCTGCGCGACGTCGGCGCCGTCATCTGCGCGGCGGGTTCGGGCCTGGCGCCCGCCGACAAGAAGCTCTACGCGCTCCGCGACGTCACGGGCACGGTCGAGGCCATCCCGCTCATCGCCTCGAGCATCATGTCGAAGAAGATCGCCGAGGGCACCGACTCCCTCGTGCTCGACGTGAAATTCGGCTCGGGCGCCTTCATGCGCGACGTCGATCGAGCCCGCGAGCTCGCCCGCACGATGGTGGCGCTCGGCACCGACTCCGGTGTCGCGACCACGGCGCTCCTCACCGACATGAACACGCCCCTGGGGCTCGCCATCGGAAATGCGAACGAGGTGCGCGAGTCGGTCGAGGTGCTCGCGGGCGGTGGCCCGGCCGACGTCGTGGAGCTGACGGTGGCCCTCGCGCGCGAGATGCTCGCGCTCGCCGGTCAGCCCGACGCCGACGTCGAGGCGGCGCTCGCCGACGGTCGCGCGATGGACGCCTGGCGCGCCATGATCCGCGCACAGGACGGGGACCCGGATGCTGCGCTCCCCGCCCCCCACGAGACCCACACGGTGACCGCGACCGAGGCGGGCTTCGTCACCGCCATGCAGGCCCTCCCGTTCGGGATCGCCGCCTGGCGACTGGGGGCCGGCCGCGCGCGGGCGCAGGATCCTGTGCTGCACGCGGCGGGCATCGACCTGCACGTGAAGCCCGGAGACGAGGTGTCCGCCGGACAGCCGCTGTTCACCCTGCTCGGCCAGGATGCGACGCGGTTCGACCGGGCCCTCGAAGCGCTCGACGGGGCGTGGGAGATCGGCGCGGAGGCGCCGGCCCGCACTCCTCTCGTCCTGGAGCGCATCACGGCCTAGGCTGGGTCAGTCCCGCGCCCCGGACCCGGCGCAGCGCGCCGCGCCGCGGCATCCGTCGTCATCCACTCGCGATCGCAACCGAGGAGAACTCCATGCCCATCGACCAGCACGGCGACGCCATCCTCGAGGGACTGTCGATCCGCAGCCTCCCCAAGGTGTCGCTGCACGACCACCTCGACGGCGGCGTGCGCCCGGCGACCATCATCGAGCTCGCGGACGCGATCGGGCTCGAGGTGCCGGAGTCCGATGCCGACGACCTCGCCGATTGGTTCGCCGAGAAGAGCGACTCGGGGTCGCTGGTCGAGTACCTCAAGACCTTCGACCTCACGACGGCCGTCATGCAGACGCGCGAGGGGCTGACGCGCGTCGCGCGCGAGTTCGTCGAAGACCTCGCGGCCGACGGCGTCATCTACGGCGAGGTGCGCTGGGCGCCGGAGCAGCATCTCGGCCGCGGGCTCTCGCTCGACGAGGTCGTCGCCGCGGTGCAGGAGGGCATCGAGGAGGGCGAGGATGCCGCGGAGCGCAGCGGTCGTGACATCCGCGTCGGCCAGCTGATCACCGCGATGCGGCACGCCGACCGGTCGCTCGAGATCGCGCGGCTGGCCGTGGACTGGCGCGGCCGCGGTGCGGTGGGCTTCGACATCGCCGGTGCCGAGGACGGCTTCCCGGCATCGAACCATCGCGAGGCGTTCGACTACCTCGCCTCGGAGTTCTTCCCGGTCACCGTGCACGCCGGCGAGGCCGCCGGGCTCGATTCCATCCGCTCTGCGCTCATCGACGGGCGCGCGCTGCGGCTCGGCCACGGGGTGCGCCTCGCCGAGGACCTCGAGGTCGTCTCGCGCGCGGGCGAAGAGGTGCTGGTGCAGTTCGGTGACCTGGCGCGCTGGGTGCGCGACCGCGAGATCCCGCTCGAGCTGTCGCCGTCGTCGAACCTGCAGACGGGCGCGATCGAGCGCTGGGGCACCACCATCGAGGACCATCCCTTCGACCTGCTGTACCAGCTCGGCTTCGCGGTGACCGTGAACGTCGACAACCGCACCATGAGCCGCACGTCGCTGACGCGCGAGCTCGCGCTGCTCGCCGAGACCTTCGAGTACGGTCTCGACGACCTCGAGGCCTTCCAGCTCAACGCCGCCGCCGGCGCCTTCCTCCCGGTGGAGGAGCGCGAGGAGCTCATCGACCTCATCGCCGACGGCTTCGAGGCCTAGTCCGTCGGCCCGAGTCTCGGCCGTCGTCTGCAGAACTCCACGGATCATCGACGTTCGACGGTCTCTGGGGCCCTGGGGTCTTTGAGCGGGGTCCGTCTTGTGGAGTTCTGCGGATCCCGGCGCCCGGCGTGGGCGGCCAGGATCGCCTTCATCGCCGCGACGATTTCGTCCGGGCGGTGGTAGATGTCCTCTGCGACCGGCCGGATCGTGGTGTAGCCCAGCCCTGCGGCGGCGATATCGCGGCGGCGGTCACGTAGCTGCGACTTCCAGTCCTCGTGGTGCGCCTTGCTGTCGCACTCGACGACGAGCCACCCGTCGATGATCAGGTCGACGCGCCCGACGCCGGGAAGCTCGACCTGAACCTCGACATGGCACCCCAGCGCCCGGAACAGCAGGCGCATGAGCGTCTCCGCGCCCGATTCGCAGCGAGGGTCGAGGAGGCCCCGCAGCATTCGATATCGCCGCGGAAGGCGGCGGAAGATCTCGGCGATCTCCGCCTCGCGGACGAGTCCGGAATGCCAAGCGCTGTCCAGGGTGGCCACCGCATCACGCGCAGGCTGGCACCGACACGCCTGGACGAGTGCGCTGACCAGATCGACCGCCAAGGCTGCTCTCTCGCATTCGGTCTTGCGCCAGTGGGCGACGACGTGCTGGGGCCGTTCGGGGAGACGAGTGGTTGCGGGCGTGAACTGCAGATGCAGCGGGTGCCGGTTCCTCACGAATACACCGATCTCGGCAAGTAGCGACACACAGTCGAGCCGGCCACCGAGCCGGCTCGCCTCCAGCAGTCGCGGATGGGTCTCGGCGCGGAGGTAGCGGCCGTTCCGGGCGCGGACGAGACGCCCGTCGGCCACGAGGCAGGCGATGCGGTGCCGGCTCAGGCCGTGCTCGGCGAGCTCCCGGGGACTGAGGAACGTCGCCGAGAGTATGCGGCGCTTGGCGGTGTACTTCTCGAGCGTGGACACCTCACCCAGCGAACCGGTCATGCGCAGAGCGGGGCGGCCGGTCCGAGGGATCCGGGGATAACGTCCGCGGATCGCCGGCTGGGGAGAAGTCGCGGATGGCGGAACTCCCGCGTGCCTGTCAGCCCGTTGGAGCCCGGAGAGTGAGAGGTCGCGGATCGCGGAACTCCACGGATCTGCGCGCCTCTCAGCCCGTTCAACCCCGGCGAGTGCGCAGGCGGCTCGAATTGGTGGAGTTTCGCGGGACGGTCGGAGAGTGAGACCGGTCGGCGGCGGGCGACGCGGGGGTGGGTGGCGAGAGGGGCGTCGAACGCCTCGGCCGACGTCTTGGCGGGGAGGTTGAGCCGGCGCGATCAGCGCGCGAGGGCGAAAGCGCCGATGAGCTCGGTGAGCTGGTCCCGCATGTCGTCGTCCGAGATCGTCGGGGTGCCGTCTCCTGCCTGCAGCCCGTAGTCCCCGAAGGACGAGTGGCTCGCTCCCTCGATCTCGTGCGACTCGGCGTCGTCGGGAAGCAGGTGGGCCGCATCCGCGACCTTCTCGGGCGTCGACAGCCCGTCCTCGGCGCCCGACACGCTGATCACCGGCAGGCCCGACTCCGACAGGTCGGTCGCGCAGTACGACCCGAACAGCGCAAGGCCTTCGGCATCCGCCGCCAGCTGGCAGGCCCGCACGCCGCCCAGCGAGTGCCCGCCGACCAGCCAGGTGCCGACATCCGGTGCCAGATCCGTGAAAGCCGACAGCGGGCGGAGGTCGAAGAAGGCCAAGTTCAGCCACGGCTTCGTGATGACGACGGTCACGCCCTCGTCGGCGACGAGCCCCGACAGCTTGTACGCGTACGCCCACGGGTCGACCTTCGCGCCGGGCACGTACACCAGCCCCACCTCGGACTCCTCGCCGGCGGGGGAGAGCACGATGCCGGCGTCGGTGTCGGCGATCGCGATGGCGGGGTTCGCCCTCACCTCCGCCAGCGGCTCGGCCTCGGCGCCCATCACACCGACCTGGCTCCAGACGAGGATGCCGGCGACACCCAGCACGATCAGGGCACCCAGCGACCCGATGATCCACCGCAGCACCCGCCGGCCGCGTCGGCGCGGCGTGACGACGGGCTCGGGCGAGGGAGCGTTCGCGGACACGACACGAGCGTAGTCGCGGGGAGCGCTACTCCGTCGCCCGATCGAGTTCCGCCTGCCGGGCGGCCACGACGGCCTGCACTTTCGGGAAGAGCGGATGCCCCGGCTCGAGGCCCGTGACCCCCGCGGTGAAGGTCGCGGAGTCCTGCTCCCGCAGCATCCGCTGCATGTCCACCGACTGCGCGTCCTCGCTGTCATCGAATGCCAGAGCCGCGCCCATCGCCGCCACCAGACCGTCGACGGGGAGCCCGCGCTCTGCAGCCTCGGCCGCCGGGCCGACGAACCTCTCGTGCCGCGACAGCTTGCGCAGCGGCTGACGGCCGACACGCCACACGGTGTCGGGGAGTCCCTTGTTGCGGAACCGGCCCAGGATCGTCTCGCGGTAGGCCGCGAGCGTCTCCGGCTCGAGCCCGTGCTTGGCGACGAGGAGCGCCGACGTCTCTTCGAGCGCGGCCTCCACGCGAGCCGCCACGGCAGCGTCGCTCAGCGCGTCGGCGATCGTCTCGACTCCGGCCTGCGCACCGAAGTAGGCGGCGGTCGCATGACCGGTGTTGACGGTGAACAGCTTGCGCTCGATGTAGGGCGCCAGGTCGTCGACGAAGTGCGCGCCGGGGATGTTCGGCGGGTCGTCGCCGAACGGCGGCCGCTCGATCGCCCATTCGAAGAAGGGCTCGACGGTGACGTCGACGCCCGCGCCTTCCGGCTGGGCGGGAACGATGCGATCCACCGCCGTGTTCGCGAAGACCGCACGCGCGGCGAGCGCGTCCCAGGCTTCGGCGGCGAGTGCGGTGATCTCGTCGCGCAGCAGATCGGTGGCGTTGATCGCGTTCTCGCACGCCATGATCTGCAGCGGCGGGCTCGAGGGGTCGCGCAGCGCGAGGCCGGCGACGATGTGCGGGGCCACGAACTTCAAGATGGTGGGACCGACGGCCGTGGTCACGACGTTGGCGCCGGCGACCTCTTCGATCACCTCGTCGGGGTGCTCGGCGCTGTTGATGGCACGGAAACCGGTGACGACGGTGTCCCGCCCGCCCTCTCCCACCTCGTGCACGGTGTAGCGGTCGACACGGTTGATGGCATCGACGAGCGGGGCGGCGACATCCGAGAACACCAGCTCGTAGCCGCCCTGGTGCAGCAGCAGCCCGACGAACCCGCGGCCGATGTTGCCGGCGCCGAAGTGGACGGCCTTCATCACACGCCCGCCGCCGACACGAGGCCGAACAGCTCCTCCGGGGTCTGCGCCTTCTTGAGGCGGGCCACGTCGTCTTCGTCCGAGAACAGGATCGCGATCTGCGACAGGATCTCCAGGTGCTCGTCGCCCTTCCCGGCGATGCCGATCACGAAGGTCACGGGGTTGCCGTCCCAGTCGACGCCCCCGTCGTAGCGCACGACCGAGAGCGCCGACTCGAGGATCTCGTTCTTCGTCTCGTTCGTGCCGTGGGGGATGGCCAGCTCGTTGCCCATGTACGTCGAGACGGTCTGCTCGCGCTGGAGCATCGCGTCGTAGTACGCGCCCGTGACGGCACCGGCGGACTGGAGGATGTCGGCGGCCTCCCGCATCGCGTCGTCGCGCGTCGCGCTGCCGGAGTGGATGCGCACCTGGCCGATGCTCAGAACCTCGCGTGCCATGTTCTCGCCTTTCTCGCTGTTGTTCCCACGGTTCGTTCGTCACAAACGTACGCAGAAACCCTGGTTCGGCGTACACCTGTGGCGAACGAGCTGTGGACGGATGCCGCGGCCCGGCGCCCGCGGTCGTGCGGAGGGCGGTGGGGCCGGGGGCGTTGCGCCCTGCCCGGCCCCACCGCTGTCTCGTTACGCCTTGTCGTCGTGCTGGCCGCGGACCAGGTCCACGACCTCGTCGTACCGCGGCGAGTTCATGAAGTTGTCGACCGAGACGTGCACCGAGTTCGGCGTCTTCTGCCGCGCGCGGTCGGTGAGCTGGTTCTGCGTGATGACCAGATCGGCCGAGGGGTCGAGCGCCGCGATCGCCTTGTTGGTGACCGTGACGTCCTCGATGCCCGCCTTCTTGATCTTGTTGCGCAGGACGCTGGCGCCCATGGCCGACGAACCCATGCCCGCGTCGCACGCGAACACGATGTTCTTGATCTCGCGCTCGGTCATCGTCGCCGGCTCGATGCCGCCGTCGGCCTGCGTGACCGCGCCGCCCCGGAGACCCGAGAGCGCGTCGGACGACTTGCCCTTGGCTGCCTCGGTCTGCGTGATCGCTGCGCCGAACGCGTCGTCGGTCGCCGCCATCGCCTCGAGGTCCCGCTTGCGGGAGGCCCGCAGGATGACCCACGAGATGAGGAACGTCACGGTGGCGGCCAGCACCACCGACAGGAGGACCGCGAAGTACGAGTTGTTCGCGACTTGAGCGATGACGGCGAAGATGCTGCCCGGTGCGGCCGGCGCTCGCAGGGCACCGCCCAGGAGCATGTTCGTCGTGACGCCGGTCATGCCGCCCGCGATCAGCGCGAGGATCAGCATCGGCTTCATGAGCGCGTACGGGAAGTACACCTCGTGGATGCCGCCGAAGAACTGGATCACCGCGGCGCCCGGAGCCGACGCGCGAGCGGCGCCGATGCCGAAGAACGTGAACGCGAGGAGCAGACCCACACCGGGACCGGGGTTGGCCTCGAGCAGGAACAGGATCGACGAGCCGGTCTCGGCGGACTGCTGGATGCCGAGCGGCGTCAGCACGCCGTGGTTGATGGCGTTGTTGAGGAAGAACACCTTTGCAGGCTCGATGATGATGCTCGTGAGCGGCAGCAGGTTCATCGAGACGAGCCAGTCGACCGCGTTGCTGAGGATCTGCATGACGCCGTTGACCAGCCATGCGATCGGGTAGAACCCGATGATGGCGAGCACGAAGCCCCAGATGCCGGCCGAGAACATGTTGACGAGCATCTCGAAGCCCGCCTTGATCTTGCCGTCCCACAGGCTGTCGAGCCATCTCATCGAGTAGGCGCAGATCGGGGCCATGATCATCGCACCGATGAACATGTGCACCTGGCCGAGCTGGTTGTCGGCGGGCAGGTCGGCGTTGATCTGTGCGATGAGGTAGTCCGACCCCGCGATCGCGCCGAACGTGCCGATCGATGCGACGACGCCGCCGCGGACGCCGTAGATGATGTTGCCGCCCGTGTAGGCGATGAGGATCGGCAGCAGGTAGTGGATGAACGGACCGACCAATGTCGCGAGCGCCGGCACCGGGGTCCAGCCGACCGCGATGAAGAACGCCGTGAAGATGCCCCACGCGATCAGCGCGGGGATGTTCGGCATGATCATGCCGGACAGGAACGTGCCGAAGCGCTGGACTCCGACTCGCGCCCTGCTGGTGCCCGAAGCGGGCACTGACGCCGTTGTCATTTTGCTGTCTCCCTTTTCTTGTGGTCTTGCGCGGCCGCGGACGACGGCACGCGTTCTTATCGCCTGGCGGCCGACTGGGCGGCCGAGCGGGCGGATGCCGCGTCGTCCGCGGCGAGGGCGGCCGAGGCGATCTCGCGCGCCTGGTCGAGGGTGTGCTGGAGAAGAGTGGCGCGCACGTCGGCGAGGGCCGTGGGCGCCATGGACAGGCTCGTGGCGCCGAGGCCCACGAGCACGACGGCGAGCAGGGGGTCTGCTGCCGCCTCGCCGCAGATCCCCACCGGCTTGCCGTTCGCGCGGCCGGCGGCGCCGACCTCTCGGATCAGGCGCAGCACCGCCGGGTGCCACGGGTCCTGGAACGACGCGACCGACCCGAGCAGGCGGTCTGCGGCGAGCGTGTACTGCGTGAGGTCGTTCGTGCCGATCGACGCGAAGTCCGCCTCCCCCAGGATGCGGTCGGCGAGGAGCGCCGACGAGGGAACCTCCACCATCACGCCGGCGGTCTTGATGCCGTAGTCGCGCGCCAGCTCGACGAAGTACTCCGTCTCCTCCACCGTCGCCACCATCGGCGCCATCACCCAGAGGTCGGCCTGGGTGGCGGCATCCGCTTCGGCCAGGGCGGTGAGCTGCTCGCGGAGGATGTCCTCGCTGGCACGCAGGGCACGGATGCCGCGCAGGCCGAGCGCGGGGTTCTCCTCGTGCGCGTCGTTGAGGAACGCCAGCGGCTTGTCGGCGCCGGCGTCGAGAACCCGCACGACCACCTTCTTGCCCGGGAACGCCGACAGCAGCTTCACATAGGACTCGCGCTGCTGCTCGACGGTCGGCGCCTGGTTCGAGCTCAGGAACAGGAACTCGGTGCGGAACAGGCCCACGCCCTCGGCTCCGAGCGCGACGGCGTCGGTGGCGCCGTCGGGGTTGCCGAGGTTGGCCAGCAGCGGGATCGCGGTGCCGTCGGCGAGCGCCCCGTCGGTGATGGGAGCGGATGCCGAGGCCGCACGTGCGCTCGCACGGTTCTCGGCCCGCTCGAGCTCTTCGGGCGTCGGCTGCGTGGTCACCACGCCGGCGGCGGCATCCACGATCACGGTCTCGCCGTCGCGCAGTCCTGTCGCCGAGGTCGCACCCACGATCGCGACGATCGACTTCTCCCGCGCGAGGATCGCGGTGTGCGAGGTCGGGCCGCCCTCGGTGGTGATGAGGGCGAGCACCTTGTCGAGGTCGAGAAGAGCGGTGTCAGCCGGGGCGAGGTCCTTGGCGACGAGGACGAACGGATGCCCCGGATCGGGAACGCCCGGCGCCGGGACGCCACGCAGCCGGGCGATCACCCGCTGCGCCACGTCGTCGAGGTCGGCGGCACGCTCGCCGAGGTAGCCGCCCATGGCCGTGAGCTGGTCACGGAACGAGGCGAACGCGTCGAACACGGCGAACTCGCCGGTCTTGCCCTGTGCCAGCCGGGCGCCGATCTCGTCGGCGAGGGTCGGGTCCTCGGCCATCATGGCCTGCGCCTCGAGCACTTCCTGCGCCGCGCCGCCGGCCTGCGCGCCGCGCGCCTCGAGTTCGCGCGCGACGGTGGCCACGGCATCCGCCACCCGCGACTTCTCCTCGTCGACGCCGAGCGTGCTGGGCGCGTCCGAGGGTGGCGGCGCCGGCTCGGCCATGCGCGCGACGGGCCCCTGGGCGACGCCCAGCCCGATTCCCACACCTCGCAGTTCGGTCATGTTCAGGCCTCCGCGTCGTGGTCGGTGGTGAGGAGCTCGGCGAGGGTGTCGAGCGTCGACTCGGCCCCGTCGCCGTCCGCCGTGAGGGTCACGTAGTCTCCCCGCTCGACCCCCAGCGCGATGACGCCGAGGATGCTCGCCGCGTTCACGGGGCTGCCGGCATCCTTCGCGATCGTGACCGGGATGCCGGCATCCTTCGCCGCCTGCGCGAACAGCTTGGCCGGGCGCGCGTGCAGCCCGTGCGCCGATCCGATGCGGACGGTGCGGGAGGTGGGTGGCATGTCGTGGCCTCTCTGTCTGTTCTGGGGTGATATCTCACGGAGTTGCCCGCCTGTCACGAATCGCCGTCTTCGGTGACGGATCGTGACGGGGGAGCAGTCGTGTTCGAAGGGGTCTCGGCAGAGGGCTCGTCCGCCGGTGGCGGGTTCCCGTCCCCGGTGGCGGCACGGACGAGCGCGAGGGTGCGGGTGCCGTCGCGGTCTCCGAAGATGTCGGACGGCAGGAGCACCACCGTGGTGCCCCGGGCGGCGGCATCCCGTTCTATGCGCTCCATCGCATGCGAGAGGTGCGGACCGACCAGGACGACGTCGGCGGCATCGAGATCGATCGGGAGCGATTGCTCGGTGCCGGCGAAGGCGGAGTAGTCGAGTCCCTGTGCGTGGGCCGCGTGGCGCACGCGCTGTGCGACGAAGGTGCTCGACGCACCCGCTCCGCACACCACCAGGATCCTCATCGACCCGCCTCCTCTTCCGCCATTCTTGTGAGATCGCTGGGAGCCGCACAACCACTGCTTCTTCCGCAGGGGCGGAAACCGCGCCGCCTCGGCCGCCTCGGCGGGTCGTGCGCGTGGTTGACTGGAAGCGTGACCCGGGCCCGGCAGGATCGTGTGCTCGGACTGCTCCTGCGCGACGGCGACTGGGTGACCGCATCCGCCCTCGCCGACGCCCTCGGCGTGACGCCCCGGAGCATTCGCTCGTACGTCACGGCGGCGAACGCCCGGGTGGTGCCCGGGGTGGCCGTGGAGTCGGGGCCCCAGGGCTATCGTGCCGGCGCCGACGCCGCGGCCGCGCTGCGCGCCGGTGGCGACAGCGGCACACCCCGAGACCGGCTGCACACGCTGGTGCGCACGCTGCTCGACGCGGACGACGGGGTCGACGTCTTCGAGACCGCCGACGCCCTTCACGTCTCGCCCGCGACGCTCGACGCCGATCTGGCCCGCGTGCGCGGACTGCTCGGCGGCACCGAGCTGACGCTGGAACGGTCGGCCTCGCGCGCCCGGCTGCGCGGCACCGAGGGCGCGCAGCGCAGGCTTCTCAGCCGGCTGGCGCACGACGAGATGGATGCCGGATCCTTCGACCTCGCCGCCCTGCGGCGGACGCTCGGGGAGGGGTCCGTGGGCGCCCAGGCGTTCGGGCCGTTCAAGACCGAGCTGGTGGCCCGTCTCGGCGAGCTCGGGTGGTTCGTCAACGAGTTCGGCATCGCCGACGTCGTGATGCACATCGCGATCGCCGCCGACCGCACGGCGCGCGACCGGCCGCTCGACGGGAGCGCCGAGCCACCCGCGGGCGAGGCCGAGCGGCCGACGCAGAGCCAGGTGGCCGGGATCATCGCGGAGCTGTCGGTCCGCCACCTCGGGGTGCGGCTCGGCAGCGCCGACCTGCAGCACCTCGCCACGCTGGTGCTGACGCGCGTGGTCGCGCCCGACGGTCACGAGGGCGCAGCATCCGGGACCGCGCCGTCCACCCTCGACCCCGAGGTGGAGGCCGTCGTGCGCGAGGTCGTGACCGCCGCTGCCGACGAGTTCCTCGTCGACATCGCGCATGACGACTTCGTCGCCCGCCTCGCACTGCACGTGCAGAACCTGCTGCACCGCGCCCGCGAGCAGGCGTGGTCGCGCAATCCGCTCACGCGCTCGCTGAAGTCGACGTACCCGATGATCTTCGAGGTGGCGGTGTTCATCGCCAGCCGCCTGCAGCAGCGGCTCGGCATCCCGCTGCCCGACGACGAGATCGCCTACATCGCGATGCACGTGGGCGGCAGGCTCGAACGCAGCCGCCGCGCCGATCAGCTGCTCACCGCCACCATCGTGTGCCCGGGGTACTACGACCTGCACGAACTGCTGCGCTCGAGCGTCGACCGGTCCCTGGGGCAGGCGATCGAGGTGGTCGGCGTCGAGACGCGGGCCGACCCCGACTGGTCGTCGATCGACACCGACCTCGTGCTCACGACGATCGACCCGCCCACGGCGAGCGACCGCATCGTGCGGATCCAGCCGTTCCTCACCGACGGCGACGTCGAGCGCGTGCAGACGGCGGCGGGACGGATCCGGCGGTCACGCCGTCTCGCGCGGCTGCGCGCCGAGCTCGAGCGGTACTTCGAGCCGTCGGCCTTCGTCCGCGGGCTCGACGACGCCGCGGTCGCCGGCGAAGAGGGCGTGATCCGCGAGCTCGGCGCGCTGCTCCTCGACATCGGGGTCATCGACGCGGAGTACATCGAACGCACCATCGAGCGCGAGCGACTCTCGTCCACCGCGTTCACCGACGCCCTTTCGGTTCCTCACGCCCTGGAGATGACGGCATCCCGCACCGCCATCGCCATCGGCATCGCCGACCCCTCGATACCCTGGGGCGACGGACGGGTTCAGGTCGTGGCGCTCGTGGCGTTCTCCGAGAACGACCGCGAGGCGTTCCAGACCGTGTTCGAGCAGTTCGTCGAGGTGTTCAGCGAGCGCGAGAGCGTGCAGCGCATCGTGCGTCGCGGCACCGACTTCAACGCCTTCCTCGACGAGCTCGTCGCCGTCATCGACGGCTGAGCCCGAGGCATCCGTCCCGCCGGCTTTGTCCGCGCCGTGGAGGTGGCGGGAGGTGCCGCGGGGGCGGGGCCGAGGCGGTGCGTGATGCCACTTTGGCGCGGGGCCGGGCCGTGGAGGTGGCATCAGGTGCCGCAGGGGCGGGGCCGAGGCGGCGCGTGCTGCCACTTTGGCGCGGGGCCGGGCCGTGGAGGTGGCGGGAGGTGCCGCGGGGCGGGGCCGAGGCGGCGCGTAATGCCGCTTTCGCGATGGGCCGCGCCGTGGAGGTGGCAGTTGTGGTCGCCTCGCCGGAGATCACCCGACCACGGGTGTCACCTTCTTCGCGAGCGGCAAGCCGCGGCATCCCTCCCGCCTTGTCCGCGCAGTGGAAGTGGCAGCAGGTGCCGCAGGGGCCGGGCCGAGGCGGCGCGTGATGCCACTTTGGCGCGGGGCCGCGGCGTCGAGGTGACCGCTGTGGTCGCCTCGCCGGAGATCACCCGACCACGCGTGTCACCTTCTTCGCGAGCGTCGTGCCGCGAGCGGCGTGCGATGAATGCGGCGAGAGGGAACGGATGCCGCAGGCCCGGGTCAGCCGCGGGCGAGACGCTGGGTGAGGTCGAGGCGGACGGCCCGGGTCAGCCCCGGGCGAGACGTTCCGAGAGGTCGAGGCGGACGGCCGGCCACTCGTGGGGGAGGATCGAGAACACGACGGTGTCGCGCAGCGAGCCGTCGGGTCCGAGGCGATGGTTGCGCAGCACGCCGTCCTGCTTCGCGCCGAGGCGTGCGATCGCGGCCCGGGACTGGCGGTTGTGCCAGTGGGTGCGGAACTCGACGGCGATCGCGTCGCACGACTCGAACGCGTGGGTGAGCAGGAGCAGCTTGGACGCGGTGTTCACGGCGGTGCGCTGCGCCTCCGGGCCGATCCAGGTGTGACCGATCTCGACGTGCCGGTTGGGCTGGTCGATGTTGCAGAAGGTCGTCGTGCCGACCACCCGGCCGGTATCCAGCCGGCGCACCGCCCACGGATTCATGTGGCCCTCGTCGCGCCACCTGAGACGCTGGTCGATGTCGGCGGCCATGTCGTCGGGGCGCGGCATCGAGGTGTACCACGCATGCTCCAGGCCGACAGCGGCAGCGGCGAGATCGGCCTCGTGCTCGGCGGCGAGAGGTTCGAGCCTGACGTGCGCGTTCTCGAGTGCGACGGGCAGGGTGAGCAGCATGCGCGGGGTCAGCCGCCGTACTCGGCGAGCAGGGCGCGGGCGCCGTCGGTCAGGGCGGAGATGCGCCCCGCGGCGTCGTGGCGGGTCTCGCCGCGCACGTCCAGGTAGAGCTTGAGCTTCGGCTCGGTGCCGCTCGGACGCACGACCACGCGTGACCCGTCCGCGAGCCACAGACGCAGCACATCGCCCGGCGGCAGGTCGTCGACGCCTTCCAGAAGGTCGTCCACGCGGTCCACCGCCACTGCGCCGACGGTCTCCGGGTGGCGTTCGCGCAGCGCCGCCATGATGCGCGTGATCTGCGAGAGGTCGTCGACGCGCACCGACACCTGGTCGCTTGCGAAGGCACCGAACTGCTCCTCGAACTCGATGAGCAGGTCGGCGAGCGTGGCGCCCCGGCCGCGCGCCTCGGTCACCATGCCGAGCATGGCGACGGCCGCCGAGATGCCGTCCTTGTCGCGGACGGTCTGCGGGTTCACGAGGTAGCCGAGGGCCTCCTCGAACCCGAACACCATGCCGGGGGCGCGCGAGATCCACTTGAAGCCCGTGAGCGTCGCGTGGAAGTCCAGACCGTAGTGCTCGGCGACGGTCTGAAGACCCGGCGACGAGACGAGCGAGCAGGCGAGGGAGGCGCCCGGCACCGGCCCGTCGGCCGTCGCGATCCGGGCGGCCCGCCAGCCCAGCAGCAGGCCGATCTCGTTGCCGGTGAGCCGGCGCCAGCCGCCGTCGGCGGACTCGTCCGGAATCGCCACCGCGAGGCGATCGGCGTCAGGGTCGTTCGCGATCACGAGATCGGCTCCCGCCTCGCGCGCCGTCTGGAAGGCGAGGTCCATCGCACCCGGCTCCTCCGGGTTCGGGAAGGCCACCGTCGGGAAGCTGCCGTCGGGCTCGAGCTGTGCCGTCACCGGCACCGGCGCGGGATAGCCGGCGCTGTGGAGGATGCGCGAGAACGTCTCCCACCCGACCCCGTGCATCGCGGTGTACACCCACGTGAGGCCCTCGGCCGACGCGGGTGCGGGTGCCACGGCGGCCGTCGCGGCGACGTAGTCGTCGACGACAGCCTCGGTGGCGAACTCGAAGCCCAGCGAGCGCGGGATGGTGCTGATGTCGCCGGCCTCCGCCACGCGCTCGATGTGGGCGGCGATCTCGGCGTCGGCGGGGGAGACGATCTGCGAGCCGTCGTCGTCGCCACCCAGGTAGACCTTGTAGCCGTTGTCGTCGGGCGGATTGTGGCTCGCCGTCACCATGACGCCGGCCGCCGCGCCGAAGTGCCGCACCGCGTAGGCGAGCACCGGGGTGGGAAGGAGGCGCGGCATGAGGATCGCGCGCAGGCCCGCCCCGGCGAAGATCTCCGCCGAGTCGCGGGCGAAGACGTCGGAGTTGCGGCGACCGTCATAGCCGATCACCACGATGGGCGCGTCGTCGAGGATGCCGGGCACCTCCGGCCCCTCGGCCTCGAGGGCGTCCGCCGACGGCGCCTCCGTCAGTTCCGGTGCGGAGGGCTCGCGGCGCGGCGCGGCGTCGGTGGCGTGGGCGGCGTCGGTGGCGTGGGCTGCGGCATCCGTGGCTGCCGCGGGGGACGTCTGAGGCGCAGCATCCGTCTCCGTCTGCGTCTCGGCGTCTCCCGCGGCCGCCTCCGAATCGGATGCGGGCGAGGCGTCGGCGGCGCCCGCCACGGCTGCTTCCGGATCGGGCGCGGGGGCGACGTCGGCGGCGCCGGGGTCGCCGGGGTCGCCCTGCTCCGTCGAATCGGCCGGCACGCGGGCGTGAACGGCCTCGACGCCGACCGGCGGCAGACCCGCCTTCTCGCGCACGTAGGCGGCGAGACCCGCCGCCGCCTGGGCGACGAGCACGCGGTTCATGCGGTTGCTGCCGGCGCCGAGCGCCCCGCGCAGACCCGCCGTGCCGAAGGCGAGGCGCGTCGAGAAGCGGTCCGTCAGATCGTCCGTCGCGGCGGCATCGCCTGTCTCGGCGGCCTCGATCAACGCACGCAGCTCGGCGCGGGTGTCGCCGTCGGGGTCCTGGGCGAGCCACGCGTGGGCGCGCGCGAGCACGTCGGCCGTGCTGTCCGCCCCGGTCGGCACCGCGTCGGGGGCCGGCTCCTGGCGGTCCGGTTCGGCCGCCGGCACCTCGGGGCCGCTCACAGCGCGCCGATCACGCGGGCGAGGAGCGACGAGATGACCGGCTCGGCGTTGCGGCCGGCCTCGAGCACCTCCTCGTGGCTGAGCGGGTGCTTCTGGATGCCCGCCGCCATGTTCGTGATGAGCGAGAAGCCCAGGATCTCCATGCCCGCCTGCCGGGCGGCGATCGCCTCGAGCGCGGTGGACATGCCGACGATGTGCCCGCCGAACGACTTGACCATCTGCACCTCGGCCGGCGTCTCGTACTGGGGACCGCGGAACTGCGTGTACACGCCCTCGTCGAGGCTCGCGTCGATGGTCCGCGCCAGGTTGCGCAGCCGCCGCGAGTACAGGTCGGTGAGATCGATGAACGTCGCTCCCTCGAGGGGCGTGGCGCCCGTGAGGTTGATGTGGTCGCTGATCAGCACCGGGCGCCCCGCGTGCCAGGTCTGCTTGATGCCGCCGGCGCCGTTGGTCAGCACCATCGTGCGGGCGCCGGCCGCGGCCGCCGTCCGCACGCTGTGCACCACCCGGCGCACCCCGTGGCCCTCGTAGTAGTGGGTGCGCGCACCGATCACCAGGACGCGGCGCCCCTTGGGGGTGACGACGCTGCGCAGGGTGCCGGCGTGACCGGTGAGAGCCGGAGCGCTGAACCCCGTCACCTCCGTGGCGGGGAACGTCGAGGTCGTCTCGCCCAGGAGCTCCGCGGCCTTCGCCCAGCCGCTGCCGAGCGTGAGCGCGATGTCATGGCGCTCGACGCCCGTGATGCGGGCGATGTCCCCGGCGGCGGCGGCGGCGACCTCGAAAGGGTCGGCCGCGGGGTCGTCGAGAGGATTGCCGGTATCTGACATGCCCCCACTCTAGGAACGTGCGGGCGGCAGAGCCAGCGATGGGCCGCTGTCGCGCGTCCCGCGTGTCGGGCGGATGTCATCGTGGGCCGCGGCGGCAGGGGAGAATGGAATCCATGTCGATCAGCTTCGAGACCACCCAGAGCGTCGCCGTCCTCGGCGGCGGACCCGGAGGCTACGAAGCGGCGCTGGCCGCCGCCCAGCTCGGGGCGGAGGTGACGGTGGTCGAGCGTGCCGGGATCGGCGGCTCGGCCGTGATCACCGACGTGGTTCCGTCGAAGTCCCTGATCGCCACCGCCGACGCGGCCGTCGCCATCGCCGGCGCCGGCGACCTGGGCGTGCAGCTCTTCGCCAAGAGCAAGGACGGCAAGCCCCTCAAGCCCGAGATCGCCATCAACCTCACCGCGGTCAACAAGCGCCTCCTCACCCTCGCCCGGCAGCAGTCGGACGACATGCGCGCCTCGCTCGCCGAGGCGGGCGTGCGCATCGTCTCGGGTCACGGCCGCCTCGAGGGCGGCAACGCCGTGGTCGTCTCGACCGGCCCGGGCGGCACCGATTTCGACCGCATCGAGGCCGACACGCTCGTCGTCTCCACCGGCTCGTCGCCGCGCGAGCTGCCCACCGCCCGGCCCGACGGCGTGCGCATCCTCACGTGGACTCAGCTGTACAACATGCAGGCGCTGCCCGAGCACCTGATCGTGGTGGGGTCCGGCGTCACCGGCGCGGAGTTCGCGGGTGCCTACATGAATCTCGGCGCGAAGGTGACGCTCGTCTCCAGCCGCGACCAGGTGCTGCCCGGTGAGGACAAGGATGCGGCGGCCGTGCTCGAGCGCGTGTTCAAGCGCGGCGGAATGAACCTGCTGTCGAAGTCGCGCGCCGCCAAGGTCGAGAACACCGGCGACGGCGTGGTCGTGACCCTGTCGGATACCCGGACCATCGAGGGCAGCCACTGCCTCGTCGCGGTCGGCTCGATCCCCAACACCGCCGGCATCGGCCTCGAGCAGGCCGGCATCCAGATGACGGAGTCCGGCCACATCCAGGTCAATCGGGTAGCGCGCACGTCGGTTCCCAACATCTACGCCGCGGGCGACTGCACCACGTTCGTGCCGCTCGCGTCGGTCGCCTCGATGCAGGGACGCACGGCCATCTTCCATGCGCTCGGCGACATCGTGATCCCGCTGGAGCGCCGCCGCATCACGTCGAACATCTTCACCGCGCCCGAGATCGCGACGATCGGCTGGCAGGAGAACGACATCGCCGACGGTCACATCCAGGGCGTCGTGCACAAGCTCCCGCTGGCGGCCAATCCGCGCGCGAAGATGATGGGCATCAAGGACGGCTTCGTCAAGCTCATCGCCCGAGAGGGGAGCGGCACCGTGATCGGCGGGGTCATCGTCGCCCCCCGCGCCTCGGAGCTCATCTACCCGATCGCCATCGCGGTCGAGCGTCGTCTCACCGTCGACCAGGTGTCACGAGTGTTCGCGGTGTACCCCTCGCTGTCGGGGAGCATCACCGACGCCGCACGCGCGATGCACGTCGTCGACCACAACGTCTACGGCGGCTGACGACCCCGTTCGCGGCTCTCACCGAGATCGCACGTCGGGTGCGCGCGGGGCGTGTGCGTTCGGCGAGATCATGTGATGCGAGCGGATGCTGCGAGCCGCAGCATCCGTCATCGATCGGGTCTCGATACGCTCGTTCCTCGCTACTCGACCTTGACCCGGCACGCATCAACGCTCGTGCCTCGCATTGATCCGCGCCGCGTCAAGAGATCGTCAGCAGCTGGTGGCCGGCCGACACGGTGGTGCCGGGCTCGGCGTCGATGGTGCCGATGACGCCGTCCTTGTGGGCCTGGATGGGCTGCTCCATCTTCATCGCCTCGAGCACGACGACCAGCTCGCCCTTGACGACCTGCTGGCCCTCCTCGACGGCGACCTTCACGACGGTCGCCTGCATCGGCGACTTCACGGCATCCCCCGAGGCGCCGGCGACGACGCTCGGGGCGTGCGAGCGGCGCGACGGCGGCACGGCGGCGGGGCGGCCTGCGACGCCGACGGGCGCCACGACCCGGTCGGGAAGGCTCACCTCGAGGCGCTTGCCCGCCACTTCGACGACTACGGTGTGCCGCGCCTCGGACGGGGTCGCGTCGCTCAGTTCGCCGTCCCACGGGGCGATGTCGTTCACGAACTCGGTCTCGATCCACCGCGTGTACACCCCGAAGCGGCCGTCCTCCGCCGTGAACGCGGGGTCGCGCACGACGGCGCGGTGGAAGGGGAGCACCGTGGGAAGGCCTGACACCGCGAACTCGTCCAGCGCGCGACGCGAGCGCTCGAGGGCCTCGGCGCGGTCGCGGCCGGTGACGATGATCTTGGCGAGCAGGGAGTCGAAGGCGCCCGACACGCTGTCGCCGGCGGTGACGCCGGAGTCCAGGCGGATGCCCGGGCCGCCGAACGTCTTGAAGACGTGGATGGGACCGGGCTGAGGGAGGAACCCGCGACCGGGGTCTTCGCCGTTGATGCGGAACTCGATCGAGTGGCCGTCGGCGACCGGGTCGTCGTAGCCGAGATCCTCGCCCTCGGCCAGACGGAACTGCTCGCGCACGAGGTCGATGCCGGTGATCTGCTCCGACACCGGGTGCTCGACCTGCAGGCGGGTGTTCACCTCGAGGAACGAGATCGTGCCGTCAGCGCCGATGAGGAACTCGCAGGTGCCGGCGCCGAGGTAGCCGACCTCCTTGAGGATGGCCTTCGACGCGTCGTAGAGCGTCTTGTTCTGCTCGTCGGTGAGGAACGGCGCGGGCGCCTCTTCGACGAGCTTCTGGTGGCGGCGCTGCAGCGAGCAGTCGCGCGTCGAGATGACGACGACGTTGCCCGCAGCATCCGCCAGGCACTGCGTCTCGACGTGGCGCGGCTTGTCGAGGTACTTCTCGACGAAGCACTCGCCGCGGCCGAACGCGGTGATGGCCTCACGCGTCGCCGACTCGAAGAGCTCGGGGATCTCGTCGATCGTGCGCGCGACCTTGAGGCCTCGTCCGCCGCCGCCGTACGCGGCCTTGATCGCGATCGGAAGGCCCACCTCCTCGGCGAAGGCGACGACCTCGTCGGCGCCGGCCACAGGACCGGGCGTGCCGGGCGCGAGCGGTGCGCCCACCTTCTCGGCCACGGCGCGGGCGGTGACCTTGTCGCCGAGCGCCTCGATGGCCTCGGGCGACGGGCCGATCCAGACCAGGCCCGCGGCGATCACGGCGCGGGCGAAGTCGGCGTTCTCGGCGAGGAAGCCGTAGCCCGGGTGCACCGCATCGGCACCGGAGCGGCGGGCGACCGAGAGGATCTTCTCGATCGACAGGTAGGTCTCCGCACTCGTGGAACCGTCCAGTGCGTACGCCTCATCGGCCAGCCGGGCGTGCATGGCGTCGCGGTCCTGTTCGGCGTAGACGGCGACCGACGCCTTCCCGGCGTCGCGGGCGGCGCGGATGACGCGGACGGCGATCTCGCCGCGGTTGGCAACGAGAACCTTGGCGATACGAGGCATGAGTGCCAGCCTACTCACGGCTTCCCGAGGGCTTTTGAGCGGTTCGTACAAGAACCGACCAAGAACGTGGGCTTCCTCACACAATGGAAACCGCCACCCGTGGGTGCGTCATCTACGCCGACTGCTCGCCGATCTCCACGGGCCCGAGCGAGGGGTCCGTCGTGTTCCACAGCGTGGTCCATTCCACTCCGACTTCGCGTGCGAGGCGTCGCAGCGTCGACACCGACATGCCCACGACCGTGGAGGGATCGCCGTCCACCCGCTCGATGAAGGCCCCGCCGAGGCTGTCGACGGTGAAGGCGCCCGCGACCTGCAGCGGCTCACCGGTGGCGACGTACGCCTCGATCTCGGCATCCGTCACGTCTTCGACGAAAGAGACGGATGCTGCGGCCGTCGCGTGCACCTCGCGGGACTGCTCGCCGGGCACGATGCGGACCACGGCGTGGCCCGAGTGCAGCACGCCGGTGCGCCCGCGCATCGCCCGCCACCGTGCGGCGGCGTTCTCGGCCGTGTAGGGCTTGCCCAGCACCTCGCCGCCGATCTCGAACATCGAGTCGCCCCCGATGACGAGGCCGTCGAAGTCGGGGATGTCGTCGCGGAGGCGCGCCGCGACGTCGGCTGCCTTGCGGCGCGCGAGCAGCAGGACGTGCTCGTCGGGTGCGAGGGTGCGTCGCTCGGCGGCCTCGACCGCGGCGATCACCGCCTCTTCGTCGACGTCGGGCGCCACGGTGAGGGGGCGGATGCCGAACTGGCCGAGCAGCATCAGCCGCGCGGGTGAGGTGGAGGCCAGGCAGACGCGCATGGGTCCACCGTACGCGGCAGCGCCTGCGCGTTCAGGATTCAGTCCAGGTGTGCGCTCCCGGCTGGCCGAGGCGCGGGTTTGCGCGCCGCTGGCGCGACGGGCCCGCTGCGCGGACTGAATCCCCGACGGAAGGGGACGTAGGCTCGACGGGTGAGCGGAACCGGCGACATCCTCGACCTCGACATCACGGGCGTCGCCCACGGCGGCGTCTTCGTCGCCCGCCACGAGGGTCGCGTGGTCTTCGTCGCCGACACGATCCCCGGCGAGCGGGTGCGGGCGCGGCTCACCGACACCGCGAAGAAGTCGTTCTGGCGCGCCGAGACGCTCGAGGTTCTCGAGGCGTCGCCGCACCGGCAGCTGCACGTGTGGCGGCAGGCAGACGTCGACGTGCCTCCCGACCAGCGCCCGGGCGGCGCCGACTTCGGCCACATCTCACTCGACCACCAGCGCCGGCTCAAGCTCGAGGTGCTCCTCGACGCGCTCCACCGCTTCGGCGGGATCGCCGTGCCGACGGCCACGATGCGCGGAGCGTCCGCGCCGCTGGACGCCGACCGCGCGCCCGATGAGCAGGAGGCCGACGGCGAGACGGTCGACGGGACCGGGTGGCGCACCCGTGTGAGCCTGCATGTCGACGCCGACGGACGCGTCGGTCAGTACGCGGCGCGGAGCCATCGCGTGATCCCGCTCGAGGATCTGCCGCTCGCCACCGCGGCCGTCGAGCGCGCCGCGCTCGAGCTGCGCGGGGGAGAGCAGGGGCGCATCGATCTCGTGCAGCCGGCGGACGGGCGCGTGCGGGTGCTGCCGCGCCCCCACGCATCGCGACCCGCGGCCGCCCGCGGTGGCCGCGCCCGCCGGGCGCCCGGACGGGGCCCCGGCAAGAACACGGGCGCGGCACCGGGCCGCGAGGTCGTCGTCGAACGGGTCGACGGCCGCGACTTCCGGGTGGATGCAGGCGGGTTCTGGCAGGTGCATCGCCTCGCCGCGCACACCCTGACGGCCACGGTGGCGGCGGCGCTCCGTGGCGCGACCGGCGACGCTCCGATCGTCGACACCGACGCCTGGCACCTGGACCTCTACGGCGGCGTGGGGCTCTTCGCCGCGACCCTCGGGGAGCTCGGCGGCCCCGCGACCCGCGTCACCAGCGTCGAATCCGATCCGCGGGCGACCGAGCATGCCGGCGAGAACCTCGCCGAGTGGGTGGGGGCACGGGCCGAGACCGGGCGCGTCGACCGGTGGCTGGCGCGGCTCGCGGCCGAGGCATCCGTCACCGAGAAGGAGCGGCTGTCGCGGGGCGTCGTCCTCCTCGACCCGCCCCGCTCGGGAGCCGGACGTGAGGTCGTGGAGCACATCACGGCCCTCTCGCCGGCGACCGTGGTCTACGTCGCGTGCGACCCCGTCGCGCTCGCCCGCGACATCGCGACGTTCCGCTCGGGCGGGTACGAGGTGGGGCGCATCGACGCACTCGACGTCTTCCCGAATTCACATCACGTCGAAGCCGTCGCGGTGCTCACGCGCCCGTGAGCCACGTGGATAGGCTGGCCGCATGACGCGCGTCGCCCTCATCGACGATCATGAGTCGGTGCGACTCGGGCTCGAGGCGGCGTGCGCCCGCGCCGAGTCCATGACGGTCGCCTTCTCGGGCAGCACGGTGACCGAGTACGTCGACTGGCGGGCCTTCTCGCGGCAGCCGCCGGCGGACGTCGTCGTGCTCGACCTCACGCTCGGCGACGGCACCACCGTCACCGAGAACGTGCGACGGCTCGTGCTCGACGGCTCGAGCGTCATCATCCACAGCGTCGCCGACCGCCCTGCGGCCGTGCGCGAGGCGCTCGCCGCCGGCGCCGCGGGGGTGGTGAGCAAGTCCTCGCCGATCGGCGACGTGATCGCCGCCGTGCGCACGGTGGCGCGGGGCGAGCCGCTCAACAACGTCGAGTGGGCGAGCGCGGTCGAGGGCGACCGGGCGTTCGCCGATGCCCAGCTGTCGGCGCGCGAGCGGGACGTGCTGCGGCTCTACGCCGCCGGCCTGCCGCTAAAGGTCGTCGCCGACCGTCTCGGGGTCGCATACTCCACAGCGAAGGAGAACATCACGCGCATCCGCGTCAAATACGTCGAGGTCGGAAGACCTGCTCCGACCAAGATCGATCTGCTCCACCGGGCCGTCGAGGACGGCATCCTGGTGGAGCCTTCGGCCGACCCGAGAGACATCGCGCGTGGCCAGTGACGCGCAGACCGGCGTGCTCGATGCGGCGTGGGGGCAGATCCCGCACTCGCCGCAGACGACGGCGGGCATCGGCTCGTTCACCCGCTCGCGCGTCGAGCGCATCATCTCGCTCGTCGCCGGTGCATTCGGCTCGCTGATGCTCGGGGTTCAGGCGTTCCTCACCGCCCTCGGGTCGAACGACGAGCTTCCCGGCTGGCACGAGGCGCTGATGATCTCGGTCTTCGGGAGCCTCGCGGTCATGATCCTGGCGTGCGTCATCGGGCGCGGGGTGCGCGTGGCCGCCGGGGTCTTCGCGCTGGTCTACGTCCTGGCGCTCGTCGTGTGGCCGATCGCCACCGCAGGCGTCGAGCCGTCCCAGGACGAGCCGTGGATCTGGTACCTCCTCAACCTTGCGACCCTGGCGGCCGTCCTGGCCTTTCCCTTTCCGCTGCAGATCGGCTGGACGATCCTCGCCCCCGTCCTCTTCGGGGTCGTGCGACTGCTCCAGGTGGGTTTCGCGCAGGAGTACTGGTTCGCCGTCGGCCTCGACGTGTCGTTCGCGCTCATCCTGGGCGGCGTCATCCTGACCCTCGGCTGGCTCTTCCGCTCGATGGCCGTCAACGTCGACGAGACCCGCGCCCGCGCGGTGGCGTCGTACGCGCAGGCGGCGGCCGCGGATGCGGCGGAGCAGGAGCGCGTGGCCGTGGCGGCGCTCATGCACGACAGCGTGCTGGCCGCGCTCATCGCGGCCGAGCGGGCGAGCACTCCCCGCGAGCGCACCCTGGCGGCGACGATGGCCCGCGAGGCGCTCACCCGCCTGGCCAACACGGAACAGGACGACCACGAGGGAACCGACGAGCCGTGGGATGCCTCCGTCCTCGCCGCCGAGATCGGCGAGGCCGCGAGCGAGCTGGGTGTCGAGATCGACGTGCAGCGGGAGATCGAGCCGGCGGCGGCGCCCATTCCCGGACGCGTCGCCCGGGCACTGACGCTCGCCGCGACGCAGGCCGTGGCCAACGCCGTGCAGCATGCCGGCGGGGCGGGCCTCGGCGTGGCCGTGACGGCGACCGGCGGGCGCGTACGCGTCGAGGTGCACGATGCCGGGGAGGGCTTCGACCTGGATGCCGTCCCCGACGACCGCCTGGGGATCCGGGCATCGATCATCGCCCGTGTGGCCGCCGTCGGCGGTCAGTCCGACCTCGAGACCGGATCGCACGGCACCGTCGTGCGCCTCACCTGGCAGGAGCCCGTCGGATGATCAGCGTCAAGAACGTCCTGATCGTGCTCGCCGTCGCGTTCAGCGCCTATCTCGCCGCCCGGGGCCTGTGGTGGACGGCCCCCGTGCCGCAGCCGCTCGTGGTCGTCACGACCCTCGGCCTGTATCTGGCCACGACCTGGCTCTGCATCTTCTGGGAGCCGGCGTCGGTGCGCTCGGCACCCCACCCGGTCCTGGCGGACGTGCCCGCTCCCGCGCACCCCGACGACGCCGCCCCGTCGGCCACCGACGGCTTCCGCGGCCCGGTTCCCCTGCCCGTCGCGGCGCAGATCCTGGCGCTCGCCTGCGCCGTGATCGTACCGAGCGCGATCTCGCTGGGTGTGGGGGAGGCGTCGCGGACCGCGCCCTTCGCAACGTGGTACCTGGGCGGGATCGGCGCGCTGATGACGGTCGTCATGGTGCGCCGTCGCCCCTGGACCGCGTGGGCCGGGATCGTCATGCTGGCCATCGCGTCGTCGGTCTGGATGGGCCCGCTCAACGCACTCGCGCTCGGCCTCGTGGGTTCCATCGTGTGGGTGACCTGTGCCCAGCTGCTGGTGTTCTCGATGGACCGGGCGGCGCGGGACACCTCGCGGCTCACCCGGCTGCAGCGTGCGGCCACCGGATGGCAGACGTCGCAGGTCGTGCGCCAGCGGGAGCGGCGCGTGCAGGTGCAGAAGGCCCTCGCCGTCGCCGGGCCCGTGCTCACCCGCACGGTTGCCCGCAACGGCGTGCTCAGCGACTCCGACCGCCTGGAGGCTCGCATCGCCGAGGGGCGCCTGCGCGACGAGATGCGCGGCCCGCGCCTGCTCGACGATGAGGTGCGCGCCGAGCTCGAGCGCGCCCGGCGCCGCGGCGCCAACGTCACGGTACTCGACGAGGGCGGGCTCGACGACGTCGACGACGCGACGCTCGCCGTCATCCGGGCACAGCTTGCGGAAGCGCTGCGCGCGGCTAGCTCCGAACGGCTGTACATCCGCACCTCGCCCGACGAGCACGTCGCGGTCACCGTGGTGGGGCGGTCGCCGTCGGTGGGTGCGCCGAGCGACGAGGACTCCGTCGACCTGTGGCGTGAGATCCCGCACCCGGGTCGCGTCTGAGGTCGCGGGTCGGGTCTGAGACCCGTACGGCGGGCGTTATCGCTCCCCGCCCGGAAAGGGGAGGGGAGACCAGGCGGGGAACGGGATAGAAGGAGGCGAGGGGCGGCGAAGCCGCCCGCCCCTCGCCTGGCGGACGGTTACCCGAAAACCGTCCGCGTGGTCGGATCCAGGGCACCCGCACAGCGGATCGGATCGACCGAACGCAAAAGCGTTCCAGCGAATCCAGTATCGCCGTGCCCGGAACGACGTGTCTGTAGGTATTTCGGGGGACAACCGGATTCGGTTGTCCGACCTCTGCGGCTCAGGCGGCTCAGCCGGCTGAGCCGAATCGGCCCCACCCGAGGTCGCGATCGAGCGGCTGACGGAGGGCCCGCTGCGACAGCGACCACGCGCTCCGGCGTGCGTCGTCGGCCGCGACGGCCTCGGCCGCCTCGCCGGTGTACGCCTCGCTCACGACGGCGATGAGCGCCGCGAGCTCCTCCTCCGTCGGCGCCCCGCGGAGCACGTCGATCCTGACGCTCTGCGCCGCAGCATCCGTCCCCCCGCCCGCCTCGCTCACAGCGGGATGTTCCCGTGCTTCTTGGGCGGGAGGCTGGCGCGCTTGCCGCGCAGGGCACGCAGCGCCTTGGCGATCGAGACGCGCGTCGCCGCGGGCTCGATGATGCCGTCGAGCTCGCCGCGTTCGGCCGCCAGGAACGGCGAGGCGACGTTGTAGGTGTACTCGTTCGCGAGGCGCGTGCGCACGGCCGCCACGTCTTCGCCCGCCTCTTCGGCGCGCTTGATCTCGCCGCGATACAGGATGTTGACGGCGCCCTGCCCGCCCATGACGGCGATCTCGGCGGTCGGCCACGCAAGGTTGACGTCGGCGCCCAGCTGCTTCGAGCCCATGACGATGTACGCGCCGCCGTAGGCCTTGCGGAGGATCACCGTCACCAGCGGCACCGTGGCCTCGGCGTAGGCGTACAGCAGCTTCGCACCGCGGCGGATGACGCCGGTCCACTCCTGGTCGGTGCCGGGGAGGTAGCCGGGAACGTCGACGAGCGTGACGATCGGGATCGAGAACGCATCGCAGAACCGCACGAAGCGGCTGGCCTTCTCGCCGGCCTCGATGTTGAGCGTGCCCGCCATCTGCGACGGCTGGTTTGCGATGATGCCCACCGAGCGGCCCTCGATGCGACCGAAGCCGATCACGATGTTCGGCGCGAAGAGTGGCTGCACCTCGAGGAAGTCCTCCGCATCGACGATCCCGCGGATCACCTGGTGGATGTCGTACGGCTGGTTGGGCGAGTCGGGGATGACCGCGTTCAGCGCGCGGTCGGCATCCGTCGTCTCGAACTCGAAGCCCGACTCGTAGACCGGCAGCTCGGCCATGTTGTTGTCGGGGAGGAAGCCGAGCATCGAGCGCACGTAGTCGATCGCGTCGTCTTCGTCTTCGGCCAGATAGTGGGCGACGCCCGAGCGGGTGTTGTGCGTGTGCGCGCCGCCGAGCTCCTCCATGCCGACGTCCTCGCCGGTCACGGTCTTGATGACGTCGGGGCCGGTCACGAACATCTGGCTCGTCTTGTCGACCATCACGACGAAGTCGGTGAGCGCGGGGGAGTAGACCGCGCCGCCCGCGGCGGGTCCCATGATGATCGAGATCTGCGGGATGACGCCGGACGCCCGGGTGTTGAGGCGGAAGATCTCGCCGTACTTGCCGAGGGCGACCACGCCTTCCTGGATGCGCGCGCCACCGGAGTCGAGGATTCCGACGATCGGGATGCCGCTGCGCAGCGCGAACTCCATGACCTTGATGATCTTCTCGCCGGCGACCTCGCCGAGCGACCCGCCGAACGTCGAGAAGTCCTGCGAGTACACGGCGACCGTGCGGCCGTGGATGGTGCCGACGCCGGTGACGACCGAGTCGCCGTAGGGGCGCGAGCGGTCCATGCCGAAGGCGGTGGTGCGGTGGCGCACGTACTCGTCCAGCTCGACGAAGCTGCCGGTGTCGAGCAGCATGTCGATGCGCTCGCGCGCGGTGCCCTTGCCCTTCGCGTGCTGCTTCTCCTTGGCGACCTCCTCCGGATCGAGGACGGCCTCCTGGAAGCGTGCACGGAGGTCGGCGATCTTGCCGGCGGTCGTCGAGAGGTCGGGCTGCTCGGTCACGGATTCCACCCTATCGGCGGGTTCTCGCGATCTGTTGGAGGGTTCGCACAAGGGGTCGTGGCATCCGCTGTGCGTCCTGGGCGATGCCGGAGGGGCGCGGATGCTGCGCGGGGGCGTACCGTGAGGCTCATGTCTGGATCGCCCGAAGGCTTCCCCCTGAGCGCCGCCGTGAGCCCCCGTGTGCAGGTGGCGGAGAGCACCGACTCGACCAACGCGGACGTCGTGCGGCACGTCGTGGACGCGCCGCACGAGTGGCCCCACCTGTCGCTGCTGCTCACCACCGACCAGCGGGCGGGGCGCGGGCGCCTCGACCGGACGTGGGTGACACCGCCGGGCTCGGCGCTCGCCGTCTCCGTCGTGCTCGACGCGAGCGGGCTCCCGCCCGAGGCGCGGGGATGGATCCCGCTCATCGCCGGTGCTGCGATGACCCGGGCGATCGCGGCACAGGTCCGGGGGTCGGGTCATTCCGCGACGCTGAAGTGGCCGAATGACGTCCTCCTCGATGGCGCGAAGGTGTGCGGGATCCTCGCGGAGGTCGTGCCGGGGCATCCCGACACCGTCGTCATCGGGTCGGGAGTGAACACGCGCATGTCGCCCGCCGACCTGCCGGTCGAGACGGCGACGTCCTTCGCCGCGGTGGGCCTGACCTGCGACGAGGATCGCCTGCTCGCCGACTACCTCACCGCCCTCGACGAGCAGCTGAGCGCACTGCGGGAGGCGGGCGGGGATGCCGCCGCCGCCGGCGTGCTCGCCGAGACCGAGGCGCTGTGCGGCACCCTGGGCCGCGACGTCGCCGTGGCCCTCCCCGACGGCAACACGCTGTGGGGGCGCGCCGGCCGGATCGACCCGGACGGCCGCCTGGTCATCGTGCAGGACGACGAATACGAGAGCATCGTGTCGGCCGGCGACGTGGTGCACGTGCGCACGCGGCCGGCCGATCCGGCTCGCTGAGGCGAGCGCGCCCCCGACCGGCCGGCGCCGACCGCGAGGAGCATGACGCAAAACGGCGGGTGCGCCCCGCTGTGTCGGCCGTGGCCCGCACAATGGGGACATGACGCAGCCGACGAGCTACGGGGGCAGGCCGCTCACCCCGGCACCCGGCGCTCCCACGCCGGAGCTGCTCGTCGCCCGCTTCCGCCCCCATGCCCGGCGGCTGGGCTGGTCGGCCCTCGTCCTCATCGCCGTCGCCGGCGTCTGCGGCTACTTCTACGGCAACCTCCCCGCGCCTTTCGAGAATTGGATGCTGCTGACCGCGGCGGCCGTCGTCGTGCTCCTGCTCGTCGTGCTCCCGTACCTCGCATGGGCGGCGCACGTCTACACGATCACGACGCGCAGGGTGATGGAGCGTCGCGGGGTCCTCTCGGTCAAGCGCCGCGAGCTCGCCCATGTGCGCGGCTACACGCTCAAGGTGCACCGCGCCCCGCTGCAGCGGATGTGGGGCGCGGGCACCATCACGCTGAACAACGGCATCGATGCGCCGCTGCGGCTCGCCGACATCCCCAGCGCCGAACTCGTGCACGAGGCGCTCGTCGACCAGGTCGAGGTGAGCCAGATCCTGGCCCATCGCGACGCGCAGCCGCTGCCGCCCGGGCCGCCACCGCCCGTCCCGCCGCGCCCGCCGCTGCCGCAGGGCTGACCGGCGCCGTCCGTCATCCCGCGGGTGCGGGATGATGGAGGGGTTCGTGAGGCGAGAGGGAATGGCATGGCGCTGCGAGTCGGAGTCGTCGGGGGCGGGCAGCTGGCCCGCATGATGATCGCACCGGCGGTCGAGCTCGGTGTCGAGCTGCGGGTGCTCGCCGAGGAAGAGGGGATGTCGGCAGCCCTCGCCGCGAGCGCCGTCGGCGATTACCGCGACGCCGACACGGTGCTCGCGTTCGCGCGCGACGTCGACGTGGTCACCTTCGACCACGAGCACGTGCCGCAGGAGGTCCTCGCGACGCTCGTCGCCGAGGGCATCCCGGTGCACCCCGGCCCCGACGCCCTCCGCTTCGCGCAGGACAAGCTGTTGATGCGCGCACGCCTGCAGGAGCTCGGGATGCCGCAGCCCGACTGGGCCGCCGTCACCGGCGCCGAGGAGCTGCAGGCGTTCATCGACGACCACGGCGGTCGCGCGGTCGTGAAGACCCCGCGCGGCGGCTACGACGGCAAGGGCGTACGCGTCGTGTCGGCCGGGACCGAGGCCGAGGACTGGTTCGCCGCGCTCGCCGAGGACGCCCGCGGCGGCGCGCTCCTCGTGGAGGAGCTGGTCGACTTCACTCGGGAGCTCGCCCAGCAGGTCGCCCGCCGCCCGTCGGGCGGCGTGCGTGCCTACCCGGTCGTCGAGACGGTGCAGCGCGACGGGGTGTGCGCCGAGGTGATCGCGCCGGCGCCCCACTCCGGCGAACGCCTGCAGCAGGTCGCCGCCGCGATCGGCGTCGGGATCGCCGAGGGTCTCGGCGTGACGGGGATGCTCGCGGTCGAGCTCTTCGAGACCACCGACGAGCGCCTGCTCGTGAACGAGCTGGCCATGCGTCCCCACAACAGCGGTCACTGGAGTCAGGACGGCGCCGTGACGAGCCAGTTCGAGCAGCACCTGCGCGCGGTGCTCGATCTGCCCCTCGGCGACACCGAGCCGCTCGCCGGCTGGGCCGTCATGGTGAACATCCTGGGCGGCCCCGAGCAGGAGCCGCTCGACGCCCGCTTCGCGGCCGCCATGCACGAGCACCCGCAGGCGAAGGTCCACACCTACGGCAAGGCACCGCGCCCCGGCCGGAAGGTCGGGCACGTCAACGTCGTGGGCGACGAACTCGACGACGTGGCGTACCAGGCCCGCGCCGCGGCATCCTTCTTCCTCGATTGAGCGCCTGCGAAGCGCGCCGTTGCGGGGATCTTCCAGCCTCGCCCGCTAGCCTCGACGAGTGACTGCGCCCCTCCACTCCTCCGAGTCGCCGCTCGTCGGCGTCGTCATGGGCTCCGACTCGGACTGGCGCGTCATGAGCGACGCCTCGCAGGTGCTCACCGACTTCGGCATCCCGCACGAGGTCGAGGTCGTCTCGGCGCACCGCACCCCCGACAAGCTCATGCGCTACGGGCGCGAGGCGCGCTCGCGGGGCCTCCGCGCCATCATCGCGGGAGCGGGCGGCGCCGCGCACCTCCCCGGCATGCTCGCGTCCGTCACGGCCCTCCCCGTCATCGGCGTGCCCGTGCAGCTGGCCACTCTGGACGGCATGGACTCGCTCCTCAGCATCGTCCAGATGCCCGCGGGCATCCCGGTCGCCACGGTCTCCATCAACGGCGCGAAGAACGCCGGGCTCCTCGCCGCCCGCATCCTCGGCGCCTCCGACGGCGCGGTCGCCGACCGCGTCGAGGCGTACGCCCGCGATCTCGAGTCACAGGTCGAGCAGAAGAACCGGCGGCTCAAGGAGTCGCTGTGAGCGTCATGAGCCCGCCGAGCGCGAGGACCCGTACCGCAGGCCCGGCGGTCGTCGAGGAGCGCCCGATGCGGTACCCGGATGCCTCGTCCCGCGCGGTCATGACGCGACGCGGCTGGTGGCTCCTCGGGCTGAACTTCCTCATCCCCGGGTCCGCGCAGGTGGTGGCCGGCAACCGCCGGCTCGGACGCCTGGGCATCGCCTCCACGCTGGTGCTCTGGGTGGTGATCGTCGTCACCATCCTGTTCGCGCTGCTTGCGCCCACCGCCGGCCTCAGCATCATCACCAGCGCGTGGCTCCCCGACTGGCTGGGGCTGCTGCGTCCCTTCCCGCTCCTCATCGCGCAGGGCGTGCTCATGGTCTACGCGGTGCTCTGGCTGGTGCTGGCCATCGACACCCTCCGGCTCGTGCGGCTGGTGAAGACCGGGCGCGGGGCGCGTTTCGCGATCGCGCTCGCCGCCGTCGGGCTCATGGTGGTGGCCAGCGGCACGGCGGCCTACGCGTCCAGCGCCGTGGGGTCGCTGCGCAGCGGTGTCGGCATCTTCCGGGCGACCGGCCCGGTGGTGCCCCCGGACGACGGGTACTACAACATCCTGCTGCTCGGCGCCGACAGCGGCGAGGGCCGCGACTCGATGAGATTCGACAGCATCTCGGTGGTGTCGATCGACGCGGCGACGGGAGCGACCACGATCACCGGCATCCCCCGGGACATGCCGAGGTTCCCGTTCGCAGATGGGCCGATGAAGGAACGCTATCCCGACGGCCACGTCGGCCACTCCGACCCGACGTGCGGGTGGGGAAGCGGCATCAACCAGCTGCGCACCGAGGTCGAGGTGTGTGAGAACGGCGCCGACCTGTACCCGAACGCCACCGCGGAGGCGTCGTCGCCGGGCGTGGAGGCGACGAAGGACGCGGCGGAGGGAATCCTCGGCATCAAGATCCCGTACTACGTCTTCATCGACATGCACGGGTTCGCGTCGCTCGTCGACGCCCTCGGCGGCGTCGACATCAACGTCGTCGAACGGCTGCCGAAGGGCGGGCCGCAGTACGACGGACAGCCCGTCGACGACTGGGCATTCGGCTGGATCGAGCCCGGGCAGCAGCACATGGACGGCGACACCGCCCAGTGGTACGCCCGCTCCCGTTACACGACGAGCGACTTCGACCGCATGAAGCGTCAGCGCGAGCTGCAGGAGGCGATCCTCGCGCAGTTCACGCCCGACGTGGTGCTCACACGGTTCAACGACGTGGTGACGGCGGGCACGGACCTCGTGGAGACGGACCTGCCCCAATCGCTCATCCCGACACTCGTCGACCTGGGGCTGAAGGCGAAGGAGCAGCCGGTGCAGACGCTCGAACTCACGCCCGCGGGCGGCATCGACGAGTTCGACCCGGACTACGCCTACATCGCGGAGCTGATGCACTCGACGCTCCACCCGCCCGAGCCCGGCGCGGAGAACTGAACGTGGTCGCCACCCTGCGCGTCGTGCTCGATCAGCTGGTCGCGCCGACTGAGCCGGAGCTCGCCGAGGCGTCGCGCGAGCTCACCCGGGCGCTGGTGCTCGGAGCGCCTTCGGGCTGCCAGGTCGAGGCCATCGCGCCGGCCGGCGGCGACGCCGCCCTTTCCGGCGTCGACGGTCTGGCCGGCGTGCGACGCACCCCGCTGCCTCGCCGCGAGCTTGCCGCCGCGCTGCAGCTGGGCGTCGCAACAGGCATCGGCGGCGGCATGATCCACTCGCCGTCGCTCTTCGCGCCGCTCGTGCGTCACGACCGGGTGCACGATCACGACCAGACGGTCGTCACGCTGTGGGACCTCCGGCCCTGGGAGTCGCCGTCGGAGCTGCCGCGCGCTGTCGCCGCGTGGCACAAGGCGATGCTGAAGCGCGCGGTCAAACACGCCGACTCCGTGGTCGTGCCCACGCACTCGCTCGCTCAGCGCCTCCTCGAGATCGCCCCGTTCGGCGACCGCGTGCGGGTGATCGCCGGGGCTTCGCCGGCGGGCTTCAGCGTGCCGACCGATGAGGTCGGCCGCCGCAGGGAGCTGGGGCTTCCCGACGGATTCGTGCTGCTGGCCGGCGGAACGCCGGCTTCGGAGGCGCTGGATGCCGGACTTGCCGCGGTCGCGGCATCCGGTCTCGACCTTCCCGTCGTCGTGATCGACGTCGAGGAGGGGCACGAGCCGGCGGTCGCCGATCTGGCCTCCGCGGCCGGTGTGCCGGAGCGCGCGCTCCACGTGCGCGGCGCCCTGGACGGGGCGGATCGAGCGGCGGTGTTCGGCGGCGCCGCGGTCTTCCTCGCGCCGTCACGGCGAGCGGCCTTCCCGTGGCGGGTCGTGGACGCGCTCACGCTCGGTGTGCCGGTGGTCGCCGCGTCCTCGGCCGTGCACGACGAGGTGCTGTTCGACGGCGGAGTCCTCGTGTCGGCGTCGGGCGTCGCCGAACTGTCCGACGCTCTCGGCGCCGCTCTGGCGTCCGCGCTCGCGTCGACGGCCGCGGCCCAGCGGCTCGGGGTGCTCGCGGGCGACCGAGGGCGCGCGTTCTCGTGGAGCGAGGCCGCCGACAAGGTGTGGATGCTTCACGCCGAGCTGTAGAGCTCCGCACGAGTACGCGCGGGCCAGCCGGTAGGGTGGGCCCCGAGCGGGGACGCGATTCCCGAGTGCCGGTGCCGGCCGCGTCCGGCTCATCCAGGATGGGCGATGAAGGCGGGGGCGGACGACATGGCTGACGCGGTGAGCGGGCGAGTGCTGATCACGGGCGGCGCGGGCTTCATCGGCTCGCGCCTGGCGCGCCGGCTCCGCGAGTCCGGGCGAGACGTGGTCGTCCTCGACTCCCTGCTGCCGCAGGTCCACGGTGAGGACCCGCAGCGCAACTCGTCGGGCCTTCGCGCCCTCGACGGCGTCGCGGAGGTGATCGTCGGTTCTGTCAGCTCGGAGGCCGATCTGCGGCGTGCGCTGACCGGCGTCTCGCACGTGGTGCATCTCGCGGCCGAGACCGGGACCGGCCAGTCGATGTACGAGATCGATCGCTACGTCTCCGTCAACGTCGGCGGGACGGCGAAGATGCTCGACATCCTCGCGAACGGGTCGCACGGCGTCCAGCGGATCGTCGTCGCCTCCTCGCGGTCGATCTACGGAGAGGGCGCCTACGCCACCGCCGACGGGCGCGTGGTGTATCCCCCGCACCGGGCCGAGACCGATCTCGTCGCGGGAGACTTCGACGTGCACATGCCCGGTGAGGAGCGGATCGAGGTGATCGCGACCGACGAGTCGGCCAAGCTCCATCCTTCGAGCGTCTACGGGATCACCAAGCAGATGCAGGAGTCCCTGGTCATGACCGTGGCTCCGACGCTCGGCATCGCGCCGGTGTCGCTGCGCTATCAGAACGTCTACGGCCCGGGGCAGTCGCTGCAGAACCCCTACACGGGAATCCTCTCCATCTTCTCGACCCGGATCCGCCAGGGGAAGGACATCCAGATCTTCGAGGACGGGAACGAGTCGCGCGACTTCGTCTTCGTCGACGACGTCGTGTCGGCCACCGAGCTCGCGGTGACCCATCCCGGCGCGGCCGGTCAGGTGTTCAACGTGGGCTCCGGCGTGCCCACCACCGTCGTCGAGGTCGTCGAGTCGCTGTTCGCCGCGTATGGCACGCGGGTGCCGACCTCGGTGACGGGCGCCTTCCGCCTCGGTGACATCCGGCACAACTTCGCTGACACCCGTCGCATACGCGACCTCCTGGGCTTCGAGGCCGCCGTCCCGTTCCCCGAGGGCGTCCGGCGCTTCGCCGAGTGGGTCATGGGCGAGCCCATCGGGCGCGACGAGTTCGAGCGGTCGCTGGGAGAGATGGCCGACCGCAACCTGCTGAAGTCGTCGCGGATGTCGGCAGGCTGAGCGCCGACGCGTCGGCGCGGCCGTGGGGAGCGGCCCCGGACGGTCCTCGGCGGGCCGCCCGGTTAGGGTGGACGACATGGCTCGCGTGAGTGTGATCGTCCGCACGAAGGACCGGCCCTGGTTTCTCGCGCGCGCGCTGAAGGACATCGCCGCGCAGACGTTCGAGACGCCGGAAGTGGTCGTGGTGAACGATGGCGGCGACCAGGCCACCGCCGAGTCGGTGGTGTCTCAGAGCCCGCTGTCGGGACGCGCGCGGCTCGTGCACATCGCGCCCGGCGAAGGCGGGCGGTGTCGCGCCGCCAATGAGGGCGTGGCGGCGTCCACGGGGGAGTACCTCGTTCTCCACGACGACGACGATCTGTGGCAGCCGGGGTTCCTGGCGAGGTCGGTCGAGTGGCTCGAGCAGCACCCCGGCGACATCGGCGTGATGTGCCGCACCGAGATCATGTACGAGAGGCTCGTCGAAGGACGGTGGACCGAGGTCGACCGCGTCCCGTTCTGGCGGGACCTGACTCACATCTCGCTCACCGAGATGCTCGAGGTGAACCGGGCCGTCCCCATCTCGTTCCTCTATCGCGCCCGAGCGCACGAGGAGGTCGGCGGGTACGACGAGTCGCTGGACGCGGTCGAGGACTGGGAGTTCAGCCTTCGCCTGCTCGCGCGCCACACGATCGGCTTCCTCCCGGAGACGCTCGCGGTGTGGACCCAGCGCCCCTCTGCCGCCGGCTCCGAGGCGAACAGCATGTTCGCCCTCGCGGGTGAGCACCGCCGCGACGACACGACCGTCCGCGATCGCGAGCTGCGGGAATGGATCACGCGTGAGGGCCCTGGTCTTCCGCTGATGATCGCGGGGGAGTTCGCGCGCCTGCGAGCCGACCTCGAGGACGTGCTCGTTCGCGAGCTCGACCGACGCAACCCCTTCACGGCGCTCGCGCGCAGGGCGGTCCATTCCTGGAAGCGCCGCCGCGGGACGCGGGCGTGATCGGCCTGCTCCGGCGACTCTGGCGCGGTGCGCGTTCGGCGCCGGTCCTGGGTCGGCTCATCGACGGGGCGGACCGGCTGTGGTGGATGAGGGTGATCGGCGGCAGCGGACTGATGGACGCGGAGTTCTACCGCGCCCAGCGGGGCTGGCGGCGCGGCGGGCGCCTGCGCGCGACGCTCGACTACGTCTGGTCGGGATTCCGCGCGGGCATCTCGCCCAACCCGCTGTTCGACGAGCACACCGCAGGCGTGGCGCTTCCCGACCTCGGCCGGGTCCCGGCGCTCTACGCGTATCTGCTCAGCGATCGGGCCACCGTGGCCGTGCACCCGTGGTGGGACTCCGCAGCCTATGCCGACGCTCACGGCGCCCGCGGCGGCGCGCTCGAGCACGCCTGGAGCAACCGTGAGAGCGCCGTCATCCCGGTTCGGATCGGAGACGGGTCTCAGGCTCTGCGCGTCACCGAGTGGCGGCGGCTCGCGATCGAGTCGCTCGCCACCGACAGGGCCGGCGATGCGGAAGCGGCCGAGAACCTCGTCGTGAGGATGCTGCAGGGCGGCGACGCGGCCGCCGCCCAGAAGATCGCCGGGGCGTTGTCGGTCGCGGGAGACTCGACGGGCGTTCGCCTGGTGTGCATCGCGCCGTCGCCCTCCACCTGGCTGACGACGGCGCTGGCCGCGAGACTCTGCGGCAGACACGACCGCGTCGCCGCGGTGAGGCTGCCGTCGTCGACGAGCCTGCACGCGGTGGCCCGGGCCGTCGCGGCGGACGCGGCGGAAGGCGCCGTGCTCATGACCGACACGCGTGCCGACCTGGTCGCCGCACAGTACCGGGGTCTGCTCGCGACGGGAGCCGGCGCGCTGGTCGCCCCCGTCTCGCTCGAGTCGGACGGCACCGTGGCGGCCGTCGGCGCGTCGGTCGTCGAGACCGCGGACGGCCCGCGCATCTGCCGGATGCTCCGCGATCATCCCTCCGAGGACCTCGCGGGCTTCGGCGAGCGCATCGTCGACGTGCCGCTCATCACCGGCCGCACCTTCGCCGCTCCCGCAGCGCTCGTGCGGGGCTTCGCCGGCGCGCGGGCCCCTCACGCGTTCGAGACCGAGCACCTGAGCCTCCGGGCGCGCCGATCGGGTGTGCCGGTCCGCGTCGACACGGGGATCGTCGTGGGGTGCTTCTCCGCTCGCAACGCGTGGCCCGAGACCGCGGGGGAGCTGCCGGACGAGTGGGCCGAGGCATCCGGGCCGCCCTCGCCCGCCGCCGAGCTCTACCGCGTCGCCGGCTTCGAGGTCGAGGGCTGGAACGCGTCGGGCCCGTGGGAGGCGCGGCCGCGCCTGCGCAGGTCGAGGCCCGCTCAGCGCTGGGCGATCAAGACCTGCGCCCCGGCGGGGCCCGCCGGGCAGGTGTGGGGCGACACGCACTTCGCCCAGGGCCTCGCGAGCGCGCTGCGCCGGCTCGGCCACGAGGTGGTCGTCGACGCGTTCCCCGCCGCTGCGCGCCCCACGGCTTACCTCGACGACGTGCACGTCGTCATTCGGGGGCCCTTCCGCATCGCGCCCCCGCAGACCGGTGTGCGGATCGAGTGGATCATCAGCCACCCCGACGAGATCACCCGGACGGAGATCGCGCAGTTCGATCTGGCGTTCGCCGTGTCTCCCGGCTGGGCGCAGCGCGTGAGCGCGGAGTGGGGTATCGACGTGCAGCCTCTGCTGGAGGCGACCGATGCCGACCTCTTCTTCCCCCGCGGCCGCGCACGGGGCAGCGACGTCGTCTTCGTCGGCACCGCACGGGGGATCCCTCGGCCCTCCGTGGTCGCACCCCTCGACGCGGGCATCGACGTCAAGGTCTACGGCCCCGACTGGCGTGGATTCATCCCGGCCGAAGCCATCGCGGCCCCGTCGATTCCGAACCGCGATCTGAGCGAGAGATACGAGACGGCGCGGGTGGTTCTCAACGACCACTGGCCGGCGATGAGGCGCGAGGGTTTCATGGCGATGCGGCCCTTCGACGCGGTGGCGGCAGGCGGCCGGGTGATCAGCGAATCGGTGCCGCTGCTGCAGGAGGTGTTCGAGGGGGCCGTCGTCGAGTACGAATCGCCCGAACAGCTCGTGGAGCTGCTGAGCGGTGACGTCGATGCCCTGTTCCCGGCGGATTCCGAGCTGCGCGAGATCTCCACCCGCGTGCGGGAGCACCATTCGTTCGATGCCCGCGCTTCGGTGCTGGATGCCGCGGTGGGCAAGCTCACAAACTCAGCCCGGTAAACTGGGCCGCTGAGTGCCTGTCGGCGCGCGCTGTCGCGTGCGCGCGGGCGAGTCGGAGAAGAGGAGTCATTTGGTGAGCGAACGAGTCGGCGAGCTCGCAGCGTTTCCCGAGAACGGGCGGCGCATCATCTTCTATCTCTACTACGACCCGCAGGGGATCGTCGACGACTACGTCCCGTACAAGCTGGAGCGGCTGCGTCCGTTCGCCGACCACGTGTTCGTCGTCGTCAACGGCAAGCTCACCGACGAGGGCCGTGCCCGCCTCGAGTCCGTGGCCGACACGGTGTGGCAGCGCGAGAACGTCGGCTTCGACGTCTGGGGCTACAAGGAGGCGCTCGCGCACTTCGGCGAGGAGAAGCTCGCCGAGTACGACGAGCTGATCCTGATGAACTACACGTGGTTCGGGCCGGTCAACCCGTTCGAGCCGATGTTCGAGCGCATGAACGCGCTCGAGGTCGACTACTGGGGAATGACCGAGCACGGCAAGCAGGTGCCGAACCCGTTCACCCGCAAAGGCGTGCTGCACAGCCACATCCAGTCGCACTGGATCGCGGTGCGCAAGAGCATGTTCCTGAGCGAGCCGTGGCGTGCCTACTGGCGCGACATGCCGCCCATCGTCTCGTACACCGACTCGATCCTCGGCCACGAGTCGAAGTTCACCCACCACTTCCATGAGCTCGGGTTCGACTACGAGGTCGCCTTCCCGCGGCGGAACTACTCCACGTGGCATCCGGCGTTCTACGACGCCGAAGCCCTGCTCGACGACGGATGCCCGGCGCTCAAGCGCCGCCCGTTCTTCCACGACCCGCTCCTGCTCGACCGGCATTCGATCATCGCCAAGCGGTTCGCCGAGAAGGCGGCTGCTCTGGGCTACCCGGTCGACATGATCTGGCGCAACATCTCGCGCAACTCGCAGCCGAAGGCGTTCAACACGAACGCGGCCATGCTGGAAGTGATGCCCGATGTCGTCGTCGACTACGACGAGGAGAAGCCGCTGCGTGTGGCCGTCGTCGCGCATATCTACTACGTGGAGCTCACGCAGGAGATGCTCGACTACTCCGCGACCATCCCGTCGGAATACGACCTGTTCATCACCACGACCGACGAGGAGCGCGCGGAGGGCATCCGGGCCGTGCTCGCCGAGCACGAGGATCCGAACCGGCGCAGCGTCGACATCCGCGTCCTCCCCTCCAATCGCGGACGCGACATGGGGGCGTTCTTCGTCGGGTGCGCCGACGTCATCCGTGACGACACGTACGACGTCATCTTCAAGATCCATTCGAAGAAGACGGTGCAGGAGGGCAAGAACGCGGGTGACCTGTTCCGCAGGCACCAGCTGATGAACCTCCTCAACTCGCGCGGCTACACCTCCAACCTCCTCGGGCTGTTCCAGTGCGAGCCGGGACTGGGGATGGTGTACGCGCCCACGATCCACATCGGCTATCCCACGCTCGGCCGCGGATGGTTCGGCAACAAGGACGCTGCGAAGGAGCTCGCCGAGCGGCTCGGCATCCATGTGCCCTTCGACGAGCCGTCCCCGCTCGCACCGTACGGGTGCATGTTCGCCTTCCGGCCGGAGTCGCTGCGTCTTCTCAGCCAGGTCGACTGGAAGTACTCGGACTTCCCCTCGCCGAAGCAGCACAAGGACGGCAGCGTCGCCCACATCCAGGAGCGGCTGTTCAGCTACGCCGTCGCGGAGCTGGGCTACTACACCAAGACGGTCGCGACGACGCGCTACGCCGCGATCAGCCACACCTCGCTGGAGTACAAGCTCGACAGGATCAGCGCGAACATCCAGGGCTACGCGATCGACCAGGTGCACGTGCTGGACGCCTCGGGCGACTTCATCGGCGGCGGACCGTTCGGCTACGCCCTGGCTTACGCGCGCCTGCACTACCCGCGGTGGTACCCCCTGATCGAGGCCACCTACCGGCCGCTGCGGGCGACCTACCGCGGAACGCGGTACGCGCTGGACCCGAACTACCGCCGGTGGCGGAAGTCGCTGCGGGGCTCGCCCGTCGACGACGCCATCGACGAGATGGAGCTTCTGTGACCAGCCTCGCGGAGGCCTTCGATCCGCGCCGGAACGCCATCGGCTTCCTGCGCTGGGCGATGGCCTTCATGGTCATCTTCTCGCACGCGGGCCCGATCGCCGGCTTCTACGGAGGTGCCGACCTCGGAACGCAGTGGAGCGACGAGCAGTCCCTCGGCGGCGTCGCGGTCTGCGGGTTCTTCTTCCTGTCGGGGTTCCTCATCACGCGGAGCAAGATGGGCTCCACGACGACGATCCGCTACTTCTGGCACCGATTCCTGCGGATCTATCCGGGCTTCTTCCTCATCCTCCTGATGACCGCGTTCGTGTTCGCCCCGATCGCCTGGATCCAGGAGAAGGGCACGTGGGACGGCTTCTGGAACGCCACCGCGGAGTCGCCGTTCACCTACTTCTCGAACGACTTCACGCTGCTGCTCGGGCAGCTGAACATCGCCGGGATGGGCACGAGCACGCCCCTCTACCTCGATCACGGGATCCTCGACTGGAACGGCTCCGCCTGGACGCTCGCCTTCGAGTTCGGCGCCTACATCCTGGTCGCCCTGCTGGGCGTCTTCGGCGCGCTCGCCAACCGGCTCATCGGAGGACTGGTCGCGGGTGCGATCATCGTCCTCTCGTCGATGCAGTGGCTCGGCATCGGCGATCTTCCCGGCTTCAGCTCGGTGTTCGGCGACTTCCGGCTCCTGCTGCTGATGGCGCCGTTCGCCTGGGGCATGATCTTCTGCCTCTACCGCGAGAAGATCCCGATCGACGATCGCGTCGCGATCGCCTGCCTCATCGTGGCCGTGGTCACGTACGCACGAGGCGGATGGCTCGTCGTCGGCCAGTACGCGTTCTGCTACGTGCTCATCTGGTTCGGCATCCGGGCGACCAAGCTCGCCGGCTGGGACCGGCATGCCGACCTCTCGTACGGCATCTACATCGCCGGCTGGCCGCTGATGTGGCTCGCGACCTACTTCCACATCGAGGAGTGGGGCTGGCTCGCCTACCACGCGATCGTCATCGTCGCCTGCCACGCCTACGCATACTTCAGCTGGCACTTCGTGGAAAAGCCCGCCATGACGCTGAAACGCTGGACTCCTCGCTGGGGGACGTGGGCCATCGAGAAGACGGCGGCCGGTCGCGAGATCTGGAACGAGCGCTCGCGGGACCGCTTCGTGGTGACGCGGTCGGAGATGGCGCGATGACCGACGTCCCCGATGTGCAGAGCCACGGGCCCACGCCGCCGGCGCCGCGCCGCTGGTGGCGCCGTGCGTCGTACCTGCCGCTGACGATCCTCGGGATGGCATCCGTCACGGCGCTCATCGTCGGTGCCGTCGCGACGTCGCGTCTGAACGAGCACTCCGTGCCCGAGGTCACGGGCGAATCCAGTCCCACGGACTCCGTCTGCCGTCCGCCGACGGAGCCCGCCACACAGGAACCCTGGCTGGACGGAGACGGCACGGCGGCGCGCGTCTGGGAGGAGCACTCCGCGGAGGTGTCTCAGCCGTACGTCATCGGCCCCAACGGCTGGATCTTCTGGAGCGACTACATCGAGCAGTACGCCTCGCAGGCGGTCGGACGCGAGACCCTGAGCGGGTCGGAGCTGAGCCGCTGGGTCGACTACTACGACTCCATCCGCGACGGGCTGGCCGCCGAGGGCGTCGAGTTCTACATCGTGGTCACGCCGTCGACGTCGAGCGTGTATCCGGAGGAGCTGCCCACCTGGATGCAGGAGGTGCGCGGCTCGACGATCCTCGATCAGTTCATGGCTGTCGAAGGCGACCTTCCGGTCATCGATCTCCGCGCCTCGATGATCGCCGCCAAGACGCCCGACGTGCACCTGTTCAGCTGGAGCAACAGCCACTGGACGGACTACGGCGGGTACGTCGGATGGCAGCAGATCGCCGAATGCGTCAACGCGATGTACCCGGATGACCCGGAGCTCCAGGTTCCCCCCATCTCGGGACACAAGGTGGTCGGCGACTTCAACGAATGGGCGCCCTTCGATGTGACCAGTCCCGGAGCCGACTGGTCGGTTCCCGTCTTCGACGGGGAGCTGCAGGACGTCACCTACACCGACAAGGACGGTACGACGAAGACGGTGACGGGCGACTCCGTCATGGATGCGAGCTGGCTGCCGCTGCAGACGAGCGTCGCCGAGCCGTGGACGGGCAAGAGCGCCCTCGTCATCCGCGACTCCATGGGCGGTGCCATCTCCCCGTACTGGGATCAGGCGTACTCGCCGACATGGCAGGTCGGACACGCGTACACCGACTACAGCGCCTGGCCGAAGTACCGCGAACTCGTCGCGCAGCACCATCCCGACGTGGTCGTGCTGCAACTCGCCGAGCGACACCTCGTCAATACACCGCCTGCGGGAGCCTCGTACTAGCCTGAAAAGGTGATCAAGGCCAGGGGGATCCGTCGAACGCGTGCGCTCTGGCCCCTGATGCTGATCACCGCGACGGCGTCACTTGCCGCGTGCGCTCCGTACGCGGCGCCGGGAGCCACGCCGAGTCCGACCGCGAGTGCGACGCCGACGCGGGTCGCGACACCCGACGCGTCCCCGTCCGTGCCGCCGAGCGGTGCGCCCACTCCGACGAGCGCGCCGTCTCCCACGGACGTCCCCACTCCGACGGTTCCGCCGGCGGAGGATCCGGGCTCGGCCGAGATCGCCATCATCACGGCTGACGTCACCGACGCGGGTCTCGAGGTCACGGGAATCGTGGTGGGGCAGACGGACCCTTCCGCCGTCTGCGTCCTCACCGCCGCGAGCGGCTCGCGGACCCGCACCGCCGAGGTCACCGCGAACCCGAGCGGCGACAACAGCTACTGCCCGGTGCTCCGCATCGCCCGCAGCGAACTCGCCGCGGGGACCTGGGATCTGGTGCTCTCCTACAGAAGCTCCGCCGGAGTCACCGGCCGTTCGTCCTCGACAGCGGTGGAGGTTCAGTGACCGCTCCCACCAGCCGCCGAACCGGCGTCTCGCGGCGCCGGGCGGCGATGCTCGTGGTCGTCGCCATGATCGCGGTCCTCGTGCCACTGGCATCCGCTCCCGCCCCCGCCGTCGCCGCCTCTGCGGCCGACTGGGACGCCGGGTACATCATCGACGACTCGGTCTTCTACGACTCGAACGCCATGACCTCCTACGACGTGCAGGCGTTCCTCGACGGGAAGGTGAGCTCCTGCTCGGCCGGCTACACCTGCCTGAAGTCGTACGGGCAGTCCACCGCGACGATCGCCGCCGACCGCTACTGCGACGGCTACCGCGGCTCCGCGTACCAGACGGCTGCCCAGATCATCGATGCGGTGGCCCGCAGCTGCGGAATCAGTCAGCGCGCCATCCTCGTGCTCCTCGAAAAGGAGCAGGGCCTGGTGTCCTCGCGCGCGCCGTCGGCGTGGGCGTACAAGGCCGCGATGGGGCAGGGCTGCCCCGACACGGCGCCGTGCGACCCCTCGGTGGCGGGGTTCTTCTACCAGGTGTACTACGGAGCCCGTCAGTTCGAGGTGTACAGGCTGAACCCCGACAGCTTCGGCTACCGCGCGGGGCGCACGAACAACATCCTCTACAACCCGAAGGTCTCGTGCGGCACCAAGAGCGTCTACATCGCCAACCAGGCGACCGCCGCGCTGTACATCTACACCCCGTACACGCCGAATGCGGCCGCCCTCAAGAACCTCTACGGCACCGGTGACAGCTGCTCGGCCTACGGCAACCGCAACTTCTGGCGGCTCTTCACCGACTGGTTCGGCGATCCCCGCCGCTACACGGTGCTCGACGGCTTCCTCTCGTACTACAACGCCAACGGGGGCGCATCCGGCCGCATCGGGAGCCCCGCCTCGTACCCGGTCTTCGTCGAGCAGAACGGCCAGGGCTGGTACCAGCGGTTCACCGGCGGCACCCTGTACGGCAGTTACACCGGGGGCACCGTGTTCGTTCCCAAGGGGGCGATCCTCGACGGCTACGACCGCGAGGGCGGTCCCTATCAGGCCATGGGCTGGCCGAACGGGGAGCAGCGGTGCACCACGGCGGGTGCGTGCGTGCAGTCGTTCGTCTCGTCGGTGATGACCTCGACCAAGACGTACGGCGCCCACGCGCTGTGGGGCGGGGTCAAGGATCACTGGCTCAAGACGGGCGGGCTCGAGGGCAGCCTCGGGGCCGCCGTGAACACGATGGTCTATTCCACGCCCGCCGCCGGGCCCGCCTGGGTCCAGAACTTCCAGTCCGGCGTGCTCGTGCAGAGCGCCGCCGGATTCGTTCTCGTGCCATACTCCAAGATCCAGACCGTCTGGGCGCGCAACGGCAGCGGTCAAGGCGCGCTCGGATGGCCGACGACGGCCTACAAGTGCGAGGCCGTCGGGTGCTCGCAGCGCTTCACCGGCGGGGCGGTGACCGATGAGAAGGTCTACGGCGCGCACGCCATCGTCGGCGGGTTCGGCGCGGAGTGGACCGCGCGCGGCGGCATGTCCGGACTCGGCGCCGCCCTCAACGATCAGTCGACGAGTTCCGCTCGCGGCGGCGGATCGCTGCAGAACTTCTCCGCCGGCATCCTCGCCGGGACCTCCGCCGGGAGATTCTTCGTCCCCTACGGCCCGATCCAGCGGATGTGGTCCGCGAACGGCGCCGAGGCAGGCGCCGACGGCTGGCCGGTGGGCGCACAGGAGTGCGCCCCATCCGGGTGCACCCAGACGTTCCAGCTCAGCGTGCTGTCGACATCCACCTGGGGGACCTACTCCACCTTCGGCTCGCTGGCGAGCACGTGGAAGAGCAGCGGCGGCATGGCCGGCTTCGGCCCCGCGCTCAACTCGATCCGCTTCGGCACCGCGAGCGGGGGGGCCTGGAGCCAGCACTACGCCACGGGCGTCCTCACCCAGCGGGTCGGGGGAGCGCCGGTGTTCAGCCCCTACGGTCCCATCATCGACATGTGGTACCACTACGGCGCGGAGACGACGTGGCTCGGGTGGCCCACGGCGGCGCCCACCTGCGACGCCGGGAGCTGCGTCCAGCAGTTCCAGAACGGGGTGGCGCGCTCGAACGGCGGCGGGGTCTCGTTCAGCCGCTCGTAGCGAAGTCGACGTCGGCGACGACCGTGCCGACGCTGTTCTCGCTGCCGTCGACGTGGACGAGGGCCCCCTGCCACAGGACGTCGGAGTCCGAGCGGCCGAGGTCGGTCGCCCGGGCGTTCACGAAGTACTCGCCGACGCCCAGGTAGATCGAGCGGATCTGGAAGTCGACATCCATCGTCTCGCCCGCGTCGAGGACGCGCAGGTCGCGCTTCAGCCGGTCGCTGCTGGTGCCGAGGACCATCTGCCCGTTCGGGCTGTCGATCCCGAAGCCGATCGTCCAGTTCTCGACGCGGTCGGATGCGGCGACCGTGAGGCGCAGCGTCATCGCGTCGCCCTGCATGAAGTGACTCGTGGCCGCGCCGTCGGCGTCGAGCGTGCTGATTGCCGTGACCCGCAGAGCGTGGGTGTCGACCTCTTGTTCGACCTGCGAGGGGCCGGCGCCCACCCGACCGTACTCGAGGATGTCGCGGAGGGCGGCGAGGCCGCCTTGAGCGTTGCCGTGGTAGGCGACCTTGCCATCGTTCAGCACGAACGTCTCGTCGCACAGCTCGGCGATCTGCGTGGACGCGTGACTGACGATGATGATCGTGCGCCCCTCCTGCTGGAAGCTGCGGATCTTGTCCATGCACTTGCGCTGGAACGCCTCGTCGCCGACGGCGAGCACCTCGTCGACGAGAAGGATGTCGGGGTCGGTGTGGACGGCGACGGCGAATGCCAGCCGCATGTACATGCCCGACGAGTAGAACTTCACCTCGTTCTCGATGAACTCGCCGATCCCGGAGAACGCGACGATCTCATCGAACCTGGCTTCCGTCTCCTCCCGGCTCAGGCCCAGGAGGGACGCGTTCAGGAAGACGTTCTCACGTCCGCTCAGCTCGGGGTGGAACCCGGCGCCCAGCTCGAGGAGCGCGGCGACCTTGCCGCGCACGAGGACCTCGCCCGAGTCGGGAGAGAGGATGCCGCCGATGAGCTTCAGGAGCGTGCTCTTGCCCGATCCGTTCGCACCCAGCAGACCGACCGTCGTCCCGGCCTGGATCGAGAGCGAGAGATCGTCGGTGGCGGTGTGCACGCGGCGGTGCCGGCGGGCCTTGAAGTACCCCAGCACCCGATCCTTGATCGTGTTGTCCGTACGGACCACGAAGGCCTTCGAGACGTGCTCGATTCTCACGACATCTGGTCGCGCCGCTGTCGTCGTCATGTCAGAGCTCCTGGGCGAGGCTGCCCTGCAGCCGCTGGAAGAGCAGGTGGGCGAGACCCAGCAGGGCCAGTCCGATCACCCCGGCCACTCCCATGCGAAGGGCGAGGTCGGGGGGATAGTCGGCGGCGGTGCCGCCCGCCCACAGCGCTCGGTGGAATCCCAGCACCGCCAGCGTCAGAGGGTTGTTCGTGTACAGCTCGAGGGTCCACGCGGGAAGGCCGAAACGGGCGATCACGTCGGCCACCATCTGCCACGAGTACACGATCGGCGAGGCCCACATCAGCAGGGTCAGCATGATCTCGGTGATGTACTGGACGTCGCGCAGGTACACGTTGAGCGCTGACAGCAGGAGTCCCAGCGCGAGCGAGTAGACGATCACCAGGAGGATCGAGGGGAACAGATAGAGGAGGCCGAACGGGTCGGGCCACTGCTGGAAGAACACGACCGAGCCGACGAGCACGATCATCTGCATCGCGAAGAGGAAGATCGCGCCCCCCACGCTGGCGAGCGGGAAGATCTCGCGCGGAAGGTAGATCTTCTTGACCAGGCCGCCGTTGTTGACGATCGACCCGGCCGCCGCGCCGACGCTCTCCGAGAAGAGCATGTAGATCGTGAGGCCCGAGAAGATGTAGATCCCGAAATTCGGGATGCCCTTGGCCGCCCCCAGCACCTGTCCGAGGATGAGGTAGTAGGTGAGCAGCATCACCAGCGGGCGGATCAGGGTCCACAGGAACCCCAGGGCGCTGCCGCGATAGCGAACCTGCAGGTCGCGGCGCGTGAGCAGCATGAGCAGCTCGCGATGCTGGGCGATCTCGCGCAGCCGGCGCCCGGGCGACTTGGATGCCCCGCCCACGGGGCGCATCGGAAGTTCGGCCAGGCGCGTGTATCGGGCCTCAGCCGTCATCAGACGGGCTTCGTCGGGCATGGGTCGAGGGCACACGACGAATATACTTGACAGCACCATGAGCGCCTCTCAGCATGCAGCCAGCGTCGTCGTCACAGGAGCCGCCGGCTACATCGGCCGACATGTCGTGAGCGCACTCCTCGACCGGGGACACCGGGTCACGGCAGTCGTGCGCCCGGGTCGTGGCGGCGTCGTCGATCCTCGCGCCGAGGTCCTCGAGGCCGACCTCCTCGCTCCGGATTTCGATCCGGCCGACCTCGTCCGCGGCGAGCCGGATGCCGTCGTCCACCTCGCATGGCAGGACGGCTTCTCCCACAACGCACCGTCGCACATGCTGACGCTCTCGGCGCACTACCGCCTCCTCACCGCCGTCGCCGACCTCGGAGTCCCGCGGATCAGCGTGCTCGGGACCATGCACGAGATCGGGTACTGGGAGGGCGCGATCGACGCGGACACGCCCGCCAATCCCCGGTCGCTTTACGGCGTGGCGAAGAACGCCCTGCGGGCCGGGCTCTTCCTCGCCCTGGCAGACAAGGTCGAGCTCGCGTGGCTCCGGTGCTACTACATCTACGGCGACGACCGTCAGAACAACTCGATCTTCACCCGTCTGCTCGAGGCGGTCGACCGGGGCGACGCGACGCTCCCGTTCACCTCCGGCCGCAACAAGTACGACTTCATCGAGGTGCGGGAACTCGCAGAGCAGATCGCGGTCGCCGCGACCACGCCCGGTGTGACCGGCATCCTGAACTGCTCCTCCGGAGAGCCCGTGTCGCTCGCCGACCAGGTGGAGGCCTTCATCGCCGAGAACGAGCTGCCGATCTCGCTCGAGTACGGCGCCTTCCCCGACCGGCCGTACGACTCGCCCGCAGTGTGGGGCGACGCGTCGCGCATCCGCGAGGTCATGGCATCGGCCGGCGCCGCGAACTGACGGCGCCCGCCGCGCGGCGGTGATGCTCAGGCGGCAGCGACTAGGCTGACCCAGTGGCACTCGAGTACGGCAAGTCCCTGCAAGCGCACAGCACTCCCATCCCCGGACTGCTCCTGATCGACCTCCCGGTCCACGGTGACAACCGGGGATGGTTCAAGGAGAACTGGCAGCGCGAGAAGATGCTCGCCATCGGCCTCCCCGACTTCGGGCCGGTGCAGAACAACATCTCCTTCAACGATGCCGTGGGAACGACCCGGGGCATCCACGCCGAGCCGTGGGACAAGTTCATCTCCATCGCGTTCGGGCGGGTCTTCGGAGCCTGGGTCGACCTTCGTCCGGGTCCCGACTTCGGCGCCGTGTTCACCGCGGAGCTCGACCCCTCGACGGCGATCTTCGTGCCGCGGGGGATCGGGAACTCGTACCAGACGCTCGAGCCGAATACGGCGTACACGTACCTCGTGAACGACCACTGGAGCCCGGAGGCGCAGAGTCAGTACACGTTCCTGAACCTCGCCGACGAGGACGTGGCGATCGACTGGCCGATCCCGCTCGCCGATGCGGAGCTCTCCGACAAGGACCGCGGGCATCCGCGACTGAAGGACCTGCCCCGATGACACAGGTCGCCGCGAGCGACATCGGATCGAGGGTGTCGCGGGTGACGGCCGCGCGCTGGTTGGAGCCGACGCTCTTCGTCGTCCTCGTCGTGGCCGGAACGCTGATCACCTGGTTCCGAGTGCCGGGCGATCATCGGGACCGCGTGTGGGCCGAGGATTCGAACATCTTCCTCGGCGAAGCCCTCGACCGCGGTCCCTGGGCGGTGCTGTTCAACGGCTACGCCGGCTACCAGCACTTCATCCCCCGGCTGGTCATCGCGGGGCTCTTCCCCGTGCTCGACCTGGAGCGTTATCCGGTCACCGTCTTCGCGATCTGCGCGGTCCTCACCGGCCTCACCGCGGGTGCCGTCTACTGGCTGTCGCGGGATCTCGTGCCGTGGCAGCCCGGCCGCATCGCGCTGGGGCTCATCACCGTCATCATCCCCCTGGCGACGCAGGAGACCATCGGCAACCTCGCCGATCTGCACACGTACGCCATGTGGCTGACGCCGTGGCTGCTGCTCTATCGCCCGCGCAGCTGGTGGACCAGCGCCGGCTGGGCCGTCGTCACCTGGGCCGTCGTCATGACGGAGATCCAGGCCGTCTTCTTCGTCTTCCTGATCTTCTTCCGCCTGCGGCGGCGGGACCGGCTCTCCTGGCCGATCCTCGGCGGCTTCCTCGTCGCCGCGGCGGGCCAGGTGCTCACCGCCGTCACCGTGGACCGCGGCACGGGCAACGGGCCGCTGAGCATCCCTTCGACCGTGCTCGGATGGATGATCAACACGGTCATGCCCCTCGTCACCGCCGATCCTGTGACGATCCGGGCCTGGGTGCTGGATCACGGCGTGCTGGTCGCCGTGATCATCCTGATCCCCGTGACGATCGCCGCGGTCCTCGCCCTGATGTGGGGCAACGGCGATCAGCGCCTTCTCACGGTCGCGCTGCTCCTGGGTTCGGCCGCGATCTACACCGGAAGCGCCTGGGCCAACAGTGACGTGTGGTTCATGTACGCGGAGGAGGGTCTCAGCAGCATCGCGACCCTGGTGGTGAACATCCGGTACGGCGTCGCATCCGGCATGATGCTCGTCTCGGTGGTGCCGCTCGCGGCGGCGATCGCGGTGAAGCGCTATCCGCGCCCCCTGCTCGTCAAGACGGCGGCGTGGGTGTCCACACTGGCGCTGCTGATCGTCCTCGCCAACGGAAGCACGCACACGATCTCGCTGCGCGACTGGGTGGACCGGTGGTCGCCCGCCGTGCGCGCCGCCGAGGAGGTCTGCGCCGGACCCGACGCGCCGGAGGACGTGACGCTTCCTGTTGCTCCGGATCGGAGCGTCGATCTGCGCTGCGAGGATGTGCTCGCCCACACCGCACGGTGATCCGAGGCCGGGAAAGGGCCCCCAGCGAGGAGGAGGCCGTCAGCGCGCGAAGGTGTCGCGACGGAACAGTCGCGCGAAGCCCCACTGGGTGACCCGGAGCATGGCCTCGACCACGATTCCGCCGCTCATCTTCGATTCGCCGGCTTCTCGTTCGCGGAACTCGATCGGCACCTCGACGAGCTGGTAGCCGGCCCCGACGGCGCGCCGCGTGAGGTCGATCTGGAAGCAGTACCCGCGGGACTCGACCGAGTCGGCGAGGATCTGTTCGAGCACCTCCGAGCGGTAGACCCGGTAGCCGGCCGTCACGTCCCTGATCGGCAGCCCCAGCATGGTGCGCGCGTACCAGCTGCCGCCCCGGCTGATCAGCTGACGCGTCCGGGGCCAGTTGACGACGGACCCGCCCCGGACCCACCGGGACCCGATGGACCCGCCGACCCGCCCGCCGGAATCGTCCACGACGGCGCTGATCAACGCGGGCAGGCGCTCGGGCGGATGCGACCCGTCGGCGTCCATCTCGACCAGCAGCTTGTAACCCTGTGCCATCCCGCTGGCGAACCCGGCGAGGTAAGCGGCACCCAGCCCGTTCTTCTCCGCGCGATGCATCACTTGGATGCGGTCGTCCGCCTCGCTCAGGCGCTCGGCGATCTCGCCGGTGCCGTCGGGACTCCCGTCATCGACGACCAGCACGTGTACGGAAGGTGAGGCCTTCAGAACGCGCTCGACGATGGAGGCGATGTTCTCGCTCTCGTTGTACGTCGGGATGATCACGAGGGCGAGACGCTCGTCGGGTACTTGATGCACGGAGGACCTCTGCGAAAGTGCGCGGATGAAGATCGGGTGGCGTCGTCAGTCGACGATGTCGGAGTATTCGGCGCTGGCGGCGTCCGCAGCGTGGAGTTTGCGATGCATGAGGAAGGCGGCGAGCGCGGCGGCGCCGGCGGTGAGGAGATCTCCGGCCGTGAACATCGCCCGGGAGACCAGGGCGATGGCCGACGCTTCGGCGACCGTGAGGACCATGCCGGTCATGGCGATCAGCACCGCCTCCCGCACACCGACCCCCGACGGCAGGATGAACGCGAACAGGCTCGCGGTGAAGCCGAGGCCGAGGGCAGCCGCGAAGAGCAGCACCTCGGTGAACGGGGCCTTGCCCGACGTGAGCAGCCAGAGGTGGAGCCCGTACAGGAGGTACGAGCCCAGCGACCACGCCAGCGCGCCCATGGTGGTGCCCAGCCGCACTTTCTTCTCGAGCGGGGGCCGGCGGAACAGCTTCAGCACCAGGTTCGCGAGGAAGGTCATCACGGCCGGGTGCAGGCACGCGAGGCCCACGGGGAGGAGGAGGAACAGCCAGAGCAGCTGCGGATAGCCCTCCGACAGCTGGGGAAGGGCCACCGCTCCGAGGATCAGCGAGGCGACCACGCCCACTCCCGCGGCATACAGCGAGGCGACGAGCACGCGGGCGCGCGCGACTCCGTACTGGCGCCCGATCTCCATCTGCAGGACGTACGCCCACGCCGAGCCGGGGACGTACTTGCCCAGCTGACCCACCAGCATGATCTGGGCGCTGCGGATGAAGGGCACCTGGTGGCCCAGGCCGTGCAGCAGGGTCACCCACGCGATCACGTTCAGCACCATGCCCACGAGGAGCACGCCGAAAGAGCCGGCGATCGCCCACGGGTTCATCTCGGCGATCACCGGCGCGACGTCGCCCCAGATCGTGATGAAGTACCAGGTCGCGAAGCCGATGACCGCGAGGATCAGCACCCACCGGAGCACCTTGATGGCGCGCGCGAGTCGCGGCCTCTTCGGTGCCTCGTCCGGTGCGCCGTCGCGTGTCGGCGGCGGCTGGTCGGGCTGGTCCGGCTGGGACTCGCCCAGCGGGGGGAACGTCACGAAAGTCACTGCCCCTTTGTGGCGTAGAAGGCTTCGACGCCGTCTTTGGAGGGCGCCCACCAGTCCTCGTTGGCCCGGTACCAGTCGATGGTCGCGGCAAGGCCTGCTTCGAAGTCGCCGTACTGGGGGGTCCAGCCGAGCTCGGTGCGGAGCTTGGTGGAATCGATGGCGTACCGCAGGTCGTGGCCGGCCCGGTCGGTGACGTGGTCGTACGCGTCGGCCGGCTGGCCCATCAGGGTGAGGATCAGCTCGACGACGTCCTTGTTGTTCTTCTCGCCGTCGGCGCCGATGAGGTAGGTCTCGCCGATGACGCCCTGCTCGAGGATGGTGAGGACGGCGGAGGAGTGGTCGTCGGCGTGGATCCAGTCGCGCACGTTCTCGCCCTTGCCGTAGAGCTTGGGGCGGATGCCGCGGAGCACGTTGGTGATCTGCCGCGGGATGAACTTCTCCACGTGCTGATACGGGCCGTAGTTGTTGGAGCAGTTCGAGATCGTCGCCTGCACGCCGAACGAGCGCACCCAGGCGCGCACGAGCAGGTCGGAGCCGGCCTTGGTCGACGAGTACGGGCTGGACGGGTTGTACGGGGTCTGCTCGGTGAAGCGGGCCGGGTCGTCCAGCTCGAGGTCGCCGTACACCTCGTCCGTGGAGATGTGGTGCAACCGCCGCCCGTGCCGGCGGGCGGCCTCCAGCAGCGTGTAGGTGCCGATGATGTTGGTGTCCAGGAACGGCCGGGGGTCGTGCAGCGAGTTGTCGTTGTGCGACTCGGCGGCGTAGTGCACGACCGCGTCGGCGTCGGCGAACAGCGCATCCACGAGGGCGGCGTCGGCGATGTCGCCCTGCACGAACGTGACGCGGTCGCCGGGGAGCCCGGCCAGCGAGGCCTTGTTGCCGGCATAGGTGAGCTTGTCCAGCACGGTCACGTGATCGTCGGTGTGCGCGACCACGTGATGCACGAAGTTCGACCCGATGAACCCGGCGCCGCCGGTCACCAGCAGGTTGCGCGCCATCAGCGTCCTCTTTCCAATACGTCCAGCAGGTACTTTCCGTAGCCGGATTTCACGAGCTTCTCGCCGCGCACGCGCAGCTGGTCGTCGCTGATCATGCCCTGACGCCAGCCGACCTCCTCGGGGACGCCGATCCGCACGCCGGTGCGCCGCTCCATCGTGCGCACGTAGTCGGCCGCATCCGTCATCTGGTCGAACGTTCCCGTGTCGAGCCACGCGGTGCCGCGGGGGAGCACCTCGACCTGCAGCTGACCGCGTCGCAGGTACTCGCGGTTCACGTCGGTGATCTCGAGCTCGCCGCGCGGGCTGGGCTGAAGGTTCTGCGCGATCTCCACGACGTCGTTGTCGTAGAAGTACAGCCCGGGGATGGCGTAGTTGCTCTTCGGCTGAGCCGGCTTCTCCTCCAGCGACACCGCACGGCCGGTCGCGTCGAACTCGACCACGCCGTACGCCTCCGGTTCCGCGACCCAGTACGCGAACACCGCGCCGCCCGTGATGTTCGAGAAGCGCTTGAGGCGGGTTCCCAGCCCGGGGCCGTACAGCAGGTTGTCGCCGAGGACCAGCGCGACGGTGTCGTCGCCGATGAAGTCCGCGCCGATCACGAACGCCTGCGCCAGACCGTCGGGCGACGGCTGCTGCGCGAAGGTGATCGAGATCCCGAACTGCGATCCGTCGCCGAGCAGACGCTCGAACGCATCGGCATCGTGGGGTGTCGTGATCACCAGGATCTCGGTGATGCCGGCCAGCATCAGCGTCGACAGCGGGTAGTACACCATCGGTTTGTCGTACACCGGGATCAACTGCTTCGAGACGCCGAGAGTGATCGGGTGCAGACGTGTGCCGGAGCCACCTGCCAGAATGATGCCTTTCACGACGTACCATCCTGCCAGAGGAACCCTGGACGACCGCTCCGGTCATCCTCCGCCGGATCACCCGGGGCCCCGATGCTACTGTTGCCGCGCCGCAGCGCCCCCGCGCGCCGCGCACGACGAGAGGTTGAGAATGGCTGCGGAATGGCACGTGATCCAGCGCTGCCTTCTTCCCGAAGACCCCCAGCGGGCCGTGCTGTACACGCGCGGCGGGGTGCCCGCGTCGCGCACGTCGGTGCAGGCGGCACCGGGACAGACGGTGTCGTTCGCGACCTACTTCGGCGCGTTCCCGGCGGCGTACTGGGCGGCGCACACCGGCGTGCGCCGCGTGCGGGCGTCGGTCGTCGTCGACGGCGAGGCGACCGTGACGCTGAGACGGACGGATGCCGCGGGGCGGGCATCCGCGCGAGCTTCGGTCTCGGTCGCCGGAGGAAGGGCGACTCTCGACGCGTCCTGCGACGCCGGGACCGGATGGATGTGGCTCGAGATCACGGCCGGCGACGCAGCGGTCACAGTCGGCGATGCCGTCTGGGAGACGAGCGACGCCCCCGCCTCGGCCGTCACGGTCACCGTCGCGATCACCACCTTCGACCGCGAGACCGACTGTGTGCGGCTGCTCGACCGACTCGCCGGCGACGACCTCCGGGCCCGGGTCGGGCTCGTCGTCGTCGCCGACCAGGGGACGCGTCCGCTGCGGCGTGACCCGGGCTTCGCGGCGGTCGCGGCCCGCCTCGGCGAGAGGCTCCGCGTGATCGAGCAGCCCAACCTCGGCGGGTCCGGCGGATTCAGCCGCGGCATGGTGGAGGCGCTCGGTGCGGAAGGCAGCCACGTACTGCTCCTCGATGACGACGTCGACCTCGAGCCGGAGTCCCTGCACCGGGCCGCCCGGTTCGCCGAGCACGCCCGGACGCCGGTCATCGTCGGCGCCCAGATGCTGAGCCTGGTGGAGCCGGCGGTGCTCCACTCCTTCGGTGAACGCATCTCGCGGCGGGGCTTCTGGTGGGAGCCGGTGGATCCCTCGCTGTCGACCCTCGATCTGGCGACGGCCACCATCGAGAACACGCCGGCGCTGAGCCGACGGGTCGACGTCGACTTCAACGGGTGGTGGATGTGCCTGGTGCCCGTGCCGCTCGTCCGAACGGCGGGCGCCTCTCTGCCGCTCTTCATCAAGTGGGACGACGCCGAGTTCGGGCTGCGGGCGGCGGACGCCGGAGTCGGGACGGTGTCGCTCCCCGGAGCGGCCCTGTGGCACATGCCGTGGACCGCCAAGGACGACGGCCTCGACTGGCAGGCGTATTTCCAGCTGCGCAACCGCATCGTCGCGGCGCTGCTCCACGGCGGCCGGCGCGGCGGCGGCGTCCTGACGTCGTCGTTCCGGCAGGACGTCAACCACCTCCTGTGCGCCCAATACGGCTCCGTCCGCGTACGCAACCAGGCGCTCCTCGACATCCTCGACGGCCCCTCGCACCTGGAGGAGACCCTCCGGCAGGGTCCGGCCCGCCCCGCGCGTCTCCTGGCGCGGGCGGGCCAGGCGGTGGTGCCGGAGGCGCAGCTGCCCGCCGCGCGCCGCATATCGCCGGTGCGCCCTCGCGGGCCGAGGTCGGCGGTGGGGAGGATCGCGCGGGTGATCCTCCATCAGCTGCGCGCACCCCGGCCGACCCCGGATCCGGTGCGGCTCGCCCGCACGGACGGCAAGTGGTGGTCGCTGGGAGCTCTGGATGCCGCCGTGGTCGACGCGGCGGCGGGCAGGGGAGCGTTCGTCGTGCGGCGCGACCGGTCGGAGATGTGGCGCGGCCTGCGGAACGCGTCGCGGCTCCGGCTGCGGATGTGGCTGGCGTGGCCGCGGCTCGCCCGACGGTATCGTGCGGAAGCGCCCGCGCTCGCATCGCCTGCGGCCTGGCAGCGCCGGTTCGCGATGAGCACCGACGCGCATCCCTAGACTGTTACGGGCGTCCGAGCACCCGGAAAGGCTTCGCGTAACGCATGGATCTCCTCATCGTCGGCTCCGGCTTCTTCGGCCTCACGATCGCCGAGCGGGCCGCGGCATCCGGTCGCAAGGTCACCGTCATCGACCGCCGCCCCCACATCGGCGGGAACGCCTACAGCGAGGACGAACCGACGACGGGCATCGAGGTGCACCGTTACGGGGCGCACCTCTTCCACACGTCGAACCCGACGGTGTGGGAGTACGTGAACCGGTTCACCACGTTCACCGGCTACGTGCACCGGGTCTACACGAACCACAAGGGCGTCGTGTATCCGATGCCGATCAACCTCGGCACCATCAATCAGTTCTTCCAGGCGGCGTACTCGCCCGACCAGGCGCGGGCTCTCGTGCACGAGCTCGCGGGGGAGTTCGATGCCAAGGAGGCTCAGAACCTCGAGGAGCGCGGCATCGGTCTGATCGGCCGGCCCCTCTACGAGGCGTTCATCCGGGACTACACCGCCAAGCAGTGGCAGACCGATCCGAAGGAGCTGCCTGCCGAGGTCATCAGCCGGCTTCCGGTGCGCTACACCTACGACAACCGGTACTTCAACGACACGTGGGAAGGCCTCCCGGCCGACGGGTACACCGCGTGGCTGGAGCGGATGGCCGATCACGAGAACATCGAGGTGCGGCTGGGCACCGACTTCTTCGACGAGTCGCAGCCGCTGAACAAGCGGTCCACCGTCGGCCGGGTCCCGATCGTGTACACCGGCCCGGTCGACCGCTACTTCGACTACGCCGAGGGCGCCCTGTCGTGGCGCACGCTGGACTTCGAGGAGGAGGTGCTGGACGTCGGCGACTTCCAGGGCACCTCCGTGATGAATTACGCCGACGCCGAGGTGCCGTACACGCGCATCCACGAGTTCAAGCACTTCCATCCCGAGCGCGCGGACCGCTACCCGGCCGACAAGACGGTGATCATGCGGGAGTTCTCCCGGTTCGCGTCGCGTGATGACGAGCCCTACTACCCGGTCAACACCCCCGAGGACCGCTCCGGCCTGCTGGCCTACCGCGAACTGGCGAAGGGTGAGCAGGACGTGCTGTTCGGGGGCCGTCTGGGGACCTACCAGTACCTCGACATGCACATGGCCATCGGGGCGGCGCTGTCGATGTGGAACAACCAGATCGCGTGACCGATCTCAGCTGGTGGGCGGTCGTACCCGTCACCCTCGCCGCGCTGGCCGTCGTGCTGCTGCCGGGCCTGATCGCGCTCGCTCCGGTGCGCATGGGGCTGCTCGCGCGGGCGGCTCTCGCCGGTCCGGTGTCGGTCGTCGCCATCGGCGTGGCCGGGATCGCGGCATCCCTCGTCCGTCTTCCCTTCGCCGCCTGGCAGCCGGCTCTCGTCGCCTTCGTCGTCGCGGGCGTGCTGTGGCTCTTGCCGCGGCGGGGCCTGCGAGTGCCGGGCGGCGGCGCCGCCGTGCCACTCGTGACGAGCTGGGCGATCTCGGCCGTGCTGATCGCGGTGATCGCCTTCGCGGCCACGCCCAGTCCGTCGCTGGTCAGCCAGACCTACGACAACGTCTTCCATGTCTCGGCGATCGCCGACATCCTCGCCCACGGCGACGCGTCGTCGCTCACGCTTCGCACGCTGATCGAGACGGACCGCGCGTTCGCCTTCTATCCCGCGGCCTGGCATTCGATCGTCGCCATGGCCGTCCAGGTGACGGGGTCGCCGCTGGCGCTCGCGGTCAACGCGTCGTGGATCGCCGTGTGCGCCGCCGTCTGGCTGCCCGGGGTCGCGTGGCTGACCCAGGTGTGCCTGCCCGGGGTGAGGCCCACGACGGCCGCGCTCGTCGCCCTTCCGATCGGCACGGCGTTCGGGGCGATGCCGTACGCGCTCCTCACGTGGGGCACCCTGTATCCGACGTTCCTCGCCACGACGCTGCTTCCCGTGGCGGTGGCCGTGCCGGTGCTCACGTGGCGGACCGCCCGTGCTGCGCGCCGGGTGCAGCGCCCGCGCATCGTGCTCTGGGGCGCGGCGGGCACGGCCGCGGCCGCGGGGGCCATCGTCTTCTCCCAGCCGCGCGTGCTGGCGAGCTGGGTGCTGCTGATGGCGATCCCGGGAGCCGCGGTGGCCGTGAAGGCGGCGCACCGGGGGCTCCGCGCTGACGGGACGAGCCGCCGGCGGACGACGTGGATCCTCGGCACGGCGGCGACCGGATTGGTGTGCGTCGCCGCAGCCGGGGCCTGGTACGTGATCTTCCGGCTCGGCCTCTTCACGCGCCCGCTGGACGACCGGCTCGGCGGCCCGCAGGCAGCGGCCGTGCAGCCGCTCTGGACGGGCGTGTGGCAAGTGGTGTCGCAGTCCTGGCTCACCGGGGTCGGCGCGACCGTCACTTTTCCCGCCGTGCTGCTGGCGGCGGCGGTGCTGTTCGGCGCGGTCGCCGGGTGGCGCATGCGCCGGACGAGGTGGATCGTGATCGCCTACGCCGCCCTGGCGCTGCTGTACGTGCTCGCGGCCGGCACCGACGATGTCGTGACCAAGCTCGCGACGGCGCTCTGGTACAAGGACAAGTTCCGCCTGAGCTCGGTGCTGCCGGTGCTGGGCGTGCCGCTGGCGACCCTCGGCGTCGTGGCCGCTGCGCGCCTCCTCCGCGCGCGCCGGAAGGAGGGCATCGCGGTGGCGGCGGCGTGGACCGTGGCGGCGACCTCCGCTCTGACGCTCGCGCTCACGGGGGTGTCGACCTCCGTCGCCACGGTGTTCCACCTTCCCGAGAGCGATGCGCAGCAGGAGGTCGTCTCCCGCGCACAGGCGGACTTCTTCGCACGGCTCGACGAGATCGTCCCCGAGGGGGAGCGCGTGCTGGGCGATCCGTGGGACGGATCGGCGTGGACGCTGGCGTTCGGCTCCCGCGAACCGGTGTTCCCGCACGTGAACGGCCAATGGGATCCGGCCCGGGTGACTCTCGCGTGGCAGCTCGCGGAGATCGGGCAGAATCCGGCCGTGTGCGAGGCGCTCGACGAACTGCGGGTGCGTTACCTGGTCTTCTCTCCGCACGCCTTCGGTGGCGGCGATCCGGCAGGCAATCATTTCCCCGGGCCGCACCAGGCCGTCGAGGCGGGACTGTTCACCGAGGTCGCCTCCGAGGCAGACACGCGTCTCTATCGGATAGACCAGTGCGGCCCCCTGCCGTGAGCGCGTCCTGTCGCGGAGGGGCGGCGACGGCTCGCCTAGACTCGACACCGTGACCACAGCCGCCGTCGGCGCCCCTGGATCCGCCCGGCGCTACCTGCATTCGCTGTGGCTGCTCTCGGCGCGCGATCTCAAAGTGCGCTACGCCACGAGTGCGCTCGGTTACCTGTGGTCGATCCTCGACCCGCTGGTCATGGGCGCCATCTACTGGTTCGTCTTCACGCAGGTGTTCCAGCGCACCGTCGGTCACGAGCCCTACATCGTCTTCCTCATCACGGCGCTGCTGCCGTGGGTCTGGTTCAACACGTCGGTGTCGGACTTCACCCGCGCCTTCAACAAGGACGCACGGCTGGTGCGGTCCACCGCGATCCCGCGTTCGATCTGGGTGAACCGCATCGTGCTGAGCAAAGGGATCGAGTTCCTCTGCTCGCTGCCGGTGCTCGCCCTGTTCGTCGTCATCACCCAGTTCTCCGCCGCACCGGCCCAGCTGAACTGGGGGCTTCTCTGGATTCCGGTCGCCGTGCTGCTGCAGACGGCCCTCCTCGTCGGGATCGGGCTTCTCGTCGCTCCGCTGTGCGTGATCTGGAACGACCTCGAGCGGACGACCAGGCTCATCCTCCGCGCCCTGTTCTACGCGTCGCCCGTCATCTACGGCGTCGAGGACCTGCCGGGTGCCTTCGCGACCCTCGCCGCCTTCAACCCGCTCTCGGGGATCTTCGCCCTCTATCGCGTGGGCTTCTTCCCGGGGGAGTGGAACCCGTGGGTCATCGGCATCGGCGCCGTCATGTCGCTCCTCTTCCTCGCCCTCGGCATCTTCGCGTTCCGGCGGCTCGAGCGTCCCGTCCTGAAGGAGCTGTGATGACGACGCCTTCCGGTGCGGCGATCGACGTGCAGGGTCTCGGCGTGCGATTCCGCCGCAATCGTCGTGGCCGCCGCAGCATCAAGGACCTCTTCGCCGACTCCGGCCGTCGCTCGAAGCCGGGCGAGTTCTGGGCGCTGCGGGATGTCAGCTTCACCGTGAGACCCGGCGAGTCGATCGGCGTCGTCGGGCGCAACGGGCAGGGCAAGTCGACGCTCCTGAAGCTCGTCGCCGGCGTTCTCCTTCCCGACGAGGGGACGGTGGCGGTCAACGGCGGTGTCGCGCCGCTCATCGAGATCACGGGCGGTTTCGTCGGCGACCTGACCGTGCGCGAGAACGTGCGGCTGACGGCGGGGCTCCACGGGATGTCCAAGGCGGAGGTCGCGCGTCGCTTCGACGCGATCATCGACTTCGCAGAGCTCGAGGACTTCGTCGACACGCCCTACAAGCACCTCAGCAACGGAATGAAGGTGCGGCTGGCGTTCTCGGTGGTGTCGCAGCTCGAGGAGCCGATCCTCCTCGTGGACGAGGTGCTCGCCGTGGGCGACAAGGCGTTCCGGGAGAAGTGCTACGCCCGCATCGATGAGCTCCTCGACGAGGGGCGCACGCTGTTCTTCGTCTCGCACAATGATCGCGATCTGAGCCGCTTCTGCACGCGCGGTCTCTACCTCGACAAGCACCGGCTGGCGATGGACGCCCCGATCGGCGAGGTTCTGGCGCGCTACAACTCCGACTACGCCACCGGCGGCTGAGCCTTCACGCGCACGGGGCTCGCCGCCGAGGCGTCAGGCCTCGGCCGTCGCGGGCTGCAGCGGCGGCATCGGCTGCCACGAGGCATCCTTCGCGATCCTGCGGCCGTCGCGCAGGCCCTTGAAGAGATTCGACGTGCCGCGGAAGGTGCGCTCCACGAACACCAGTCGGATGAGCTCCTTGCCGAACGTCAGCGCGGTGCCGAGGGCGAAGAGGAGCGGGTTGTAGACGTCGAGCGACCGGTAGTACTTCTTGATGTAGGCCCGGTTGCGCATGATGTAGTAGCGGTAGGCGTTGCTGGACGCGTTCATGTGGCGGATGCCCATGTCCCACTGCTTGATCTCTCGCGTGCGGCGCAGGACGAACTCGTCGACGATGACGGCCTGCGTCTTGCGCGAGGCCAGCCAGCCGTAGGTCTGGTCGTCCCAGTAGATGAAGAATCGCGGATCGGGCAGCCCGATCTGTTGCACGATGTCGCGGTGGATGAACATGCCCTCGAAGCATCCGGAGTTCATCGGCTTGAAGCCGGAATCGTCGAACTCGGCAGGGGCGAACGGGATCGGGATGCCGAGGGGCTCGGCGATGCGGTACTGCCAGTAGAAGGCGCTGCCGTCGTAGTCGTAGCGGCGACCCTGGATGCTCTTGAAGCGCGGCGCCCACTTGCCCATCTTGGCCAGGCCGTCGGGGAGCACCTCGACGTCGTCGTCCATGAGCCAGATCCACTCGGAGCCGAGCTCGTATGCGACCCGCATGCCCTCGCTGAAGCCGCCGGACCCGCCCGTGTTCTTCTCCATGCGGCGGTAGACGAGGTCCGCGGGCGCAAGGCTGTCGCGGAACGACTCCACGACATCGGGGGTGTCGTCGGTCGACGCGTTGTCGACGATCACGATGCTGCCCGGCTTGGGGTCCATCTCGACGAGGCTCGTCAGAAGGCGCGTGAGCAGGCCGGAGCGGTTGTAGGTGACCACGGCGATGGTCGCGGTGGTCGGGTCGAACGGCGCGGCGGACGGAACGTGGGTCACGTGGCTGATCTCCGAAGGGGATGGCTGGCGCCGAGACGTCGGGCCGGAGAGAAGCCTACCCTGCCGCTCCCTGCTCTCCCTGGGCGTGGGGAAGCCCGGAGCCGTCGGCGCCCGCCGCGCCCCCGGCATCCGTCCCGCTGTCCAGCCGCTCCCGCCACGACCGCGACTGACCGGCCCGCACCGCGCACAGCACGAGCATGAGCCAGCCCAGGCCCGTCAGCGTGAAGCTCTCGAACATCGAGTCGATGAGGAGGGTCACGAGGATGAGCGGCGTCCAGGCGTACACGACCGAGCGGCGCTCGCCGGCGACGAGCCACGAGCGGGCGAGCGCGAGGGCGGCGAGCGCCAGGAAGAGCACCAGTCCGACCCAGCCGAGCTGCAGGGCGACATCGAAGTAGGCGTTCAGGCCGGTGGCGTGGTCCTTGTCGAGCCAGAAGTTGATGGCGTTGAAGGGGTACTCGCGCTGGTTCCACACGCCGAACCACCCGAAGCCCTGCACCGGCCTCTGGCGGAGGATGTCGACCATGAAGTTCCACAGCTCGACGCGCATCGAGAAGTCGGTGCCGGCACCGAGCAGCGCGATGATGGGATGCCGCGCCGCATAGCCCACGAACACCCCGACGACCACCAGGGCTCCGAGGCCCAGCTGCAGACCGGCGCGCCGCTCGGGACGGGCGTGCCGCACGAGCGCGAGCGCTCCCACGGCGAGGCCGACGCCGAGGGCCAGCACGACGACCGTGGGGGAGTCGCTCAGCGCGGCCATGCCGCCCGCCAGCACGACCGATGCGACCGAGACCCCCGGGGCCACCGACTGCGTGCGGTACTCGATGAGGAAAGTGATGAGGGCGATGACGGCGACGAACCCCAGCAGATTGCGGGTGCCGAAGATGCCCTGCACCGGACCGAGCTGGGCGAGATCGCCCTGGATGCCGAGGAAGGTGAAGGGGAGGTCCAGGAGGATGCCCGACAGCACCTCGAGAGCGAGCGAGATCCCGAGGAGCACGCGCAGCACGTCGCCGAGCGCACGGACCGTCTGCAGCGTGTCGCGTACGTGGCCGATGACGACGGCCAGGAAGGCGAGCGCCGCCATCGACACCCAGCTCCAGAACGACGCGGTCTCGTCGCTGCTCCAGAAGACGCTCGCGAGCGCCCACCCGACGAATGCGACGACGGTCGTGGGCACCAGCCGCAGCAACGAGAGCTCGCGTCGGCGCGCCACCATCACCGCGGCGCCGAAGACGCACAGTCCCGTGACGATGGTGACGTAGGTGACCCGGCCCGCCGTGCGCTCGATCGCGAACGCCGAGAAGACGGTCCCGAACACGACCAGCGTGTAGGCGCGGGCGAAGGATGCCGACGCCAGCAGTGCTCCGAGCCACCCCGGGGACGAGGGCCGGGTGTCGCTCACGCCCGGCGCCCCGCCGGCCGCCCGTCCGCGGCGCCGTCCGGCGCGGTGCCCGGCTCTCGTCCCGCCGAGCCCTCGCGCGCGACGGCGTCGCCGCGCTCGATCGCCGCGCTCTGCTCGGCCGGTCCGACGCCGACGTGCGGCGACTGCTTGATCTTCGCGCCGAGCATCACGACGAACAGCCAGCCCCACAGCAGGAGCGGGCTCGATTCGGCGAGCCCCTGCACGAGCACGATGGCCCCCACGAGCGTCGGCAGGAGGGTGAGCGGCGAGTACGGCCGGTCGGCGCGCAGATCCCACCGCGGCCGGTCGACGGCGAAGAACCACGCGCGCCACACGAAGGCGAGGTAGAGCAGCGCGAGCAGCACCACGCCCACGATGCCGAGCTGCATCGCGACGTCGACCCACATGTTGTGTGCCTGCATCACGGCCTGGCCGTGGTCGATGATCCAGCCGTCGAACGCCGGGTCGGCCGTCACCCAGGGGGTCGCGAAACCCCAGCCGGTCCAGGGGCGCTCCGCCGCCCGCGCCAGCACCGCCTCCCAGATGCGCTCGCGGCCCGTGAGGTCGGCGCTGCGACCGAGGCCGGTGAAGATCGCGTCGCGCAGCATCCACAAGGCGACGAGTCCGCCGAGGCCCACGGCGGCGTAGGCGAGGTAGTACTTGGTGCGCTCACCCGGCCTGGTCGCCCGGCGCATGAGCAGCACCGTGACGAGCACGACAGCGACGGCGGCGGCCGCGAGGTATGCCGTCGCCGACGACGCGCGCACGAACAGGAAGGCCGAGAGGCCGATCCAGATCCACAGGAACGTGCGTCGCGGCGCCCCCGATGCGAGGCGGATCGCGAACACGACGATCGCGAGGAGCGCGACGGGCGCCAGGAGATTCGCGTTGCCCATGATGCCCTGGAGGCGCCCGGGGAAGTCGAAGAGGTTGTTGCGGGACCAGTACTCGATGGGGTCGTCCGCCTTGCCGACCACGAAGCCCGGCAGGATCGGCTGCCCGATGAACACCGCCACCCAGAGCTCGAAGAGGATCGAGAGGGCCACCGCCCACTTCAGCGCCGTCGCGGCCGCCCGCACGAGCTCGCGCCACGTGAGCACGCTGCCGATGAAGAGCGCCTGCAGGGTCGTGATGTACAGCAGCAGCAGCGTCAGCGCCGTCGTCTGGGGCCACGCCGACCAGGCGAGCGAGGCCGTCGCCCACGCCACGTACGCGACGACGAACCAGGGCAGACGCCGCCACTGCAGATGCGGGCGGACGACGAACCACAGCACCGCGGAGAGCACGCCCCCCGCGATGGTGATGACGGCCGCGGTGAGCTCACCGAACGCGTTGACCCACGCGGTGCCCGACAGCGACATGAAGAGCAGGAAGATGCACCAGCCGCGCAGCATGAGGTGGCCGGTCTTCTCGCGGACCGGCGGTTCCGGCGGCGCCGACGCCGGGTGCTTCGAGTGGACGGCCATCGCTCTCAGGGTACAGCGGGAGGCCGTCCGCGCCGGGGTTCGCCCGGCGGGGCCGTTGGGGCGACCTGGTTAGGCTGAGCGCGTGCTGATCCCTCTCGCGAACGACCCCCGCGACTACGCCTGGGGCTCCACCTCTCTGCTGGCCGCGCTCGAGGGTCGCCAGGCTTCCGGCCGGCCCGAGGCGGAGGTGTGGTTCGGCGATCACCCGGGCGACCCGGCCGAGACGCCCGACGGGCGCACCTTGGACCGGTGGATCGCGGAGGAGGGCCCCGCCGTGGGCATCGACGGGCCTCTCCCGTATCTGCTGAAGCTGCTGGCCGCGGCATCCCCGCTGTCCATCCAGGCTCACCCGTCGAAGTCGCAGGCCGAGGCGGGCTTCGCCCGCGAAGAGGCCGCGGGGGTCGCGCGCGACGCGGCGGAGCGCACGTACCGTGACGCCAACCACAAGCCGGAGCTCATCGTGGCGTTGAGCGAGACGTTCCGCGCGCTCGCGGGGCTCCGCGATCCCGCGGCCACCCGGCGCCTCCTCGCCGCGCTCGGACCGGGCGCGTCGCCGCTCGCCGAGCGGCTGGCGGAGACGGATGCCCCGCTCTCGGCGATCGTCGGATGGCTCCTGGCCGACGGCGCCGACGCCGCCGGGGGCGTGATCGACGCCGCCCTGACGGCCGAGTCCGACGAGTTCTCCGCCGAGCTGGAGCTCGCGCGCACGCTGCACGCCGTCTACCCGGGCGACCCGGGCATCGTCGTGGCGCTGCTCATGAACCTCATCACCCTGCGGCGCGGCGAGGGGCTGTTCGTGCCCGCCGGCATGCTGCACGCCTATCTCGAGGGACTGGGCGTGGAGCTCATGGCCGCGAGCGACAACGTGCTGCGCGGGGGCCTCACCCCGAAGCATGTCGACGCGGCCGAGCTCGTGAGCGTGCTGGACCCGTCGCCCGGCCTCCCGCCGGTGATCCGCAGCCGCGACGTCGCGCCCGGCGTGCGCCGGTACGACGTCCCGGTCGCCGACTTCGCGCTCCTCGCCGTGTCGCCGACGGCCGACGGCGTCGAGGTGGCCCTCAGCGGCACGTCGATCGCCGTGGCGACGGCGGGTGCTCCCGAGGTCTCCGGGACGACGTCGAGCGCCGGCGCACGGCTTCTGCCGGGCGGCGCGGTGCTGGTGACCCCCGACGAGGGCGGGGTGCGCGTCACGGGCGAGGGCGAGCTGTTCATCGCGCTGCCGGGTCGCTGAGCGGCATCCTCATCGGCTTCTCATCGGACCGTTATGACAGAGCGACACGCCGACGGCGCGTCGTGAAGGTTCAAGAGCCGGTTGAGCCTTTACTATCTGCGACTTGACCTCACCGAACTACACGGGTGTAATTAGCCGTACACGCACCAGCGTGGAGCAGGATCTCGGGGGGTGAGAACGACATGACGGTTTCGCAGTTCCGTTCCGGCGTTCCCGACGACTGGTTCGTCGATCCGGTTCAACTGGGGGTTCCGGGGGTACGCCGCAACATCGAGGCGGAAGAAGACAATCCGCTCGCGTGGCAGACCGATGCGCTCTGTGCGCAGACCGATCCGGAGGCGTTCTTCCCTGAGAAGGGCGGCTCCACACGAGATGCCAAGCGCATTTGCACGTCGTGCGACGTCCGGGGCGAATGCCTCGAGTACGCGTTGCAGAACGACGAGCGGTTCGGCATCTGGGGCGGTCTGAGCGAACGGGAGCGTCGCAAGCTGAAGCGTCGAGCGGGCTAGACGCGCGTGGTCGGCCGGTTCGATCCGGCCGACCCGGCGCGTGCATCCGGGGGGATGAACGCGCGCGCCTAGGCTGACCAGGACATGCTCCCTGCACCAACGAACACCGTGCCTTCGAACACTGCGCCTTCGAACGCCGTGACTTCGAGAGGCGTGCCGTCGAACCCGCGCACGTCGAATCGGGTCCATGCGGTCGTCGTGGTGCGTCCCGACGGCCGCACGCCGGCGGCGTTCCACCTGCGCCGCACGCTCGCGGCGATCCGGGAGCAGTCGCGGCCGGTCGACGTGCTCACCATCGTGCTGTGCGGCGGCGACGAGCGCCTGTTCGAGATCGCGGATGCCGCGGGCGCAGCGTCCGTCGTGAAGGCCCCGGCCTCGACCGGCTACGCCGCCGCCACCTCGCTGGTATCGTCTCCCGGGCTCGACGGCGACGTGGTGTGGTTGCTCGCACAAGACACCGCACCCGAACCGGACGCGCTGGCGCGGCTGGCCGGCGCCCTCGAGGTCGCACCGTCGCTCGCATTCGTGGCGCCGAAGCTCGTGCGCTGGGACGACCGTTCCGAGATCGTCTCGCTCGGCGTCGGCATGACGCGGCTCGGCCGCACCGTCGGGCTCGCCGACGGCGAACTCGACCAAGGGCAGCACGACGCGCGCGAGGATGTGCTCGGGACCGATGTGCGCGGCATCCTGGTCCGCTCCGACGCGTGGGCGCGGCTGGCCGGGCTCGACCGTGGTCTCGCAGGTGCCGATGAGGGGCTCGACCTCGGAGTGCGGGCCCGGCTGGCGGGCGGCCGCGTGTCGCTGGTGCCGGGCGCGCTCGTCGCGGTCGCCGGCGACGGCGTCGCCGGCCTGCCGACTCCGCTCACGCCGCAGCGGCAGCGCCGCGCGGTGTACGCCGAGCGGGTCGCGCAGCTGCACCGGCGTATGGCATACGCCCCGGCGCCGGCCGTGCCGCTGCACTGGCTGTCGCTGCTCCCGCTGGCAGTGTGGCGCACCATCGCCGACCTCGCGCGCAAACAGCCCGGTCGCATCGCCCCGGAATGGGCGGCGGCCGCCGTCGCCCTCGTGGCCGTCGTGCCAGTCTGGCGCGCGCGACGACGGCTGGCTCGGGCACGAACCGCGTCGTGGGCGCAGATCGCCCCGCTGCGCACCACGAACACCGAGCTGCGCGAACGGCTCGACGACGACCCCGAGGTCGCGATCGGCGGCCATCGGCGGAGCGATCTCCGCTTCTTCGCCGGGGGAGGCGCCTGGCTCGTGCTGGCCGCGCTCGCCGGCTCGGTCGCCGCCTTCACGGCGCTCCTGGCGTGGCCGGTGCTCGGGGGCGGCGCGCTCCAGCCGCTCGCGACTTCGGTGGGCCGGCTCTGGGACGAGGCCGTCTACGGTCAGCGCGCGCTGGGGATCGACACCATCGCGCCCGCCGATCCGTTCTCGGCCGTCGTCGCCGTGCTGGGATCGCTCTGGCCGTGGGCGCCCTCGCGGGCTCTCGTGCTGCTCTGGATTCTGGCGCTCCCGCTGGCCGCGCTGGGCGGCTGGTTCGCGGCGACCCGCGTCACCGAGCGTTCCAGTCTCCGGCTGCTCGGAGGCGCCGTCTGGGCGCTCTCGCCCACGCTGCTCGTCGCGCTGACGCAGGGGCGGCCGACCGGCGTGATCCTGCATCTGCTGCTGCCCTGGCTGTTCGCCGCCGGCGCGGTGGCCCACCGCTCATGGGCGGGCGCCGGCACGGCATCCATCCTGCTCGCCGCCGTGCTCGCCACCGCTCCGTCGCTCACGCCCGCGATGGCGGTGCTGTGGGTCGGCACCGTGCTGCTCGCAGTGATCCTCCGGGGCGGGCGCGGCGTCGCGCGCCTGATCTGGACGCTCGTCCCCTCGGTCGCGCTCGCTGTTCCGCTCGTGTGGAACGCCGTGACCACCGGGCGCGCGTGGGGCCTCGTGGCCGACCCGGGCGTGCCGTGGGCGGGCCCGCAGGCCGCGGCCGACACGGCGGGCCGCGCACTGCTGGCGGCCGGCATCCCCACCCCCGACCTCGCGGGCTGGACCACGCTCCTGCCCGACGGGCCGACGTGGTGGGTGCCGCTGCTGAGCGTTCCCCTCGCGCTGCTCGCGCTCGCCGCTCCGCTGACGCAGCGCTGGGCTGCCGGCATCGCGCTCCTGGCGGTGACGGCGCTCGGCCTCGGCACGGCTTTCGCGGCGGTGGGCATCTCGGTCTCGTTCGTGCAGTCGATCACCGTTCCGCTCTGGCCGGGAGCGGGCCTGAGCCTCGCCTGGCTCGGCGCACTGGGCGGGGCGCTGGTCGCGCTCGACGCCGGCTTGGCCCCGCGTGTCGCGCTGGTGCGCGGGCTCGCCGCGACACTCGTGTTCGCCGGGGCGCTGGCGCTCGCGGTGCCGTCGCTCACGGCGTTCGTGCGGGGCACCGCGACGATCGCGAACGGACCGGCCAGCACGCTCCCCGCCTTCGTGGCCGCCGAAGGCCGCGACGACCCCGACGTGGGCACCATCGTGCTGACGCCGCAGGCCGACGCGGGCGTCGCCGCGCAAGTGGTATGGGGCGCGAGTGAGACGATCGGCGGCCAGAGCACGGTGCTGTCGACGCGCACCGTGGCCACCGCTCAGGACGAGGTGCTGGCGGGGCTCGCCGCCGACCTGGTGACCCCGTCGTCCGAGGACGCCGTGGGGCAGCTTGCCGATCTCGGCATCGGGTTCATCCTGCTCGCGCCCGCCACCCCGCCCGAGACGGATGCTGCCCGCACGACGCGTCTGTCGGCGATGACCGCGCTCGGCCAGCGCGACACGCTGGTCGTCGTCGGCGACACCGCCAAGGGCGAGCTCTGGCGCGTCGTCGATGAGATCACCGAACGGCCGGGGGAGTCGGCATCCGTCGCCGCGCTCGGCCGCTGGATCGCCTTCGGCCAGCTGGCGATCTTCGGTATCGCGCTGCTCCTCGCCGTGCCCACCGCCGCCTCGATCCGCGAGGCGCGCCGCACGCCACGCGTCGTGGGGCCCCACTGGCAGGAGGGACGATGAGCGATCGCCGCGTCTTCCGCTGGGCGACCACCAGCGCCCGCATGCTGATCGGCACGGCGGTGTCGATCATCGCCGTCGTCGCGGTCGTCACCGCGGTGTCGGTTCCGTGGCCGACCGTCGCGCGCACGCCGCTCAGCGTCACCGCGATGCCCGCCCCCGCGGCCTCCCTGATCGCGTGCGACGGGCCACTCCTCGCGATCGGACGCAACCCCGCCGATGCGGCCGCGGTCGACGTCGTGGCGCCGCAGTCCGTCGTCGTCGGTGCCGGCGACGACGCCGCACCACAGGAGCAGCAGCTCGAGACCGTCGACGTCGGGCCGGGGCCCCTCGCGTACACCGCCGCACCCGCCGACGGCCGGGCGATCGAGGTCGCCGCCACCGGCGCGGCCACCGTCTCGGCAGATGACCTGTCGGGTTATGCCGCTTCCGCGTGCCGTCCGCCGCTCCTGGACTCGTGGCTGGTCGGCGGGTCGGCGGCGACGGGCGCCGCCGACCTGGTGCTGCTCGCGAACCCGGGCACCGTGCCGGCGACCGTGCAGCTCACCGTGTACGGCGCGGAGGGTCCGCAGTCGCCTCCCGGCGGCGTAGACCTCGTCGTGGCACCGGGCACGCAGCGCATCGTGCCCCTGGCGGGCATCGCGTTCGGCGAAGAGACCCCCGTCGTGCGCGTGTCGGCGGTGGGTGCGGCCATCCACGCCTCACTGCAGGCGAGCATCACCCGCACCCTCACTCCCGGCGGTGTGGACCAGGTCGGTCCCGTGCCGCAGGCCGAGGCCAGTCAGGCGATCACGGGAGTGACGGTGACGCGCCCCTCCGGCGGGGACGGCGCCTCCGACGAGGTGACCGTGCTGCGGATGCTGGCCCCCTCGGCCACGACCACCGCCCGGGTGACCGTGACCCCGGTCGGGCGCACCGAACCCGCGCGCGAGCCCGAGAGCGTGGCGCTCGAGGAGGGCAAGCCGCTCGAGCTCGCACTCCCCGGGCTGGAAGCGGGGTCGTACACGGTCACCGTCCAGGCCGACATCCCCCTCGTCGCGGCGGTGTGGCAGGCGACCGGCGTCGGCGAAGGCGACGACTTCGCGTGGTACACGCCGGCACCCGAGGTCTCGGTGCCTTCGCTGTTCGCGACCCCCGGCGGACCCACCCCCACGCTCTCTGTGGTCAACCCGTCGAGCGACCCGGTCGAGGTCGCCGTCACGCCCGCCGACGGCGGGTCGCCGCTGGATCTCACGGTTCCCGCCAATGGATCCGTGGCGGTGCGCCTGGCCGCGCGCGTTCTCTACACGATCGACCCCGGGGCGCCCGTGCGCGCCGGCCTGTCGTTCGCCGGCGACGGCGCTCTGGCGGGCGTTCCGGTGTGGCCGGCCGACGTCGCGACCCCCGAGATCGTCGTCTACCCCTGACGCGGCTCGGGAGCGGGCGACCTCTGCTGGCGCCCCGGTGGGTCTCGATACGCTCGTTCCTCGCTACTCGACCTTGACCCGACTCGCATCAACGCTCGCTAGAGCTCGCATTGATCCGAGCCGCGTCAAAAGTAGCGGAAGCGCTCCGGGCCGAGATCCCACGGATCGCGGTCGAGGTATTCGGCGGCGGCGCGGAACACGGCGCCCTCCACGAGCATGCGCCGGTGCAGCTCGTCGTCGCGGTGCAGATGGCTCAGCCGCTCGATGGGCAGGCGGTACAGGATGATGCGGCCCTCGCTGGGGAGCACCGTCCAGCGCGGGATGCCGTCGTCGCCGGTCGAGGCGGGCATGTCGGCGACCTCGAACCGCACGTCGCGCAGCTCGGTCCAGGCCGACCGCAGGAACTCCGCCGCGGTGCCGACCGACAGATCGAACCGGTCCACCCGGGTGTCGAGTGGGGGGAGGGGCGGACGCACCACGGGGCTGCGGCCCTCGCGGCCGTGCCTGCCGTGACGGGAAGCGCGGCGCGGTGCGCGCTCGCTGGTCCGGGTCCGACGCCACGCCATGCCTCCATCCTAGTTCTCACGGTCTCGTCCTCAGTTGAGGATCCGCGCCGAGGTGAGGACGATCGGCTCGGTTCGGGTCCGCATTCCGGCGCAGGTCCTCAGTTGAGGATCAGACCCCGAGCCCGCTGCGGACCCGGAACGGGGCGACGACGCGGCGGCGCGGCATCCGTCTGCGTGCCGCCGGTGCGCGATAGCGTCGACCCGATGCGCGAGAGAGTCTGCTCCAAGGTCGGCTGTGCCCGTGAGGCGGTGTCGACGCTCACCTACGACTACGGCGACCAGATGGCGGCGCTCGGCCCGCTGGGTGCGGCCGGCGACCCGCACGCCCACGACCTCTGTGCGATCCACACCGACCGCCTGTCGGTGCCCAAAGGCTGGGTGGTCGTGCGGCACGAGACCCTCCGCGCCTGATCCCACTGCTCTCCGAGGCCTCCCGCGGGCATGGGAGAATGGACGGATGCCGACCCACGCGCCCGTCGCCACGCCTGCCCGCACCGACCTCCCGGAGGCTCGCGGGAGCTTCGAGTACGAAGTCGCGGACCTCTCGCTCGCCGAGGCGGGTCGTCACCAGCTCCGCCTCGCCGAGAACGAGATGCCGGGCCTCATGGCCCTCCGCGAGGAGTTCGGGGCGACCCAGCCGCTGAAGGGTGCCCGCATCGCGGGGTCGCTGCACATGACGGTGCAGACGGCGGTGCTCATCGAGACGCTCGTGGCCCTCGGCGCGCAGGTGCGCTGGGCGAGCTGCAATATCTTCTCGACGCAGGACGAGGCGGCGGCGGCGGTCGTGGTGGGGCCGACGGGCAGCGTCGACGCCCCGGCGGGCGTGCCGGTCTTCGCCTGGAAGGGCGAGACCCTCGAGGAGTACTGGCGTCTCGCCGATCGCATCTTCGACTGGTCCGCCGAGGGCGCAGACGGCCCGAACATGATCCTCGACGACGGGGGCGACGCGACTCTCCTCGTGCACAAGGGCGTCGAATTCGAGAAGGCGGGCGCTGTTCCGGATGCTGCCGCCGACGACTCGGCCGAGTACCGCATCATCCTCGACACTCTCCGGGCGAGCCTGGCGCGCGACCCGCAGCGGTTCACGCGGATGGCCGGCGACCTGCTCGGCGTCACGGAGGAGACGACCACCGGCGTCCACCGCCTCTACGAGCTCGCCGCATCCGGGGATCTCCTCTTCCCCGCCATCAACGTCAACGACTCGGTGACGAAGTCGAAGTTCGACAACAAGTACGGCATCCGCCATTCGCTCCCCGACGGCATCAACCGTGCCACCGACGTGCTGATGGGCGGCAAGGTCGCCTTCGTGTGCGGCTACGGCGACGTGGGCAAGGGTGCTGCCGAGGCCCTGCGGGGCCAGGGCGCGCGCGTCATCGTCAGCGAGGTCGACCCGATCTGCGCGCTGCAGGCGGCGATGGACGGCTACCAGGTCGCGCGTCTCGCCGACGTCGCCGGGCAGGTCGACATCGTGATCACGGGCACCGGCAACAAGAACGTCGTGACGACCGACGACCTCCTGGAGCTCAAGCACCTGGCCATCGTCGGCAACGTCGGCCACTTCGACAACGAGATCGACATGGCGGGGCTGGAATCCCTCGCGGGCGCCGAGAAGATCGAGATCAAGCCGCAGGTGCACGAGTGGCGTCTGCCGAACGGCCGGAGCGTGCTGGTGCTGAGCGAGGGCCGCCTGCTGAACCTGGGCAACGCCACCGGCCACCCGTCGTTCGTCATGAGCGCGTCGTTCACGAACCAGGTGCTCGCGCAGATCGAGCTGTTCACGAAGCGGGACGAGTATCCGACCGCGGTGCACACCCTGCCCAAGCACCTCGACGAGAAGGTGGCCCGCCTGCACCTCGATGCACTCGGGGTGCAGCTGACCACGCTGAGCGACGAGCAGGCGGACTACATCGGCGTTCCGGTCGAGGGTCCGTACAAGCTCGACCACTACCGGTACTGAGGGCTCGGCCCCCGGACCCGGACTCAGCGTTCGGGAAAGCCGCGCGGGGGCGCCGACACCGGCGCGGCGAGCGCCTCCGCACGCGCGGTCTCCAGCTGCAGCGCTCGCAGTTCGCGCTGGCGGCGCACCGCGACGACGCCGACGAGGAACGTCTCGGGGTCGACGGCGGGCATCGGCGAGACGTGCTCGGCGGTTTCGCGGGCGAGGGATGCCGCCACCCGCGTGCGCGCCCCGGGCTCCATGCTCGTCGCCGAGCGGGCGAACTGCGCCAGCCGCCGCGAGAGGCGCTCGGGGAGCCGTGCGACGTCGGCGACGGGCGCCCAATCCGCGAGAGCGGGCGGGACGCCGAGCCACACGTCGGGAAGCTTCGGGGTGCGGGTGCGCTCCGAGTAGGTGCCGGCGAGCAGGTCTCCCAGGCGCTGGGAGCGCGGGGTGAAGGCACCCACGAGAGCGGCGACGGCGCCCAGGGTGAACCACAGCTCGAAGACGCCCACGAGCGCCCGGATGAAGGCGTGGCGGAAGCCGGCCGCGCCGCCGTCGCTGCGCACGATGCGTCCGCCGACGGCCAGGCGCCCGAGGCTGCGTCCGTGGGTCGTGGTCTCGACGACTGTCGGGATGACGATCATGACCAGCACGAGCAGCACGATGGTGAGGATCGGGAGAACGGCCTGGTCGATGGCATCCAGTGAGATCAGCCATCCGATCGCCCACGCCGACAGCAGCAGGACCGCCACGCCCAGCAGCATGTCGATGAGCACCCCCAGCGCGCGCAGGAAGTACCCGAGCGGCTGGACGTCGAGCGCGACGGCCTCCCCGGTGAGCACCTCGTCCTGGGCGATGTCGACCACGTTCACCCGGGAAGGGCTCTCGGGCGGGGCAGGTCGGGGCGTGCTCATGGCTACAGTAAAGCGCATGGACCTCGATGCGCTGGCGGCCGCCCGGCGCGAGGAGTGGGCGCGCCTGGAGCAGCTGAGCCGGGCCCGCCGCCTCTCGGGAGCAGAGGTCGATGAGCTGGTGACCCGCTATCGCGCGGCATCCGCCGATCTCGCCGACGCCAAGACGTCTGCGGGCCGGAGCGTCCAGGGCGACCACATCTCGACGATGCTGGGGCGCGCGCGGCTGCGGCTGACGGGCGCTCCCGAGAACGTGATGCGCCAGATCCCGCGGTTCTTCGCCCTGCAGCTGCCCGCGGCGCTGTACCGCGTGCGGTGGACGACGCTCGCCATCGCGGTGGGCTTCGTCGCGGTCATGACGGTGGTGGCGCTGTGGGTGTCGGGCGATCCCGCGCTCATCGCGAGCCTCGGCAGCCGCGCGCAGCTGGAGCAGTACGCCGAGAACGAGTTCACCGATTATTACAGCGAGAACCCCGCCGCCGTCTTCGCCGGCACGGTGTGGACCAACAACGCGTGGATCGCCGCCCAATGCGTGCTGTTCGGGATCACGGGCATCTGGCCGCTCATGGTGCTCGTGCAGAATGCGGTCGGCGTGGGCACTGCCGCCGCTGTCATGGCGGCATTCGACCGTGCCGACGTCTTCGTGCTCTACATCCTCCCGCACGGGCTGCTCGAGCTCACGTGCATCTTCGTCGCCGGCGCCGCGGGACTGCAGATCTTCTGGGCGTGGGTCGCCCCGGGACCCCGGTCGCGCGGCGAGTCGCTCGCCGCGGCCGGGCGGTCGCTGGCGACGATCGCGATCGGTCTCGTCATCGCTCTGGGGGTCTCCGGCGTCATCGAGGGGTTCGTGACCGCGCAGCCGTGGCCGTGGCCGGTGAAGATCGGCATCGGTGCGACCGCCCTCGCACTGTTCCTCCTCTACATGCTCGTCGTCGGGGGTCGTGCCCACCGGCAGGGGGAGGACGGCGATCTCACCGAGTACGAGGCCGGCACTCCGACGCTCGTCGCCGGCTGAGCCGGGATCGGATGCCGCTACCACTGTTTTGAGTAACTCAAAACAACGCTAAGGTGGAGGCATGGCGCCCCACCCCTCCAGCGATGCACACGCCGTCGACACGACGGCGATGCTGCGCTCGGCCGGGCTTCGGGTGACCGACTCCCGGCGCGCGGTCGTCGGGGCTCTGGTGGAGCGTCCGCACGCCAGTGCCGACGAGCTGTACGCCGTCGTCGCGCGGACCATCCCCGGCACCAGCCTGCAGTCCGTCTACAACGCCCTCGGCGACTTCGTGGACGCTGGTCTCGCGCGCCGCATCGAGCCCGCCGGTCTGCCCGGCCTCTTCGAGCTGCGGGTCGACGACAACCACCACCACCTCATCTGCTCCCGGTGCGGCGCGGTCGAAGACGTCGACTGCGTGATCGGTGCGGCGCCATGCCTGACGCCGTCCGACGCGCGCGGCTACGCCCTCCAGGCGGCCGAGGTCACGTTCTGGGGCGTGTGCCCGGCGTGCGCTCAAGCCGCATCGAGCTCGCCCGCCGCGGCCGCCTCGCTCTCCTGACCGTCCGATTCCCCTAGCCCATCCCGATTGGAAGGAAGTCATGACCGACACCAACGAAACGATCCCGGAGATCGGTGAGAACCCGACCGACGCCGATCAGGCGGTCACCCCGATCGACACCCCGGTCGACGAGCGCGAGGACGGCGAGACCCGGCCCCGGCCGAACGAGTCGGAAGGCTGCCCGGTCATCCACGGCGGACAGCCGCACCCCACCACGGGCAACGCCAACTCGGTGTGGTGGCCCAACCAGCTGAACCTGAAGATCCTCGCCAAGAACCCGGCCGTCGCGAACCCGCTGGGCGAGGACTTCGACTACAAGGCGGCGTTCGAGGCCCTCGACCTCGCCGAGGTGAAGGCCGACATCGCCCAGACCCTCACCACGTCGCAGGACTGGTGGCCCGCTGACTTCGGCAACTACGGCCCGCTCATGATCCGCATGGCGTGGCACAGCGCCGGCACCTACCGGATCACGGACGGCCGGGGCGGCGGCGGCGCCGGGCAGCAGCGGTTCGCTCCGCTGAACAGCTGGCCCGACAACGTCAACCTCGACAAGGCGCGCAGACTTCTGTGGCCGGTCAAGAAGAAGTACGGCCAGTCGCTCTCGTGGGCCGACCTCATGATCCTCGCCGGCAACGTGGCGCTCGAGTCGATGGGATTCCGGACCTTCGGGTTCGCCGGTGGCCGTGCCGACGTGTGGGAGCCCGACGCCGACGTCTACTGGGGTCCTGAGACGACCTGGCTGGACGACGAGCGCTACTCAGGCGACCGCGAGCTCGAGAAGCCCCTCGCCGCCGTGCAGATGGGCCTGATCTACGTCAACCCGGAGGGCCCCAACGGCAACCCCGACCCGCTGGCCTCGGCCCGTGACATCCGCGAGACATTCGGCCGGATGGCGATGGACGACGAAGAGACCGTCGCGCTGATCGCCGGCGGGCACACCTTCGGCAAGACGCACGGTGCCGCGCCCGACACGAACATCGAGGACAACCCCGAGGCGGCCGGCCTCGAGCAGCAGGGGCTGGGCTGGAAGAACAACCACGGCACCGGCCGCGGCGACGACACGATCACGTCGGGCCTCGAGGTGACGTGGACGTACCACCCGACGCGGTGGGACAACGAGTTCTTCCACATCCTCTACGCGTACGAGTGGGAGCTCATGCGCAGCCCGGGCGGCGGCCACCAATGGCGTCCGATCAACGGCGGCGGCGCCGACATGGTGCCGCTGGCGCACTCGAACGGCCGTCGCGAGCCCCGCATGCTCACGAGCGACCTCGCGCTGCGCACCGACCCCGAGTACGACAAGATCTCCCGCCGCTTCAAGGACGACCCCGAGGCGTTCGCCGACGCGTTCGCACGCGCGTGGTTCAAGCTGACCCATCGCGATATGGGCCCGATCGAGCGCTACCTGGGCAGCGAGGTCCCCGCGGAGGAGCTGTTGTGGCAGGACCGCGTCCCCGCGGTCGACCACGAGCTGATCGACGCCGCCGACGCGGCTGCACTCAAGGCGCAGGTCCTCGAGTCCGGTCTCACCGTGTCGCAGCTCGTCGAGACCACGTGGGCGGCGGCATCCTCGTTCCGCGGCAGCGACAAGCGCGGCGGCGTCAACGGCGCCCGCATCCGCCTCGCTCCACAGAAGGACTGGGAGGTCAACAAGCCCGCCCAGCTGGCCACGGTGATCGCCAAGCTCGAAGAGATCCAGGCGTCGTTCAACGACGGCCGCACCGACGGCAAGAAGGTGTCGCTCGCCGACCTCATCGTGCTCGCCGGCAACGCGGCGGTCGAGAAGGCCGCCGAGGACGCCGGCGTGGACGCCGAGGTGGTCTTCCACCCCGGGCGCACGGACGCGACGCAGGAGCAGACCGACGTGCAGTCGTTCGCGTTCCTCGAGCCGATCACCGACGGGTTCCGCAACTACTACGGTCCCCGCGCGTTCATGCCCGAGGAGCACCATCTCATCGACCGCGCCAACCTCCTCACGCTGAGCGCTCCCGAGCTCACCGTCCTGGTCGGAGGCCTCCGCGTGCTCGGTGCGAACTGGGACGACTCGGACTACGGGATCTTCACCGACCGCAAGGGCGTGCTCACGAACGACTTCTTCGTGAACCTGCTCGACCTCGGCACCACCTGGAAGCCGCTCGACCCGGGCTCGCACGCGTTCTCGGGCACCAAGGACGGCTCGGGCGAGCCGGTCGGCATCGGCACCCGCGTCGACCTGCTGTTCGCGTCGAACTCGGAACTGCGCGCCGTCGCCGAGGTGTACGCGTCGGATGACGCGCACGAGAAGTTCGTGCGCGACTTCGTGAAGGCGTGGGGCAAGGTCACCGAGCTCGACAGGTTCGACCTCGTCTGATCCTCGCCGGCACACGGAGCGGCCCGTCCCCGGAAGGGGGCGGGCCGCTCTCGTCGTGCGTGCGGTGACTGTCGTGGATGCGGTGACTGTCGTGGATGCGGTGACTAGGGGACGCGTGCCTCGGCCTGTACCGGCGGCAGCGTGCCCTTGGGCTCGAAGAGCGCGCGGTGGAGGACGCCGGCCATGAGGCCGCCGACGATCGGGAAGACGATGAACACCCACAGCTGTGCGAGTGCCTCCGGGCCGCCGTAGATGGCCGCGGCGATCGAACGGGCCGGGTTCACCGACGTGTTGTCGATCGGAATCGAGATCAGGTGGATCAGCGTGAGCGTGAGGCCGATCGCCAGCGGCGCGAGTGCCGCGGTTCCGCGTGTCGAGTGCGTGACACCCAGGATGACGAGCACGAAGATCGCGGTCAGCAGCACCTCGGCGACGATCGCGGCGCCGAGGGCGAAGCCGCCGGGGGAGCGGTCGCCGAATCCGTTCGAGGCGAAGCCGCCGTCCTGGGCGTTCCCGAGCCAGTTGTCGGTGCCGAAGATCCCGATCAGCACGATGAGGGTCGTGCCGAGGGCGCCGCCGATCACCTGCGCGACGATGTACCCGACCGTCTTGCTCCACTCGAAGCGGCCGGCCGCGGCGAGCCCGAGAGTGATCGCGGGGTTGAAGTGGCCGCCCGAGATGGGCCCCCAGGCGTAGGCGCCGGCCACGACGGTCAGGCCGAACGCGAGCGAGACGCCGACGAAGGCGATCCCGAGCGGGTTCCCCTCGGAGTCAGCGGGGAACGTGGCTGCGAACAACGCTGCCCCGACGCCGCCGAAGACGAGCAGAAAAGTTCCCAGGGCCTCCGCGACGAGCCTGTTCACCGTGGTGGGCGGGATGGCGGTATCCGACATGGCGGACTCCTTTCCTCGTCGTGAGGCTAGCGCTACGAACCGCGCTGTCCCAGCGAGGGCGGTCGGAGTGTCCGCGTATGACGCGCGATCTCGCGGCGTTTCCGACGCTGTTCAGGGTTTCGTCTCGGACCGTTCCCGTCCCGGATGCCGCTGCCCCAGGGCGGTCGCGCTCACAGGCGCCCGGCGGCCTTGAGCGCCAGATAGCGGTCGGCGATGCGCGGCGGCAGATCCTCCGGCGCGGCCGCGATCGCCTCGGCGCCGGCGCGCCCGATCGCCGCCGCGACGACGGCGGCATCCTGCGTGCTCCGCTCGATCGCGGCGGCACGGTACACGTCGGCGGCGTCCGGACGATCGGGGAGCGGGTCCTGCTCGTCCGTCACCGCTCCCACCAGCACCTGAGCACTGCGCGCGACGGCGGGCAGCGAGCCGAGGAACCCCCTCGCCGCCTCCGGCGCATCCTGCGCGGTGAGGAGGACCACCAGCGAGGGCCGCGAGGTGAGCGCGCGCACCTGCGCGAACGCCGCGTCCCAGTCGGTGTCGATGAGCTGCGGCTCCACCGGTGCCATCGCGTCCACGAGAGCCGGCAGGAGGCCCGGCCCGTCCACGCGCGTCACGCGCGCGCGGATGACGCGGTCGAACATCAGCAGGTGCACGTGGTCGCCCGCCCGGGCGGCGAGGGCCGCGAGCAGCAGCGCCGCCTCCATCGCCGCATCCATCCGCACCCCGTCGCCCACCCGCGCGGCCGCCGTGCGGCCGGTGTCGATGACGATCACGACGTGGCGGTCCCGCTCGGGCCGCCAGGTGCGGAGCATCGTCGTGCTGGCACGGGCAGTCGCCCGCCAGTCGATCGAGCGGACGTCATCGCCCCGCACGTACTCGCGCAGGCTGTCGAACTCGGTGCCCTGGCCGCGCACCTGCACGCTCGTGTTCCCGTCCAGCTCCCGCAGCCGGGCCAGACGCGAGGGCAGATGGCGCCGCGCGGTGAACGGGGGGAGCACGCGCAGCGCGCCCGGCTCGTCGAGGCGTGCCTGGCGTCCGGCCAGACGCAGCGGGCCGTCCGAGCGGACGACGACGAATCGCGACCGGAGCTCCCCCCTGCGGCGGGGCAGCAGGGGGATCCCGATCGTGCGCGACTCCCCGGGCGGTATCGCGATCGCCGCGCGCTCGGCGGGAGCGCCGGCGGTGGGCTGCCAGGCGTCGCGTACGCGGCCGCGCAGGGGGCGCTCGCCCGCGTTCGAGAGCACGAGATCGGCCCTCGCCTGCTGTCCGAGCAGCACGCGGCGCGGCATCCGTCTCCTCACGGTGAGGCGTCGGGGATCGGGCGCCGCCGCGGCATCGCCGAGGGCGGCGGCCAGGCACAGCAGCACCCAGCCGGCCGCCGCGAGCCAGGCGTCCACCCCCGCCGCAGAGAGCAGCACTACGGGGACGGCCCCGAGCGCGACCAGCAGCGGCAGACGGCCCGTGACGTACATGTTCTCCTCGGCTCTCGATACGCTCGTCGTCGCTCCGCCGGCACCACGCGCGCCGGACGAGAGCTCAGATGGGAACGCGGGTCTGCTGCACCACCGAGCCGAGCACCGCGTCCACCGAGACCCCCTCGAGCTCGGCATCGGGGCGCAGCCGGATGCGGTGGCGCCACGTCGGCAGGAGCATGGTCTGCACGTGGTCGGGCGTGATGGCGGGGTACCCGCCGAGCCACGCCCAGGCCTTCGACGCCGCGAGCAGGGCGGTCGCGGCGCGGGGACTGACACCCAGCTGCACCGAGGGGCTGCGGCGGGTGGCCTGCGCGAGGTCGACGACGTACCCGAGCACGTCGTCCGAGACGGTGACGGATGCCGCCGCCCGCTGTGCCGCGCGCACCTCATCGGCGCTCACGACGCGGCGAAGTCCGGCGGCAGCGAGGTCGCGCGGGTCGAATCCACTCGCGTGGCGGCGCAGCACGGCGAACTCGGCATCCCGGGCGGGCACCTCGACCAGGAGCTTCAGCAGGAACCGGTCGAGCTGTGCCTCGGGCAGGGTGTACGTGCCCTCGTGCTCGATGGGGTTCTGCGTCGCCGCGACGAGGAACGGGTCGGGAAGCGCGCGTGTCACGCCGTCGGTCGAGACCTGACGCTCCTCCATGGCCTCCAGAAGCGCGGCCTGGGTCTTGGGCGGGGTGCGGTTGATCTCGTCGGCCAGCACGACGTTCGTGAACACCGGGCCCTCCCGGAACTCGAACTCGCCCGCCTTCGCGTCGTACACGAGCGAACCCGAGACGTCGCCGGGCATGAGATCGGGGGTGAACTGGATGCGTTTCGTGTCGAGCCCCAGGGCGGTCGAGAACGCGCGGACCAGCAGCGTCTTGGCGACGCCCGGAACGCCCTCGAGCAGCACGTGGCCCCGCGCCAGCAGCGCGATGAGCAGGCCGGTCACGGTGCCGTCCTGCCCGACGACCGCCTTCCCGACCTCGACGCGCACGCGGTTCATCGCCTCGCGCAGCGCGGCGTCGTCCAGGGTCTGCGGATCCGGTGCCGTGTGGCTGGGCGCTGTGGGCGTATCCGTCATCGGGGGCTCCTTCCGGGGCGGACGGCCGCACGCACGGCGTCCTCCACGTCTCTCAGGCGTGTGGTCAGTGCGACGAGATCCGCGTCGGTGCGCGGGATGTCGTCGATCAGGATGCCGCGGACGACGCGCCGGTCGAGCCCGGCGCGCCCTGCGGCGGCATCGGCGATCTCGGGCGCCGCGGCGTTGGGGCCGAGGCCGAGCAGAGCAGCGAGGCGGCGCAGCGCGCCGATGCGCAGGCGGTCCGCCGCGTGCAGCGGATCGCGGGCTCGCGCGTACAGCCGCGCGCGACCCTCGGTCGTCTCGGAGGCGCGGACGGTGACGGGCAGTCGCTCGGCGACGAGCGGGCCGAACCGGCGTCCCCGCCAGATGCCCGCCGCCACGCCCGCGATCAGCAGCAGCACGATCACCGGGCTGACCCACGACGGCGTCAGGTCGCCCAGAGAAGGGTCGGTGTCGGCGATGTCGGTGTCGCCGATGCTGGGCACGTACCAGACGACGAGCGGATGCCGCCCCATGAGGTTCGCCGCGAGTGCGGCGTTGCCGTTCTCCGCGAGGTGCTCGTTGCGGAACAGCGCGTGGCCGTCCACGGCCGAGATGCGTCCCTGACCGGCAGGCTGGATCAGGAGACCGTATCCGTCGCCCGCCGGGTAGCACGCGGTGGCGTCGGCGCCCGCGGTGAAGACCCCGCCCGGAACGAGGGCGCCCGCTCGGCGCGCGTCCTCGACGCCGCACCCCGGCCCCACGGTGCCCTCGGGCGCCACACCGGCGGGGGCCGAACCCGGCAGCAGGAGGTCGAGGGTGCGGGCGCGGGGCTCGATGAGCACGACGTCGTCCGCAGCCCCGGCGAGCGCCGAGACGGCCTCGTCCGAGAGCGCCGGGGCATCCGGAAGCACGAGCGTGGCCGACCCCGCAGCCAGGGCTTCGGCGGCGGCGGCACGATCACGCGTGACCCGCACCTCGACGCCATGGTCGCGGAGGATCTGGGTGAGGGCGCGCGCGCCGTCGGGTCCATACGAGTCCGGGTCGAGCGCGTCGCGCGCCGCCCATTGGTTCGCCGCCGACACCGCGCCGCCGATGCCGCCGACCACGAGGAGCGCGAGACCGATCGAGATCCACGCCGCCACCCGGCGCCGGCGCGGAGGCGCAGCATCCGTCGCCGTCGCGACCGGGGGGTGCGCCGTGCCCGCCACCGGCTCAGTGCCCCCGCCGCTCACGCGGGCACCTCCTCGTGTACGACGGCGCGCGCGGCAGCGACCTCGTCGTCGACGCCCTCGACGAGCCGGTAGAGGTCGGCGGTGCCGGGGCGGCGCAGGTATCGCACGTCGTCGAACGCGGTCGCGGCTGCTTCCAGGCGCGGCGCGATCGTAGGGAAGGCCACGCCGGCGGCGCGTGCGAACGCGTGCACGGTGGCGCCCGGCGGGGGGTCGACGACTCCGCGCTCGATGCAGCCCCGCGCGAGGGCACGGAAGCGCAGCACGATCGCGGCGTCCCAGTCGGCGGCGCGAGCCCGTTCCGCCGCCGCGCTGCGCAGCTCCGCGGCAGACCGGTGCTCCGCCTCGCCGAACAGCGGGGGCGTGCGCGGCGCCGCGCGCCTCGTCACCCGCGGCACGCCCCAGATGAGGAACGCGGCGATGATGACCACGATCACCACGATGGCGGCGACGAGGGCGAACGTGGACCCCCAGCCTCCCGACAGGTCGGGGTTGAGCAGCGACGCGATGAAGTCGCCGATCGCGCGCGCGATGCGGTCGAACGGGGTGGGCTCGGCGATGTCGTAGGCGGGATCCGACAGCTCGTCTTCGGCCCAGCGCCGCGCTTCGTCCCCGTCCGGTATGAGCGGGGGGCCGGCGGCGGCGCGGGCGAGCGTGCCCGCCGCGAGGGACGTCAGGCCCACGGCGACTCGCGGTCGGTGCCTTCCCGAGCAGCGCCCGGTGCGGTCCAGGTGGTCGGCGACGGCTCCTCGCCGGGCGCCCCTGCCGGTGCGGTGGCCGGGGGCGCCTCCGGTGCGGGGGCCTGCCCGGGGCCGGCAGGGTCGGCCGTGGCAGGGGCGGGAGCGGAGCCCCACGGCGCAGGCTGCGCGGGACCGACGCCATGCGCCGGACGGTATGCGGGAGGGGTGCCGTACGGGGGGCGGCCGGGCTGCTCTGCCGGCACCGGCTGCCCGCCCGCACTGGTCGTGTAGCCGAACGTCGGGCCGTAGCCGGCGGCCGCGCCGTAGCCGGGCGGCGGGCCGTAGCCGGCGGGAGGCCCGTATCCGGCGGGAGGCCCGTATCCGGCGGGGGAAGCGGGGTATCCGGCCGCCGCGTACATCAGGGGAACGGCGCGCGGGGCGACGGCGCGCCCGACGTGCTCGCGGTAGGGGTCGGTGAGCTCCGTGGCTCCGGCATCCCGCCGCTCCACGTACGCGAGCAGGTCGAGGTCCAGCCCCTCCCGGCGCATCCGGCAGTCGATGTAGATGAGCGCCGTCGCCGTGGACTGCACCACGACGGCGACCGACTGCAGCAGGAGCGTGAGCACCTGCGTGAGGAGCGCCCCCGCGATGATGCCGATGATCGCCGTGGGCTCGGCATCACCGGTCGGCGCGATGATCGTGCCGAGCCCCATGGAGAGGAAGCTCATCGGCAGGCTCACCACCTGCGCCACGGCCGCGAAGATCACGCTGATCACGATGATGATGCCGAATGCGGGCCAGTAGCGCCCGCGCGTCAGGGTCCACGAGCGCGACAGCGCCTGCAGGATCGTCGCGTGCTCGACGATGATGGCGGCGGGCGCGAGCAGCAGCTTGATCATCAGCCACCACGTCAGCGGGATGGCGGCGACGATGACGACGACGGTGAGCCCGATCGCGGCGGGCGGGGCGGCGATGGCGATGCCGACGATCGCGAGCACCGCGACGGCGATCGCGGCGATGACCGCGAGCACGACGAGCAGTGAGTAGCCGATGAGGCGCCACACGATCGGCTTGATCTGGCGCCATAGGGCGCTCAGGCTGAGCTTCTCGGCCACGGCCGCGTGGGTCACCTCGACGACGACGATCCCCTGCACGATGACGCTCAGGGCGCCGGCGGCGAGAGAGAGCACGATTCCGGCGACCGCCGTGAGGCCGATCGAGCCGGCCATGACGGTGTCGTACTCCTCCGTGCCCGGCTGGAGGGTGTCCAGCCTCGAGAAGCTCGCCCACACGACCGCGAGCACGCCGCCGAGAACCACGATGTAGGCGAGCGTCTGCACGACGAGCGCGAAGCCGAGCAGCACGCGCGGGTTCTGGCGCAGTGCCGCGAAGGAGCGGCCCAGGATCGTGCCGAACGACAGCGGGTGCAGCGGGATGATCCCGGGGCGGGACGCCGGCGTCCAGGCCGGGTATGCGGACACGATTCCCCTCTCCGTCGGCCCCGCGCGATCTTGCGCAGCGCGGGCCGGCCGATCCCTATCGTTCCACATCGGACGGATGCCGCATCCGCGCGCCCCGCGGCTTCTCGGCGCGCGCTCGGGCGAGGCTCGGCCGCTCCACAGCGGCCGTCGACTACTCTGTGGGAAGCGCACTCGGGGACGGCGCCGCCGTCGCCTGTGCCGAAGAGAAGGAACGAACGCGCGCGATGACTTCACGCATCCTGGTGGTCGACGACGACACCGCCCTCGCCGAGATGATCGGCATCGTGCTGCGCACAGAAGGATTCGAGACCGCCTTCTGCGCAGACGGTGCCCAGGCCGTCGACGCCTGGCGCACCGAACGGCCCGACCTCATCCTCCTCGACCTGATGCTGCCCGGGATGGACGGCATCGAGATCTGCACCCGCGTCCGCGCCGAGTCCGGCGTCCCGATCATCATGCTGACCGCGCGCACCGACACCGCGGACGTCGTCAAGGGCCTCGAGTCCGGCGCCGACGACTACATCGTCAAGCCGTTCAACCCCAAGGAGCTGGTCGCACGCATCCGCACGCGCCTCCGTCCGGCCAGCCAGCCGGCAGGCGACACGCTGCGCATCGGCGACCTCACCGTCGACGTCGCCGCCCACGAGGTGCGCCGCGGCGACGGACCCATCGCGCTCACGCCCCTGGAGTTCGAGCTTCTCGTGGCGCTGGCATCCAAGCCCCAGCAGGTGTTCTCCCGCGAGATGCTCCTGGAGCAGGTGTGGGGCTATCACTACAAGGCCGACACGCGGCTGGTGAACGTGCACGTGCAGCGGTTGAGGGCGAAGGTCGAGAAGGACCCCGACAACCCCAAGATCGTGACGACGGTGCGCGGCGTCGGATACCGCGCCGGCGCCGTCGTCTGAGGTCGTCATGGCGGCGCCGACAACGGGCGTGACCCCCACCGGCGTCCTCCCGGCCCGCGCGGCGCTTCCCTGGTGGCGCCTCTGGCGCACGTGGCCGGGCCGGACCGCGGACCTGTGGCGGCGCTCGCTGCGGTTCCGCACGATCCTCGTCACGGTCGGGTTCACCGCGCTGGCCGTCGCGGTCGCCTGCGTCTGGATGGCGCTCGCGATCCAGAACGATCTCTTCGTCTCGCGCAAGGACCAGGTGCTGCTCGACGCGGAGCAGGCCCGCGCAGCCGCCCAGCGAACGCTCGACGCGGCGGTGCAGAGCGATGCGGTACAGATGCAGAACGTGATGACCCTGGCGTTCACGGCCCTGCGCGACCAGTCCTCCGCCGGGATGATCGCCGCGTACCGCATCGGCCCGCAGGTGCCGAATGCACCTCAGGACTTCAGCACCAACGAGGCCGTCATGCCGGAACTGCTGACGCCGTCGATGCGTGCCCTCGTGCGCACCAACCCCGATCAGCAGATCTGGCAGCCGGTCGGGCTGCCGGTCGGTGCCGACAGCACGCCCGGCATCCTCGTCGGGCAGCAGCTCAGCATCGAAGGCGTGGCAGCCTATGAGCTGTACCTCGCATACGACCTCGCCAACGCTCCTCAGACGCTCACCTTCGTACAGCGCACCCTCTGGGTGGTGGGGATCGGGCTCGTCCTCCTCATCAGCGGCATCGCGTGGTTCGTGCTGCGATCGGTGACAGCCCCGATCAGCGAGGCCGCCGAGACCAGCGCCAAGCTCGCGGCGGGCCGGCTCGATGTGCGGCTGCAGGTGCACGGTGAAGACGAGCTGGCCACTCTCGGCCGCTCCTTCAATGCCATGGCCGACAGCATCGAGTCGCAGATCAAGGAGCTCGCCGAGCTCTCGCTCGTGCAGCAGCGGTTCGTCTCCGACGTCTCGCACGAGTTGCGCACGCCGATGACGACCATCCGCCTCGCCGCCGACATGATCAACGACCAGCGCGACGAGTTCGATCCGGCCACGGCCCGTGCGGCGGAGCTGCTCAACGCCCAGGTGCAGCGCTTCGAGACGCTGCTGACCGACCTGCTCGAGATCAGCCGATACGATGCCGGCTCGGTGCAGCTCGAGCTCGAGCCGACGAGCCTGGCCCACCTCGCCGAGGACGTCATCGGGTCGATGCAGCATCTCGCCGAGCAGCACGGCAGCGATGTACGCCTCGTCGCGCCGGGCGGATACTCGCCGGTCGACATGGATCCCCGCCGTGTCCGCCGTGTCGTGCGCAACCTCCTCGGCAACGCCATCGAGCACGGTGAGGGCCGCCCGATCGTCGTCACCGTCGACAGCAACCAGCAGGCGGTGGCCCTCGGCGTGCGCGACTACGGACTCGGCATGAAGGCCGGCGACGTCGACCATGTCTTCGACCGGTTCTGGCGCGCCGATCCCTCGCGCAAGCGCACCATCGGGGGCACGGGGCTGGGTCTGTCCATCGCGATGGGCGACGCCAAGCTGCACGGCGGCGAGCTGGCGGTGTGGTCGGAGCCCGGCCGCGGCACCAACTTCGTGTTGACCCTGCCCCGGCAGGCGGTTCCTCTCGAGGGTTCCTCGCCCATTCCCGTCGACCCGGGCGACGACGCGGTCGCCGCCCTCGACGACCTGGGCCTCACCGCTCCGATCCCCGTGCCCGGTGACCAGGCGCAGGCAACGGGGCACGGAACGACGAATGCGGGACCCGCGGGAGGCGCAGCATGACCCTCAGACGCGGGATCCTGTCGGTCCTCATCGCGCTGTGCGCGGTGCTCGCGAGCGGCTGCGCGGGCTTTCCGACGAGCGGGCCGCCCGAGTACGGCCTCGAGAACGGCAATACCGGCAACGGCTCTCAGAACGTGCAGTTCATCCCCAACCGCCCCCAGCCGGGGGCGACAGCCCAGCAGATCGTCGAGGGCTTCATCGACGCCGGCTCCGGTCCGGGCGTCGCGGGGCGCTGGGACGTCGCGCGCGAGTTCCTCGCGCCCTCCCTCGCCGATACGTGGGTGCCGGAGGCCCGGGTGATCGTCGACGATCGCGCCGAGCGCGACTACGTCGACACCGAGGAGGGCGTCGTCGACTTCGCTTTCGACGTCGTGGCCACCGTCGATGACAAGGGCGCGTACCAGCCCGCCGAGCTGGCGGCGGGCAACCAGGAGTTCCGCCTCGAGAAGCAGGCCGACGGCGAGTGGCGGATCACCGAGGCACCCGACGGCATCTGGCTCGACGACGCCCAGTTCCCGACGGTGTTCCACCGCTACCCGCTGATGTACTTCGATCCGTCGTGGCGGTATCTCGTGCCCGACGTGCGCTGGTTCCCGGTGACGAAGGCGGCCGGCAGCATCGCCGCCGCCCTGGTGAACAAGCCGCCGAGCGAGTGGCTCATCGACTCGGTCGTGACGGCGTTCCCCGACGGCGTGACCGCGGTGCCGGCGGTCCCGGTCGGCGACGACGGCGTGGCCGACGTGGCTTTCGTCGGCGACGCCATGCTGGCTGCGGGGGCCGAGGCCCAGAGCCGCATGGTCACCCAGCTGGAGGAGAGTCTCCGGGCCGTGAGCGTGACCGACGTGGTCATGACCGTGGACGCCACGCCCATCGAGGCCGCGCCGGTCGCGGTGCGCTCCACGCGCGTCCCCGCCGCGCCCCTCGTGCTCACGGAGGAGGGCTTCGGCTTCCTCACCGGCGACGAGATCGACAAGATCCCCGGCCTTTCGGCAGCCGTCGAGTCGGTGGTGCCCGCGACGGTGCAGGTCGGACCGGAACGGGAGTTCGCGGCGGCGAGGCTCGGGTCGGGCGAGGTGGTGCGTCTGAGTTCGACCGCTGCCGGGGCCGAGTCGCTCGACACTCGCGGTGGCCTGGTCGATCCCGTGATCGACGGATTCGGGGCGGTGTGGAGCGTGCCGCGCGAGGAGCCCACTGCCCTGCGGGCCTTCCTTCCGGGCGGCGACGTCGTCGACGTCGCCGATGCGTGGCCGGATGCCACCGCGATCGCCGGCATGGCGCTCTCACGCGACGGCACCCGCCTGGCCGCGGTCGTCAGCGCGGGAGGACGCACCGCGCTGTCTGTCGCGGGCGTCGTACGCGACGCAGACGGCGTGCCCGTGCGGCTGGGAACCCCGATGCAGCTGGCTGTCACGAGCGGAGCGGTGATCGGCGTGTCGACCATCGGGGTCACCTGGATCGACGACATCACGATCGGCGTGCTGAGCAGCGGCGATGCCGAGTCGACGGTCGTCGAGCAGGTGGTCGGCGGACCGACCGCCACGTCCGGCGCGGCTTCCGATATGGCGTCGATCGCGGGCGGCAGCGGCATCTCGAGCCTGCGGCTCCGGGCCGAGGACGGCACCCTCTACGTCAAGCGGGGCACGGCCTGGCAGGCCACGGCCACGGGGATCCTGCTCCTGGCGACCCAGCAGGGCGCGCCGCAGTAGCGGCTCCTCCACACCGTCCGGCGGTGGAGCACTCTCCACAGATCGCGTGACCCGTCGCGTCGCCTCCCGGGCGTGCAGCGATGCTCGTCCCATGGTGATGGCGATCCTGGTGGCCCTGCGGGAGGCGTGCGCCGATGCGCTCGCGCTCCTGCTTCCCGTCTCGTGCGCCGGATGCGGGGAACCCGATGTCTCGCTGTGCGAACGGTGCGCGCTCGCCCTCGTCCCGGACCCGCGACGCACGCGTGTGCCGGCCCCGGGCGGGGATGTCGTGGTGTGGAGCGGACTGGCGTTCGACGGCGTCGCCGCCCGTGTGGTCCGTGCGATCAAGGAGGACGGACGCACCGGACTCGCCGTCTCACTGGCACCGGCCCTTCACGCGGCTCTCGCCCGCGTGGGAGCGCACGACGCGGTCCTGGTGCCGATGCCGACCTCGCGAGCGGCGTATCGCCGGCGAGGCTTCCGGGTACCGGAGGTGCTGCTGCGCCGGGCCGGTCGCCGAGGGCGCCGGCTTCTGCGTCCTGCACGCCGCACCGGCGACCAGCGGGGCCTCGATCGCGACGGCCGCCGTCGCAACGTGGCCCACAGCCTCGTAGCGGCGGACGCCTCGGGGCTGCGCGTCGTCGTGGTGGACGACGTCGTCACGACCGGTGCCAGCCTCGCCGAGGCGGTGCGCGCGCTGAGGGCCGCGGGCGCCGACGTCGTGGCCGCGGTCACGGTCGCCGCCACCCCGCGACGGCATCCCACGACCCGGTGACACTGAGCCGACGCAATCGAAACTCACACGTGACATCCCCCGGACCCCCGGCTAGCGTGGGGATGACAAGGCGACTGATGGTCCGCCCTTGGCCGGGCGGACCGGAACAAGGAGGTCAGGGATGGAAACCAGCATCGTCGGCGTGGGAGTGGGTATCACCGATCGCTTCCGCGGAGTCGTCGAGGAGAAGGCAGCCCGCATCGAGAACCTCGCGCCGCGCGCTCAACGCGTGGATGTCAAAGTCACGCACCGCGCGTATCACAACGGCCGTATGGAAGACGAGACCGTCGAGCTCACCGTGAACGGCAAGGGTCCCGTCATCCGGGCAGAGGCCACCGACGGCGACAAGTTCACCGCCCTCGATCTCGCGGTCGACAAGCTGTGCGAGCAGCTGCGCCGGGCGAAGGACAAGCGCGTCGATGCACGTAACCACCCCCGCGGTGCCAAGTTCGAGAAGGGCAGCGGTGCCATCCAGGGCATCGACGTGCAGCCCGCGTCGGTCGACGTGCTGCGCGCGGTCGCGACCGGTGAGATCCCGATCGTCACCGGCAACGAGGACGAGGACGGCTACACGCCGGTCGTCATCCGCACGAAGGAATTCCACCCCGAGTGGATGTCCGTCGAGGAGGCCGTTGACCGCATGGAGCTGGTCGGCCACGACTTCTTCCTGTTCATCGACGCACGCACCGACCACCCGAGCGTGGTCTACCGGCGCAAGGGCTGGGACTACGGCGTCATCTCGCTGACCACCCAGGCACAGCCCGAAGAACTGGCATCCTGACGCACTCTTCCCGTCGGGCGCGGCCGCTGAGGCCGCGCCCGACGCGTACGTCGGGCTGACGACCCGGCAGTCTGCCCGCGGTCACCCGGCGGCGGGGCCGCCACGGCATCCGTCAGTCGATGAAGCCGTCCAGGATGCTGCCGATCACGAGTCCGCCGAGGATGCCTCCCATGAGGTCGCCGCCGCCGCCACGGCGGCCGCCGCCCCAGCCTCCGCCGTAGCCCTGCTGACCGTAGCCCGGTGCGCCCCACTGGTCGGGCTGCGGGCGCGCCGCGTCGATGTCGCGCTGCGCGAGCTGCAGCGCCTCGCTCGCGAGGAACGCCGCGCGGCGCGCCATCGCGAACGCCTGCTCGCGATGGTCCTCGTCGATCGTGGTCACGGCGGCCGCCGACGCGCCGAGATAGCGGTCGAGGTCGAGCCGTACGCGCTCGCCCTCGGCGAACCTCGTGCGGGCGTCCGCGCCGATCCAGCCGCGGTGCCCGGCGATCACGTCACGCGAGACGGCGAGCTGGCGGTCGGCGTCGTCGATCGCGTGACGCACGTGCTCCAGAGGCGGGATCGGCCGCGCGGCGCGTTCGCGGGCCGCGGCGATGGCCGCATCCAGCCCGGCGTTCGCCTCGCGCAGGCGCGACAGCTGTTCGAACGGATCCGTGTTGACGCCTGCCGCCGGAAGCGCCGCCAGGGCGGCCTGCAGCTCTTCGATCGCCGCCTGAACGGCGGGGGAGTGGGGCTCCTTCAGAGCGACCACGAGATCGCCCCGCGAGTCCTCGACGATCGCGGCGAGGGTCGACTCGGCGCGGAGCGCCTCCACCTCGAATGTCTCGACGGCGTCGAGGAGGGTCTCGGCGCGGCGCACCGACTCCGTCGACGCCTCGAGCGCCATGTTGGCCTGCTCACGCTGTCCTGCCTCGCGGCGGCGCTCGGCCACGCCCGCGCTGTGCTCGGCGAAGCCGAGCAGCTGCTCCGCCTCGGCGGGGTTGGCGTCGATCTGCGCCAGCGCATGCGCCGAGTAGCGGGCGGCGAGTCGCTCTACGGTCGCGCGGGCATCGGGGAGCCGCAGGCGGAGGCGCGCGGCACCCGCTCGCACCTTCTCGATGATCTCGGGAGCACGACGTGCCCGTTCGATCGGAGCGGCGAGCGCCGCGGTGCGGTCGTCCAGCAGATCTTCCGCCCACTCGCACAGCTGCACGATGCGCGCGTTGCGCGTGCGGAGCTCTTCGGGGGTGTCGGGGATCTCATCGTGATTGAGCTGGTGGAGGTGGAACGCCTCCTGCATGTGCGTCCGCACCGACTCCAGAGCCTCGCGAAGCTCCTTGGTGGAACCCGGGCCGAGCTCGGCGTCGGCGAAGGCGAGCTCGTCGGTCGTGAGGCGGATGCGCTCGTCAGCCGCCACCAGCGCCTGCTGGGCGCGGCGCGCCAGGTCCGCGTCCTGCGTGTTCAGCTCTTCCTGCTCGCGCTTGCGTCTGCCCCAGAATCCGGCCATGGATCGATCCTATGGGCGCTGCCGGCAGCGGGCCGAAGCGGCCGGCCCCCGCTGTGGGAATGTTCGCGCACGGCGTGAGAACGCCCCCGGGGTACCGCCGTATCAGGAGATCCGGCGGCAACAGGAGGATCTGTGGTGGATCGTCCTGCGTCCGCGAGATCTCCTGATCTCGATCACCCTCAGCCGTCGGTGCGCTTGTGGCGCGGCTTGCGCGCCGGACGGTCGTCGCCGTACGAGCCCCGCGAGCCGGAATCGCGGTACGACCCGCGCGAACCCCGGTCGTCGCGGTCGGAGCCGAACGCCGCGTCCTTGCGGCGCTGGGGGCGCCCGGTGTCGGGCCGCAGCTCGATGAGCTGCCCCGAGATCCGGGTGTCCGCGAGCCGGTCGAGGGCCTCCCGTGACAGGTTGGCGGGGAGTTCCACGAGCGAGAAGTCGGGCATGATCTTGATCGCGCCGAAGTCGTCGCGGCGCAGGCCGCCCTCGTTGGCGAGCGCGCCGACGATCTGGCGAGGCTCGACCCGCTGCCGCTTGCCGACGGCGATGCGGTAGGTCGCGAAGCCTTCGCGCGGCGTGCGGCGCTCGCCGCGGTCGCCGCGGTCAGGACGGTCGCCGCGGTCGGGACGGTCCCCGCGGTCGGCGCGGTCGGTGCGCTCGCGACGCGGCGACGGCTCCGGGTCGGGCTCCAGCAGCAGCGGCGTCTGGCCCTGCGCGACCACCGCGAGGGCGGCGGCCACGTCGACCTCGGGCACGTCGTGGTTGCGGACATAGTGCGAGACGATGTCGCGGAAGGCCTCGATACGCTCGGCCTCGCCCAGGGCGGCGGTGATGCGGTCGTCGAAGCGCGAGAGGCGGGTCACGTTGACCTCGTCGACGCTCGGCAGCGGGATCTCGGTCAGCTCCTGCCGCGTCGCGCGCTCGATCATCTTCACCAGGCCCCGCTCGCGAGGCGTGACGAAGCTGATCGCGTCGCCCGAGCGCCCGGCGCGACCGGTGCGGCCGATGCGGTGCACGTAGGACTCGGCATCCGTCGGAATGTCGTAGTTGACGACGTGCGACACGCGCTCGACGTCGAGTCCGCGGGCGGCGACATCGGTGGCGACCAGGATGTCGAGCTTGCCCGACTTGAGCTGGTTGACGGTCTTCTCTCGCTGGGGCTGGGCGATGTCGCCGTTGATCGCGGCCGCGGAGTAGCCACGTGCGCGGAGCTTCTCCGCGATCTCCTCGGTGACCGAGCGCGTGCGGCCGAAGACGATCATGCCGTCGAAGTTCTCGACCTCGAGGATGCGCGTCAGGGCGTCCATCTTCTGCTGCCACGCCGTGACGAGGTAGCGCTGCGCGATGTTGGCGGAGGTCTGGGTCTTCGCCTTGACGGTGATCTCTTCGGGGTCGTGCAGGTACTGCTTCGCCATGCGGCGGATCTGAGCCGGCATCGTCGCGGAGAAGAGCGCGACCTGCTTGGTCTCGGGGGTCTCGGCGAGGATCGTCTCGACGTCCTCTGCGAACCCCATCTTGAGCATCTCGTCCGCTTCGTCGAGCACGAGGTACTGCAGCTCGGAGAGGTCGAGAGTGCCCTTCTCGAGATGGTCGATGATGCGGCCGGGGGTGCCCACGACGACATGCACGCCGCGGCGGAGCGCCGAAAGCTGCACTCCGTAGCCCTGTCCGCCGTAGACCGGGAGGATGTGCACGTCCTTCAGATGACCGGCGTACTTCTCGAACGCCTCGCAGACCTGCAGGGCGAGCTCACGCGTGGGGGCGAGCACGAGCGCCTGCGGGGTCTTCTGCGACAGCTCAAGCCGGTCGATGATCGGCAGCGCGAAAGCGGCCGTCTTCCCGGTTCCGGTCTGCGCCATGCCCACGACGTCGCGGCCGCCGAGGAGCGTCGGTATCGTCGCCGCCTGGATCGCCGACGGCGTCTCGTAGCCGATGTCCTTCAGCGCCTTGAGGACGGGCTGGCCCAGCCCGAGGTCGGAGAAGGTCATCGCTGCGGGCTCGGTCGGAGCCTCGTTGTCGATCTGGTCGGCGTTCGTGTGCACAGTTCAGCGTAGCGGGAGCCGCCTGGGAGGCGACAGGATGCCGCTTCCCCGCGCCCGCGTCAGGCGATCGGCGCCGCGGTGAGCGTGGCGCCGCGCGCCTGGCCTCCAGTCGGGCGGCCCCGTTTGGGCTTCTCCGTGGAGAGCTCCAGCGCTATGGCCCGATCGGGGTGGAGCGCCAGGCGCTCCTCGCAGCGGTCGAGCCAGCGCAGCTCGGCCTCCGCGGCGAAGGTCATCGAGTCGACCACCAGCGTCCACGCCAGCTCCTCCGGGCCGCCGTGGCTCGTCCCGCCGTACGTCGCGCGGCCGAGCTCCTCCAGCTGCGCGAGCGAGGCGCGGCGCTGGGTCCGGATGATCGCCGACACGTCGGCGCCCGGCAGGGTGGCGGCGACGGCGAGCTTGATCGCGAGCTCGTCGCGCGTGCCGTGGCCACGGTGGACCGCGGAGGCGAGCCAGTCGCGCACCTCGGCGGCTCCGGCATCCGTGATCCGCCAGTAGACGTGACCGTGCTCGTCGACATCGCCCTTCTCGACCAGTCCGTCCCGCTCGAGGCGGTCGAGCGTGTTGTAGATCTGGCCGACGTTCAGCGGCCACGTCGAGCCGGTGCGGCGGTCGAACTCCGCGCGCAGCTGGTACCCGTAGCAGGGGCCCTGGGCGAGGATCGCCAGCAGGCTCTGTCGGACGGACATGGCGACTCCTTCGAACGAGCGGCTTCTCGTCTCCGTGCGGGCATACCGGGTATGTATTTGCCGAGTATAAGGAAGCCCGCCGCCGCGCCCTGCACACCCAGCGCACACCAAGGTCACAGGTGGATAACATAGGCAGGTATGCCTGGGGCCATGCACCCGGGCGGCATCGGCGCCGTTGCGTCGCACCTCTACTTGGAAGATGGAGACACTCCGTGGCCAACCCCCTCGAGAAACTGCTTCGCGCCGGCGAGGGTCGCATCCTCCGGCGGCTCCAGCAGGTGGTGAAGGCCGTCGGCGCCCTCGAAGAGGACTACGAGCACCTCACGGACGAAGAGCTGCGCGGGGAGACCGCTGAACTGCGGGCCCGCTACCAGGCCGGCGAGACTCTCGACCAGCTCATGCCCGAGGCGTTCGCCGCCGTACGGGAGGCGGCGAAGCGCACTCTCGGCCAGCGCGCCTACGACGTGCAGATCATGGGCGGCGCCGCCCTGCACCTCGGCAACATCGCCGAGATGAAGACCGGTGAGGGCAAGACGCTCACGGGCGCCTTCCCCGTGTACCTCAACGCCATCGCCGGCGAAGGCGTGCACGTGGTCACCGTCAACGACTTCCTCGCGTCGTACCAGTCGGAGCTCATGGGCCGCATCTACCGGGCCCTCGGCATGACCACCGGCACGATCGTCGCGGGTCAGACGCCCGAAGTCCGCCGCGAGCAGTACAACGCCGACATCACGTACGGCACGAACAACGAGTTCGGCTTCGACTACCTGCGCGACAACATGGCGTGGCGCAAGGAGGACCTCGTCCAGCGCGGCCACTTCTATGCGATCGTCGACGAGGTCGACTCGATCCTCATCGACGAGGCGCGCACGCCGCTCATCATCTCGGGGCCCTCGTCGGGTGAGGCCAACCGCTGGTTCGTCGAGTTCGCCAAGATCGCCAAGACCCTCGAGGCGGGCGTCGACTACGAGGTCGACGAGAAGAAGCGCACCATCGGCGTGCTCGAGCCCGGCATCGAGAAGGTCGAGGACTACCTCGGCATCGACAACCTGTACGAGTCGGCGAACACCCCGCTCATCTCGTTCCTCAACAACTCCATCAAGGCGCTGGCCCTGTTCAAGCGCGACACCGACTACGTCGTGATGAACGACGAGGTCATGATCGTCGACGAGCACACCGGCCGCATCCTGGTCGGCCGCCGCTACAACGAGGGCATCCACCAGGCGATCGAGGCCAAGGAGGCGGTGCCGGTCAAGGCCGAGAACCAGACGCTCGCGACAGTCACCCTGCAGAACTACTTCCGCCTCTACCAGAAGCTGGCGGGCATGACCGGTACTGCCGAGACCGAGGCGGCCGAGTTCATGTCGACCTACCAGCTCGGCGTCGTGCCGATCCCGACCAACAAGCCGATGATCCGCAAGGACCAGGCCGACCTCGTCTACAAGAACGAGACGGCGAAGTTCGCGCAGGTCGTCGAAGACATCGCCAAGCGCCACGAGTCCGGGCAGCCCGTGCTCGTGGGCACGGTGAGCGTCGAGAAGAGCGAGTACCTGTCGCGCCTGCTGGCGAAGAAGGGCATCAAGCACGAGGTTCTGAACGCGAAGAACCACGCGCGCGAGGCCGAGATCGTCGCCCGCGCCGGACGCCTCGGCGCCGTCACGGTCGCCACCAACATGGCCGGCCGCGGCACCGACATCATGCTCGGCGGCAACGCGGAGTTCCTCGCGGTGCAGGAGATGAAGAGCAAGGGACTCGATCCCGTCGAGACGCCCGACGACTACGAGGCCGAGTGGGATGCGGTCTACGAGTCGATGCGCGACAGGGTCGCCGAGGAGAGCACCAAGGTCGTGGAATCGGGCGGCCTCTACGTGCTCGGGACCGAACGCCACGAGTCGCGCCGGATCGACAACCAGCTGCGCGGTCGCTCGGGTCGTCAGGGCGACCCCGGCGAGAGCCGCTTCTATCTGTCGCTCACCGACGACCTCATGCGCCTGTTCCAGTCCGGCGCCGCCGAGGCGATCATCGCGCGCACCAACTTCCCCGACGACGTCGCGATCGAATCCGGCATGGTCACCCGCGCGATCAAGTCGGCGCAGTCCCAGGTCGAGGCGCGCAATGCCGAGATCCGCAAGAACGTCCTGAAGTACGACGACGTCCTCAACCGTCAGCGCGAGGCGATCTACTCCGATCGCCGTCATATCCTGCAGGGCGACGACATCGCCGACCGCGTGCAGCACTTCATCGAAGACGCCATCAACGCCGTCATCGACGACCACACGGGTTCCGGGCACAGTGAGAACTGGGATTTCGACGCCCTCTGGACCGAGCTCAAGACGCTCTATCCGGTCGGCGTGACCATCGACGAGGTCGTCGCGGAGGCTTCGGGGCGCAAGGGCGGCATCACCGCCGAAGGGCTCAAGCGCGAGATCCTCTCCGACGCCCGCATCGCGTACGAGAACCGCCAGGCGACGCTCGGCGAGGCTGCCACGCGTGAGCTCGAGCGCCGGGTGGTGCTGCAGGTGCTCGACCGCCGCTGGCGTGACCACCTCTACGAGATGGACTACCTCAAGGACGGCATCGGCCTGCGGGCGATGGCCCAGCGCGACCCGCTCATCGAGTACCAGCGCGAGGGCTACCAGATGTTCCAGGCCATGATGGGGCAGATCAAGGAGGAGTCGGTCGGCTACCTCTACAACCTCGAGGTCGAGGTTCGCCGTCAGGGCGAGGGCGACGCCGATCAGGTCACCCAGGTCGAGGCGAAGGGTCTGGGGGCGCAGCCCGTCGAGGGCCAGCGGCTGCAGTACTCGGCGGCCAACGACGCCGGCGAGGTGGAGGTGCGCAACGAGCGCGGCCAGGTTCAGCAGGCTGCGACTTCGCGTCTGCGTCAGGCGGCGGCAGCGGCCGCCGCGGCGCCCGCGCAGCAGGCACCCGCTGCCGAGCCGCAGCGCGGAGCCTTCGGCCAGCGGACGGATGCCGAAGCCCCCGCCGGCCAGCCCGCTCAGCTGAACCGCGCCCAGCGCCGCGCCGCCGAGCAGCGGAAGAAGTAGCGGCATCCCGGCCCGGCGTCGAGGCCGGGCCGAGGCATCCGCTCGCCCTGATCAGGAGATCTGGCGGACGCAGGACGATCTCGCGCAGACCGTCCTGTTGTCGCCAGATCTCCTGATTTCGACAATGGGCAGGCGGGCCAGCGGGCGTCCATTGGCCCTCATCGCCCCCCGATATCCTGAAGCGATGAGTCCCCTCCGCCCCCTCGACCAGTCGAGCAAGCTCCAGAACGTTCTCTACGAGATCCGCGGTGCGGCACTGGCCGAGGCCGACCGGCTGCAGGACGAGGGACACACGATCCTCAAGCTCAACACCGGCAACCCGGCGGTGTTCGGCTTCGAGGCGCCGTTCCAGATCGTGCGCGACATGATCGAGGCCGTCCCGCACGCGCACGGCTACAGCGACAGCAAGGGCATCATGCCCGCCCGTCGCGCTGTCGTGTCGCGGTACGAGCAGGTGGCGGGCTTCCCGCAGTTCGATCCTGACGATGTCTACCTCGGCAACGGCGTCTCCGAACTCATCACGATGACGATGCAGGCGCTCCTCGACGAGGGCGACGAGGTGCTCATCCCCGCGCCGGACTACCCCCTCTGGACCGCCATGACGAGTCTCGCGGGCGGCACCCCGGTGCACTACCGCTGCGACCCCGACGACGAGTGGCAGCCGTCGCTCGAAGACATCCGCGCGAAGGTGACGCCCCGTACCAAGGCGATCGTCGTGATCAACCCCAACAATCCCACGGGTGCGGTCTACTCCAAGGAGGTGCTCGAGGGCATCGTCGAGATCGCCCGCGAGAACTCGCTCCTGCTGCTGTCGGACGAGATCTACGACCGCATCCTCTACGACGAGGCCCGGCACATCCCGCTCGCGACCCTCGCGCCCGACCTGCTGTGCCTGACGTTCAACGGCCTCTCCAAGACGTACCGCGTTGCGGGATACCGGTCTGGCTGGCTCGTCATCACCGGGCCGAAGAAGCATGCGGCGGGCTTCCTCGAAGGCATCCAGTTGCTGGCTTCCACGCGGCTGTGCCCCAACGTGCCCGCTCAGCACGCCGTTCAGGCGGCGCTCTCGGGTGTTCAGTCGATCGACGCGCTGATCGCGCCCGAGGGGCGCCTTCATGAGCAGCGGGATGCTGCATGGGAGGGCCTCGAGCGCATCCCCGGAGTGACCTGCCTGAAGCCCAAGGGTGCGCTGTACGCCTTCCCGCGGCTCGATCCCGACGTGTACGAGATCCGCGACGACGCGAAGCTCGTCTACGACTTCCTCGTCGCGGAGCACGTGCTCCTGGTGCAGGGCACCGGCTTCAACTGGCCGACGCCCGACCACCTCCGAATCGTCACGCTGCCCGAGGCGCGCGTCCTCTCGGAGGCCATCGAGCGGCTGGGCAACTTCCTCTCGTCGTACAAGCAGTGAGCAGACGGATGCCGCGGGCCCGCGGCATCCGTCAACCCCCTCGCCTGCGCCCACCCGAGCGACGTACCGTCGCCGCATGTCCATCGAACTGAACCAGCCCGCGCTCCGCCATGCCCGCGCGCTCGTCCGGGACGGCAAGGTCGTCCGCGACGAACGGGACGACTGGTCGGAAGCAGCCCCCACGGCCGACCAGGAGAACGCGTTCATCGAGAAGCATGGGTGGACCGAGTACTCGCACTGGCATCTCGGCATCGACCGCGGTGAGAACCACGAGACGAAGGGTGCCTACTCGTTCCCGTTCGGCGACTTCTCGAAAGTGCACCGCTCGGGCGTCATCTCAGCGGAGAGCCGCGCAGGTCAGTACGACCACGATGAGATCCGCGAGGCGCTGAGATCGCTCCTGGAGCTCATCGACAAGGACACGCAGGACTGACGACCAACGCCGGTCACGTCGTCGGGCCTCGACCGTCAGGCTCTGCGTGCCGCTGCGGGCAGCGGGATGCGGCCGGGTTCAGAGGAGGGCGAGCGAGGTCGCGCGCCAGCGTCCGTCCATGCCCTCGATCCGGACAGCCAGGGCCCTCGTGCGCGCCGGTCCGCGGACGATCACGACCGCCTCGACGATGCCGTCCGCGGGGGAGGACTCGTGCACCGACATGATCGCGTGCACCGGGCGCTTCGCCGCGACACCGCGGGCGCTCCGCGCGCGGGTGGCGAGGTTGGCTCGCGTGACGAGCTTGCGATACGCATCCTCTGTGAGCCAGCGGGCCAGCTGATCCACCTCGCGCACGCCCGCGAACACCTCGAGAACACCCAGAGTCAGGTTGCGGAGGAAGGGCTCTGGAGACGGGAGCGCGGTGGACGGCGTCCGCTGCGGCGCGAAGTACTCTGCCAACTGTGCGCTGCGAGATGTGTACGGTGTGCGGGCGGCGCCTGCGGGCGTCATTGCGGTGAGTGCCAATCTCGACGAGGGGATTGTCATCCGGACAGTAGACCACACAGCGAACTCATCGGAGCAGGTAATCGGGCCCGCTGTGGATAACTCGCACGTCCCTGCGTGAACTTGTCCTACGCTCTCCGAGTGCGCTGGGACCGGTTCTTCGACGACCTCGAGGATCAGCTGGCCTCCGAATGGGAGGCGGAGCGCGCCGCGCTCGACACCGAGGCCGAACGTCTCCGGCTGTCGCGGGTCCGACTGGCCGAACGGCTCGCGCTCCTCGGGGCCCGCGACACGGCAGCGCCGCCGACGGCGGCGTTCGACCTGATCGACGGCACGACGCTCCGGGCCACCGTCAGCGGCGTCGGCGCCGACTGGGTGGCGCTTGCCGAGGGACGCACCGGCGCCGTCATCGCGCCCTTCCACGCGATCGTCGCCGTCGCGGCGCCGCATGCCGATCTTCTGCGCACGGCACGGCCGGCACCGCCGCGCTCGCCGCTCGCCGACCGGCTCACGTTCGGATTCGTCCTGCGCGACCTGGTGCGCCGACGTGCCGGGGTCGCGGTGCACCTGGCCTCGGGGCGGTCCCTCACGGGCACGATCGATCGTGCCGGGGCTGATCACCTCGACCTCGCACTGCACGAGCCGGGAGCGCCGCGGCGAGCAGACGCCGTCGCGGGCTACCGGATCGTTCCGTTCAGCGCCGTCGCCTGGATACGCGCGGACGAGGCGCCCAGGTTGCCGTGACGCGAACGCCGGACGGTTCGTCGCGCAGAGGCGGAACGCGAGCGTTTCAGTCGGGATTGCGGACGATGCCGGTGCCCCACAGTTCCGGGAAGCTCGCCGTCTGGGACTGCTGCCAGAGCGCCATGCGCCGCGCCTCTTCGGCCTGGTCGTCGAGGTAGTCGGCGACGCTCGCGGCATCGATGCGCCACCGCGCCGGTGCGCCCACGCGGTAACCGCGCAGACGGCCCTCCTGAACGAGCGCCATGACCTCGTCGACCGAGACGCCGAGCACCTCGCCCACCTGAGCGGGCGCGAGCAGCCGCACCTCAGAGGTCGGGTCATCGGGCATGCCCCCATTATGGACCCGCCTTCCGGGTGCGGTCCTGGCACCCCGTTGCCTGTGGATAACGCCCGACGTCTTCGCGGCGACTCGGCGACGATGGACGCATGAGCGCCGTCAGCGACCCCGTCCGCACCCCGCGTCGCGCCTTCTGGGGCGACGCACGGTTCTTTCTCGGCGTGCTGCTCGTCGCGGCATCCGTCGTGGGCGTCTGGCTCGTCATCTCCGCCGCGCGCCACACTGCGCCGGTGTACGCCGCGGCGCACACCATCGTGCCGGGCGAGGCGATCGGCGCCGGCGACCTCGAGGTCGTGGACGTCGCCCTGGGGTCGGTGGCAGGCGCGTACCTGGCCGCCGACGACCTGGGCGCGGCCGCGGTCGCCACCCGCACGATCGAGGAGGGCGAGCTGGTGCCGTCGGCATCGATCGGAGATGCCGACTCCGCGCGCACCACGAGCGTCGTCGTCCGCAGCGCGGTCGACGTGCCGGCGTCCGTTGCGGCGGGCACGGTCGTCGAGCTGTGGGCGGCGCCCTTGCTCGAGCGCGGCGTCTATGACGAACCGCGCATCCTCGTCGCCGATGCCACCGTCGTGTCGGTGACGCGCGACGAATCGATGATCGGCGGCGGGGCGGCGGCGCTCGAACTCGTGATCCCGCGTACCGACGTGTCGGCGACCCTGGCGGCCATGGCGGACGGTTCCGCCCTGTCGATCGTTCCGACGACAGGCGCCGGCTCGTGAGGATCGTCGTCGCGGTCGACGAGGCCGACTCCCTCGTCGCGGGCTTGCGACGTGAGGGGATCGACGTGATCGCGCAGGTCGCGGCATCCGCTCCCGCACTCCTGGCGGCCGACGGGATGCTGGGCGCCGAGGCCGAGACGATGCTGCGGGCTCTCGCCGACGCCGATGCACTCGTGGTCCACGTGTCCCGCGCCACGATGTCGCCGACCGTGGTCGCACTGTGCGACCGTGCGGGCACGCGGGTGCTGCCGCTCGTCGACGACCGCGCAGGAGAGCGCATCGCAGCGGCCTGCGGCCTCGAGCCGCCGCTCCCGCACCCCGTCGAGCCCTGGCACATCGCCGAAGCGCTCGCGGCCGGCCCCGCCGCGCCGGCGCCGGCCGCGCCCCGCTTGCGCCGCGGGTCATCGTCGTGTGGGGACCGGCCGGCGCGCCCGGCCGGTCGACGGTCGCGGTCGAGCTCGCGGTGGAGCTCGCGCGCGGCGGCCGACATGTCGCCCTCGTCGATGCCGACACGCATGCGCCGTCGGTGGCGCTCACGCTCGGTCTCGCCGACGAGGGCCCGGGCTTCGCGGCCGCCTGCCGGCAGGCCGATCTCGGCGGCCTCGATTCACGCGAGCTCACGCGCATCGCCGTGCCGCTCGGCCGTACGGGCGTCGACGTGCTCACCGGTATCAATCGCCCGTCGAGGTGGCCGGAACTGAGCGAGCGCAGAGTCGCCTCGGCGCTGGCCGCCTGCCGGCAGTGGGCCGACTACACCATCGTCGACGTGAGCTCATCGCTCGAGCGCGACGAAGAGATCATGAGCGACCTCGACGGCCCGCGACGCAATGCCGCCACCCTCGCGGCGCTGCGGGCGGCCGACCTCGTGGTCGCGGTGGTCGGCGCGGATCCCGTCGGGGTCGCCCGGTTCCTGCGCGGCCACGCCGACCTGCGTGCGACGCTCGGTGCGGCTCCGATCGTCGTCGTCGCGAACAAGCTCCGTCCCGGCACGCTCGGCGTCGACGCCCGCGGGCAGGTCCGCCGCATTCTCGATCGGTTCGGGGGCGTCCCCGAGGTATGGTTCCTGCCGCAGGACCCCAGATCCGCGGATGCGGCGATCCTCGCGTCGCTGCCGATCGCCGAGGTCGCCCCGCGCTCGCCGTTCACCCTCGCGCTGCGCCGCTTCGTCGGCGAAGCGGTCGTGCCGGCCCAGGCGCCGGAGTCGGCCGGGAAGGCACGGCGCCGCGGGTCCCGACACGCAAGAGCGGATTCGTCACAGACCCCGCCGCCGCGGACCGGCGCGCCGACGCGCGGGTTCTAGGCTAGATCCGTGTCGACCCTCAGCGATCTCGTGTACGCCCAGGGCCGCTCCAGTGAAGACGACGTGGAGTGGCTGCACCGTCTCGCAGGGGACGGTCAGCTCCTCGCCGATCTGGCCTTCGCCGACATCGTGCTCTGGGTGCCGACATCCGATGACTCGTTCGTCGCCGTGGCCCACACGCGCCCGGGCGGCGCGGCCACGCTGTTCTACCGCGACATCGTCGGCGACCGCGTGCGGCCGCAGTGGCGCACGCAGGTGCGCGAGGCCTTCCACACCGGAGGGATCGTCGACTCCGCCTCGCCGGACTGGTTCGAAGAGACCCCGACGCGCGTGCGCGCGGTCCCGGTGGCACGCCGGAACGGCGGGGAGGTGACAGTCATCGGCGTGCTGACGCGGCACACCAACCTCGGCGAAGCGCGCACCCCCTCGCGTCAGCAGATCACCTTCAACGACTGCGCCGACGATCTGTTCGGCATGATCGCCTCCGGTGACTTCCCCGACCTCACGGCCCCGACCTCACCACGACGGGGCGCGCCCCGCGCGTCGGACGGGCTCGTGCGCCTCGACGTCGACGGGATCACGACGTTCGCCAGCCCCAACGCGCTCTCGGCGTTCAATCGCCTGGGCTTCGACGACGAGCTCGAGGGGGAGTCGCTGGTCGAGGTGGTGACGGCCATCCTTCCGGCGAAGCGCCAGTTCGACGAGACGCTGCCGGTCGTGGTCACCGGTCGCGCGCCGTGGCGCGCCGACCTGGAGGCCCGCGGAGTGACGGTGTCGCTGCGCACGATCCCGCTGCGCGACCACGGCACCCGCATCGGCGCGATCGTGCTCTGCCGCGATGTGACCGAGATCCGCCACCAGGAGCAGGAGCTGATCACCAAGGACGCGACGATCCGGGAGATCCATCACCGCGTCAAGAACAACCTGCAGACGGTCGCGTCGCTCCTTCGCATCCAGGCTCGTCGTTCGCACACCGAAGAAGCCCGGGAGGCCCTCACGCAGGCGATGCGGCGCGTGTCGGCCATCGCCGTGGTACACGACACGCTGTCCGAGGGCCTGGCCCAGAACGTCGATTTCGATGAGGTGTTCGCCCGCGTGCTCAAGCTGGTCGCAGAGGTCGCCGCAGCTCCCAACACCCGCGCGAAGACCCACTCGACCGGACGCTTCGGCACCCTGCCGAGCGAGTACGCGACGCCGCTCGCGCTCGCTCTCACGGAGCTCGTGACCAACGCCGTCGAGCACGGCCTGGCCGGTCAGGAGGGCGATGTCGAGATCATCGCCGAGCGCAGTGACGACCGGCTCGAGGTGCGCGTGCGCGACACCGGCTCAGGTCTCCCCGAGGGGCAGGTGGGTCGTGGCCTGGGCACGCAGATCGTGCGCACGCTCATCCAGGGAGAGCTCGGCGGCACCATCGACTGGCACACCATCATGGGCAGCGGCACCGAGGTGACGATCGACATCCCGTTGCGCTACATCGAACGCGCCAAGGGCTGACGCCGGATCGCGGACGTCCGGCGGGGGAGCGCAAAGCGAGACCGGATGCCAGGGCTACGGCATCCGGTCTGCGTACGCTGAGGTCAGGAGGCGCGACGGGCGCGAGCGGCGCGGCGCTTGAGGGCACGGCGCTCGTCTTCGGAGAGCCCGCCCCATACGCCCGAGTCCTGTCCGGTCTCGAGGGCGTACTGCAGGCAGATCTCGGTGACGGTGCACCGCGCGCACACCGACTTGGCCTTCTCGATCTGGTCGACGGCCGGCCCGGTGTTCCCAACCGGGAAGAACAGTTCGGGGTCGACGGTCAGGCAGGCGGCCTTGTCGCGCCAGTCCATGGTGGTGCTCCTTGTGAGGGGGTGGGGATTGAGTGCCGGCTCGGGTCCGATACCCTGTGGGGTGTGCGAGATGACTCGCCCCACGTCGCTGTGGGAGCACACGGCTTCACCAATCGTCCCATAGCGGTTTACCTGAATCAAGGGTTCCCCGGCGGGTTTGTGTAGGACTTGCTGAGTGTTCCCCGGGCGGTATGGAGGGTACGCACAAACGATCGTGAGCCGGAAAGGGAGTCGACGAAGTATGCGGACAAACCTGTCCGGAAGGATCGCCGCGGTGCTCGTGGGGCTCGAGGGGCTGGGTCTGGCAGCGCTCCTCGTGCGCGAGATCGCCGCCATCGCCGGCGGTGACACCGGCTCGATCCAAAGCGCGGTGGCCCTCATGGTGCTCACCCTCGCGGGTGCGGCGGCGGTCGTCGCGTTCGCCGTCGCCATCTGGCGGGGTCAGTCGTGGGGCCGCTCGGGCGCGATCGTCACGCAGCTGCTGATCCTCGCCGTGGCGCTCGGGGCCGCGACCGGTGCCTTCGCCGAGCCCGTGGCGGCGCTGGTGCTCGCTGTTCCGGCCCTGCTCGTGCTCGTGCTGCTGGTCCTCGCCGTGCGGGGCGCCGGCCGCTCCGCGCCGGGGCCGGGCGACGCGGGCGCCGACGACGGGCGCTCGGGCTAGACGCCGAGCAGCGTGCGCAGCCGAGCGACGTGCCCGGTGGCGCGCACGTTGTACAGCGTCTGCGTGAGGCGGCCCTTCTCATCGATCACGAACGTCGAGCGGATGACGCCCATGAACGTCTTGCCGTAGTTGACCTTCTCGCCCCATACCGCGTACTTCTCGTGCACCGCATGGTCGGGGTCGCTCAACAGGTCGTACGTGAGGCCGTCGCGCTCGCGGAATCGGCGCAACTTCTCGGGAAGGTCGCGCGAGATACCGAGGACGGTGTAGCCCGCCGCCTGCAGTGGGGCGATGCTGTCGCGGAAGTCGCACGCCTCTTTGGTGCAGCCCGGCGTCATCGCCTCGGGGTAGAAGAACAGGATCACGCGACCGCCGCGCAGGTCCTTCAGCGTCACGGCCCGGTCGTCCTGGTCGACGAGGGTGAAGGCGGGGGCGAGGGAGCCGGGTTCGAGGCGCGTCGTGGTCACCTCTCCACCTTAAGCGCCGGGCTCCTGCGCCTTCTTCGCGAACGTCTCGAGCAGTCGCTGCAGGGAATCCAGCCGCGCCGGGCCGCCGGGGCCGAGTCTGCCCTCCGCCACGGCCTCGACGATGGCGCAGTCGGGGGCGTCCGGCAGGTGCGTGCAGCCGCGGGGACACTCCTGGGCGATCTGGTCGAGGTCGGTGAACGCGCGGAGGATGTTCGCCGGGTCGACGTGGCCGAGGCCGAAGGAGCGGACGCCAGGAGTGTCGATGACCCAGCCGTTGCCGCCCTCGCCCCGGTAGCGGAGCGAGACCGTCGAGCTGGACGTGTGCCGACCGCGCCCGGTGACGACGTTCACGTGGCCCGTCGCGCGCCGCGCATCCGGCACGAGTGCGTTCACCAGTGTCGACTTGCCGACGCCGGAGTGACCGACGAAGACGGTGGAGTGGCCGGCGAGGGCCGCCCCGATGCGCTGGAGCGGCATCTCCTCGCGACCGCTGGTGAACACCTCGAGGTCGAGGCCTTCGAAGTGCGCGAGGAACTCGGCGGGGTCGGCGAGGTCGGTCTTCGTCACGACGAGCAGAGGACGGATGCCGGCATCCAGGGCCGCCACCAGGTACCGGTCCACGAGCCTGGCGCGCGGCTCGGGATCGGCGGCGGCGACCACCACCAGCATCTGGTCGGCGTTGGCGACGATCACCCGCTCCACCTGGTCGGTGTCGTCGGCGCTGCGCCGCAGCAGCGAGATGCGGTCCTCGATGCCGACGATGCGCGCGAGTGTGCCCTGGTCGCCCGACGCGTCGCCGACGACGCGGGCGCGATCGCCTGTGACGATCGGCGTCTTGCGCAACTCACGGGCGCGAGCGGCGTGCACCGTACGCTCGCCGGGAAGGTCTTCGTCGACCAGAACGGTGTAACGGCCACGGTCCACACCGAGCACGCGGGCGATCTCGGCATCGCTGTGCGCCGGGCGCCGTTTGGTGCGGGGACGGTTGGCCTTCGGGTTGGGACGCACGCGCACGTCGGCCTCGTCGAACTCCGGCTCTTCCTCGTCGTCGAGATCGTCGAGCCAGCTCACGCCGTCGTTCCGCTCATGGGGTCGTCCCGCTCATCGACCTTCTCGCTCACGTCTGGGTCGCGTCATCGTCGTCATGGGGTCGTTCCGCGAAGGCCGTCGCGCCGCCTCATGAGGCGCGCATCGTCTCCTCGGAGAGGCCGTCCTCGGCGTGGTGGCCTTCGAGCATGCGCTGCCAGATCGCCGCGAACTGGGGCATCGTCTTGGCGGTCGTGCCGATGTCGTCGACTTCGATCCCCGCGACCGCGAGGCCGATGAGAGCACCGGTCGTCGCCATGCGGTGGTCGTGGTAGGTGTGCCAGGTGCCGCCGTGCAGCGGGCGGGGCACGATGCGGATGCCGTCGGGCAACTCCTCGGCCTCGCCGCCCAGCCCGCGCAGCTCGGCGACGAGCGCCGCGATGCGGTCGGTCTCGTGGCCGCGGATGTGCCCGATGCCGTGGAGCGTCGACGGCGAGTCCGCGAAGGCCGCCAGGGCGAAGATCGTGGGCGTGAGCTCGCCGGCGGCCGAGAGGTCGAGATCGACGCCCTGGATGCTGGAGCCCGCCGTGACCGTGAGCGCGCCGCCGCGGCGGACGACCCGTGCGCCCATGAGGGACAGGATCTCGGTGAGCATCGCACCGGGCTGCGTCGAGTGAGCAGGCCACCCGGTGACCGCCACCGAGCCGCCGGCGACCATCGCCGCCGCGAGGAACGGCGCCGCGTTCGACAGGTCGGGCTCGATGGCGACGTCCTTGCCGCGGATCGGGCCGGCGGGCACGATCCACTCGCCGATCGCCGGACGCTCGACGTGGACGCCGCGGTGCGCCAGCGCCTCGACGGTCATGTCGATGTGCGGGATGCTCGGCAGCCGGTCGCCCGAATGCCGCAGCTGCAGTCCGACGTCGAAGCGCGGCGCGGCCAGGAGCAGACCCGACACGAACTGGCTCGATGCGCTGGCGTCGATGGTCACCTCGCCACCGCGCACGTGACCGTGGCCGCGGATGGTGAAGGGGAGAGCCCAGTGCCCGCCGTCGTCGATGTCGACGCCGACGTCGCGGAGGGCCGAGATCATCGCGCCCATGGGACGGTGCAGCGCACTCTCGTGCGCGGTGAGCGTCACGTCGCCGCGGGCGAAGCCGCCGAGACCGGCGACGAAGCGCATCACCGTGCCCGCCTGCCCGGAGTTCACCTCGGTGTCGCCGTGCAGCGGCCAGACCGGGGTCACCTCGATGTCGTCGCCGTACGTGCCGGAACCCTCGATGAACTCGAACCCGACGCCGAGCGCGCGCAGCGCATCGATCATGCGGGCCGAGTCGTCGGAGTGGAGGGGGCCGAGCAGACGGCTCGGGCCGTCGGCCAACGCGGCCAGGATCAGCTCGCGGTTCGTCAGCGATTTCGAACCGGGAACGGTCACGGTGGCCAGCAGAGGGCCGTCCGCCACCGGGGCGTGCCAGGGGCCGCGCTCGATCGGCGCGGAGGTGGGGGAATACCCGTCGGCTGTCATCGGGTTCTACCCTAACGAACCGGATCGACACCGACCGGGAGCCACCACGAAGCGGAGCCGGATGTTCGCCACTCTTGATCGCCTGAACACAGAGGTGACCCTGCACGAGGAGCCCGTCATGAGGGTCTCGGCCGGCTTTGATACGGCCGCCGTAGACTGGCGCGTGATGAGCGACTCGACCGAACAGGCTGCCCCGACGGAGCAGGAGCAGGAGCAGGACCCGCGTGCGCAGTTCGAAGAGCAGGCGCTGCCCTTCATGGACCAGCTTTACGCCGCGGCGATGCGCATGACCCGCAACCCCGCGGATGCCGCGGACCTGGTGCAGGAGACGTTCGTCAAGGCGTTCGCGTCATGGAAGACCTTCACGCAGGGCACCAATCTCAAGGCGTGGCTCTACCGGATCCTCACGAATACCTACATCAACACCTATCGCAAGAAGCAGCGCGAGCCCTACCAGGGCACGATCGACGAGCTCGAGGACTGGCAGCTCGGGGGCGCGGAGTCGACGACCGCGACCAGCAGCCGCTCGGCAGAGGCCGAGGCGATCGACCACATGCCCGCGTCGGTCGTGAAGGACGCGCTGCAGTCCATCCCGGAGGATTTCCGGCTGGCGGTGTACCTCGCGGACGTCGAGGGCTTCGCCTACCAGGAGATCGCCGACATCATGAAGACCCCCATCGGCACGGTCATGAGCCGTCTGCATCGTGGCAGGCGCATGCTTCGTGAACTGCTGGCCGACTACGCGAAAGAGCGCGGCATCGCCACTGCCGCCACAAGGAGCACGAAATGACGGACTGCGGCTGCGAGAAGGCGCGACGCGACCTCGAAGAATACCTGCGCAACGAGGTCTGCAAGACCCAGCACTCGGACATCGCCGAGCACCTCGAGCACTGCGCGGAATGCCGCAGCGAGGCGCTCGTCGCGCGCACCCTCACCGAGGTGGTGGCGCGCGCATGCAAGGAGACGGCACCGGAGGAGCTTCGCGACCAGGTGCTGGCGAGGCTGCGAGCGGTCCAGGCCGCTCACTGACGCCGCCGCCGACGGTCGATCCGCTGAGAGGCGATCCGCCGACGGTCAATCCGGCGGCGCGAAGATCGTGAGCGCACCGGGCGCGACGTCGACCCTGAGCGGCAGGGCGCCGATGGGATCGCCGTCCGCATACGCCGTCACACCGGGCGACGAGAGCCGCACCGATCGCACGCGGCGCATCACCACCTCAGCGACATCCCCATGGGTCCCCTGGTAGACGCGCGGCAGCAGGCGCAGCAGCCTCAGCCTCCCCGCCGGGCGCACCAGCACGAGATCGAGCAGGCCGTCGACGGGGTCCGCATCGGGACAGATCGGGATGCCGCCGCCATACGTGCGTCCGTTGCCCACGGTCGCCATCACGAGGTCGCCTCGCCACTGCTCGGACGTGCCGTCGGCGAGATCGGCCTCGACCTCGTAGGGCATGCCGGTGAGCGTCAGGAACTCCCGGAGGATCGCGATGGTGTAGCGCGAGCCGCCGCGCGGCCATCGCATCGCATTGGCGCGATCGTTGACCTTGGAGTCGAAGCCGCTCGCGAGCACCGAGCCGAAGTATCGCGTCGAGCCGTCCGACCGCGTCACCTTCGCCAGATCGATGCGGCGCGGAACTCCTGTCGCGATCGCGTCGGCCGCCGCCGTCACGTCGAGTTCGCGCAGGCCCAGCGTCGCCGCGAAGTCGTTGCCGGTGCCGCACGGCACGATGCCGAGGGGGATGCCGGTGCCCGCGACCTCCTGGATCGCGAGACTCACCGTTCCGTCGCCGCCCGCCACCGCCACCGCATCGATGCCGACGTCGATCGCGGCCCGCAGGAGCTCGGACGACTCCGCGGCGCTGCCGCCGCTGAGGATCGAGGTCTGCACGCCGTGGGCCCGGAGCCGCTCCGCGGCCCGTGTCGCCGCACCCGTTTGCGCTCCGGCCCGCGCCGCCGGATTGACCACGAGGGCGACCCTCATGTGCGGTCCGCCGGACCGGCGGGTTCCGTCGGCTCCGCGCCGGCGTCGACGAGCGCGCCGGGGTTCATGATGCCCTTCGGGTCGAGCACGCCCTTGACCGCACGCAGCACCTCCACCCCGAGCGGGCCGATCTCGGCTTCCAGGTACGGGCGGTGGTCGCGCCCGACGGCGTGATGGTGCGTGATCGTGCCCTGTGCCTGGCCGATGGCGCGGGACGCGGCATCCTTCGCCGCTGCCCACTGGCGCTGCGGATCGTCGGTCAGCGCCGCGACGACGGTGAAGTACAGCGAGGCGCCTGCGGGGTAGACGTGCGAGATGTGGCACAGGACGATCGGCTTGGCGCCGGCGGCGGACAGGCTCGCCGTGAGGGCGGCCGTGACCGAGCGCTTGAGGGCGTCGAGGCCCGACCAGCTGGTCGCGGTCTCGAGGGTCTCGGCGAGGACGCCGGCGTCCATGAGGGTGTCGCGCAGCGCGGGGGAGGCGAAGCGCCCGCGCTCCCACGACCGCGCCGGCTCCTCACCGCGGGAGGTCGCGCCATGCGCCGTGAAGACGCCGTCCAGCGCGTCGCGGACCGTCTCGGCCTCGCGGACGCTCGGGCCTTCGAAGGTCGCGACGGCGAGGCATCCGCGCAGGCGCGTGAGGTGCCCGCCCATGGCGGCGTTCACGCGCGTCTCGGTCTCGTCGCTCAGCCGGAGGACCGTCGGACGGATGCCGCGCTGCGTGGCCTCCCGGAACGCCGAGGTCCCCGCGGCGAAGTCCGGGAAGGACCATGCCCGGTAGACGGTCGCCGCAGGGACCGGGCGGATCCGCACCGTGACCTCGGTGAGCACGCCGAACGCGCCCTCCGAGCCCAGGAAGAGCTGGCGCAGATCGGGACCGGCGGCGCTCGCGGGGGAGCGGCCGAGTTCGAGATCACCCACCGGCGTGGCGACCCGCAGTGCGTGCACGAGGTCGTCGAAGCGGCCGTAGCCGCGCGACGCCTGCCCGCTCGACCGCGTCGCGGCGTAGCCCCCCAGGGACGCGTACTGGAAGCTCTGCGGGAAGTGGCCCAGCGTGAAGCCGCGGGCGCCGAGCAGCTCCTCGGCCTGCGGGCCCGTCGTGCCGGCGCCGAGGGTGGCGAGGAGCGAGACGTCGTCGAGCGCGAGGAGCGCCGCCGTGCGGCTGAGGTCGAGGGCGATCACGCTGCGGTGGCTGCCTCGTGCGGGCTCCACGCCGCCCACGACCGACGTTCCGCCGCCGAACGGGACGACGGCGATGCCCAGCCCGTCGCATGCGCACAGCACGGCGGCGACCTCGGCGTGGTCGGCGGGAGAGATGACGGCGTCGGGCGCCTGCTGGACCTCGTCGAGCCGCCGGCGCAGCAGGTCGGGCGTGCTCTTGCCGCCCAGGTGGAGGCGCCGGACCCCGTCGTCGCGCGTCGCGTTCTCGGCGCCGACCACGGCCGCGAGTGCGCCGAGGTCGGCGTCGGTGAGGCGCGACGGGGTCAGCACCGGCCCCTGGCGGCGCGCGACCGGGTGCGCCTTCCCCGGCAGCAGCGTCGCGACGATGGCCTTCGCGGCGGCAGGGAGGCGGGCGGGCTCCGAGCCCCAGGCATCCCAGTCTCCGCGAGGGCGCGGGCTCGGTCGTTCGAGCGGCCGCCCGGCCTGCGCTGGGAGGTCGGGCATCGTCGGCATCCGGCCAGTATGGCACCGCGGCGCGTGCACGCGTCCGGCGATCGCACCACCGATGCCGGGGTGGACATAGGGCATCATGTCAGGGTGCACAGCCGCGTGATGGGACGGACGCCCTTCTCTTCGACGCTCTCCGTCGCGCGGCGCACCCGCGAACTCGACACGCTCGCCGACGAGCGCGAGATCGACGTGCTCGTCATCGGCGGAGGCATCACCGGCGTGGGGATCGCGCTGGATGCCGCGACGAGGGGCCTGCGCACGGTGCTGGTCGAACGGCACGATCTCGCGCACGGGACGAGCCGGTTCAGCTCCAAGCTGGTCCACGGCGGGCTCCGGTACCTGGCATCGGGCCAGGTCGGTATCGCGCGCGAGAGCGCCGTCGAGCGGCACATCCTGCTCACCCGCACCGCGCCGCACCTCACGCGGGGGCTGGCGCAGATCGTCCCGCTGCACGCCCCCGGGCACGTGGCGCGCGGTGCCCTCGTCGGCCTGGGGTACGAGTTCGGCGACGGCTTGCGGCGCACGGTCGGCACCCCGGGTGCGCTCCTCCCCGGTCCGCGGCCGATCGGGGCGGCGGAGACGCTCCGGCTGGCCCCGGCGGTCGACCCCAGCGGCTTGCGCGGTGCCGTGCGAGGCTGGGACGGGCAGCTCATCGACGACGCCCGGCTGGTCGTCGCCGTCGCCCGCACGGCCGCCGGCTACGGGGCATCCATCCTCCCGCGTGTCGAAGCGGTCTCGGTCAGCGGTCGTGACGCGCTCCTTCGCGACACCGTTGCCGGCCACACCCTGACGGTGCACGCCAGGGCGGTGGTGAGCGCGACCGGCGTCTGGGCGGGGGAACTCGACCCGGATGTGCGGCTGCGCCCGAGCCGCGGCACTCACCTCGTGGTGTCGACCGAGCGGCTCGGCGGCTCGGACGTCTCGCTCACGGTGCCGATACCGGGCTCATCGAGCCGCTTCGTCTTCACGCTGCCGGCCGTGCACGGCCGCACGTACATCGGGATCACCGACGTCCCCGCCGACGGGCCGATCCCGCAGGTCGCGCAGTCGGCGGACAGTGAGATCGACACGCTCCTCGGCACGGTCAACACCGTGCTGTCCGAGCCGCTCGGGCGGGCCGACGTGCTCGCGACCTTCGCGGGACTGCGGCCGCTGCTGGAGGGGCGACATGACGCCGACACGAGCGACCTGTCGCGGCGTCACGCCATCATCGAGTCGTCGTCCGGCGTGCTGAGCGTGGTCGGCGGCAAGCTCACCACCTACCGCCGCATGGCCGAGGACGCGGTGGATGCGGTGATCCGGCGCGACCCGGGCCTTCCCTCCCGTCCGTCGCGTACGGCGTCGATCCCGCTCGTGGGCGCCTGGCCGCGCCACCGCCTGGCCGAGATCGCCGCCGCCCCTCGGCTGGTGCGGCGCTATGGGGCGGAGGCTCCGTACGTCGCCGCGCTGCCCGGCGGCGCGGGTGCCGCGCGCCGCGTGACGCCGCAGGAACTCGAGTGGGGGGTCAGGGTCGAGGGTGCCATGAGCATCGACGACCTGCTCGACCGCCGGACGAGGCTCGGCCTGGTCGACGCAGACAAGGCGTCGTCGACGGATGCCGCAGCCGCCGCCTTCGCCCGGGCGGGGGTCGAGCCGCTCCGACCGTCGTCATGACGATGGAAGGCGGGAGGCGCCCCCACGCCTCCCGCCCACAGGTGGTCACCGGTCACACTGTCCGGTGATCAGAACGAGTACGGCCCGGGAAGCGTCGCCGTCGCACCGCTCGTCGAGTCGACCAGCATGACGTCGGAGTAGGTTCCGGAGATCAGCGTGGACTTCTGACCGTTGGGGCAGTCGAGCACCGTCGACGGGTCCGGCGGGGTCAGCGTCAGGGAGCCCCTGATGTTGCCGTTCCTGTCGGCGCTGAACGTGCCGCTCGCCGACGGCTGCGTGGTGACGGTGGCCTTCTTCGGGTCGGACGGGTTCTTGCCTCCATTGTTGATGCACTGATACTCCGCCACGAGGGTCGCCGAAGCCGTGATCGTCTCCGTGGAGCCGGATTCGAGGCCGGCCTCTTTGAACGAGACGACGAGACTTGTGCCCTTCAGCGTCGCATCGGTCTGACTCTTGATGAAGTGGGCGCTGCCGGCGTAGGCAGGCGCCGCTGCGATGAGGACCGCGGCCGCGGCGGCGGCCAGAGCGATCGAGATGCGCTTGATGGACATTTCTTCCTCCCCCGGGGTTCTTCGGATCGGTGGTGCGTGATCCCCGGTAAGCGCAAAGAAGAACCCCGAGAGATTCTAGGTCGGCAGGTTCCGCCGGGGTATCCGGGTCTTCTCCCTAGGTGAAACCCCCCGATGTGCCGAACGGCCCCGGAACCTCCCACACGCAGCGGGGGTTCCGGGGCCGTTCGCGGCGGACCGCGCTCAGAGCGTCAGCGCCTCCTGCATGATGGCCGCCTGCTCGGCGGCGTGCACCTTCGGTGAACCGGTGGCGGTGGATGCCGCGGCCGCGCGCGAGACGCGGCGGATCGTGCGCCCGCGGAGGTGCTTCACGACCTCGAGGGCGATGAACGGCCACGCGCCCTGGTTCTCGGGCTCGTCCTGCGCCCAGACCAGCTCGGCGTTCGGGTACGAGTCGATGACCCGGTTCAGGTCCTCGATCGGGGCCGGGTAGTACTGCTCCAGCCGCACCAGCGCGATCTCGGGGTTGGGGTTCTTCTCGAGCTCGGCGCGAAGATCCCAGTGGATCTTGCCCGCGTGCAGCAGGACTCGCTTGACGGCGGACTTGTCCAGGCCGCGGTCGTCGTCGATCACCGGTTCGAACCGGCCGGTGAGGAAGTCCTCCACCGGGCTGGTCGCCCCGCGCAGGCGCAGCATCGCCTTCGGCGTGAAGACGACGAGCGGACGGCGCGGGCGAGCGTACGCCTGACGACGCAGCAGGTGGAAGTACGACGCGGGCGTCGAGGGACGAGCGACGGTCATGTTGTCCTGCGCGCACATCTGCAGGTACCGCTCGATGCGAGCCGACGAGTGGTCGGGGCCCTGGCCCTCGTAGCCGTGCGGGAGCAGCAGCACGACACTCGACTGCTGACCCCACTTCTGCTCAGCCGAGGAGATGAACTCGTCGATCACCGACTGGGCGCCGTTCGCGAAGTCGCCGAACTGCGCCTCCCACAGCACCAGCGAGTCGGCGCGCTCGACCGAGTAGCCGTACTCGAACGCCATCGCGGCGTACTCGCTGAGGAACGAGTCGTAGACGTAGAACTTGCCCTGATCGTCGGACAGGTTCGTCAGCGGGATCCACTCCTGGCCGTTCGACCGGTCGTGCAGCACAGCGTGGCGCTGCACGAATGTGCCGCGGCGCGAGTCCTGGCCGGCCAGGCGCACGTTCGTCTTCTCCAGCAGCAGCGAGCCGAACGCGAGCAGCTCGCCGAAGCCCCAGTCGATCGAGCCGTTGCGGCTCATGTCGAGACGCTTGTCGAGCAGCTGCTGAAGCTTGTTGTGGACCGCGAATCCGTCGGGCTTGTTGACGAAGGTGTCGCCGATGAGGCTCACCACCTCGCGCGAGACCCCGGTCGTCTGGGGCTCGCCGGTGGCCGGCTCCTCAGCCGCCGCCAGTTCCGGCGTGACCACGGCCGAAGATCCGGTCTCCGCGGCGTGCGTCTCGGCGAAGGCGACCTCGAGGCGGCCCTGGAAGTCCTGCTTGGCCTTCTCGTACTCCTCCTCGGTGATGTCGCCACGACCGACGAGGGCCTCGGTGTAGAGACGCCGGACCGATCGCTTCGCCTCGATGAGGTTCGTCATCAGCGGCTGCGTCATCGACGGATCGTCGCCCTCGTTGTGCCCGCGGCGGCGGTAGCAGACGAGATCGACCACGACGTCGCGGTGGAACTGCTCGCGGTACGCGAAGGCCAGCTGCGCGACGCGGGTGACCGCCTCGGGGTCGTCGCCGTTGACGTGGAAGACCGGCGCCTGGATGGTCTTCGCGACGTCCGTCGCGTACACCGAGCTGCGCCCGTCGGTGGGCGTCGTGGTGAAGCCGACCTGGTTGTTGACGACGATGTGGATGGTTCCGCCGGTGCGGTAGCCCCGCAGCTGCGACATCTGCAGCGTCTCGACGACGACGCCCTGGCCGGCGAAGGCCGCGTCGCCGTGGACCAGGATCGGCAGCCACGTGAAGGTGCCGATGGGCTTGCGGTCCTGCTTGGCGCGCACGATGCCCTCGAGCACGCCGTCGACGGTCTCGAGGTGCGACGGGTTCGCCGCGAGGTACACGGGCAGCTCGCCGTCGTTGTCGGCGGAGAAGGTGCCCTCGGTGCCGAGGTGGTACTTGACGTCGCCGGACCCGCTCTTGGAGCCGATCGCGACAGAGCCCTCGAACTCGCGGAACACCTGGCCGTACGTCTTGCCGGCGATGTTCGTCAGCACGTTGAGGCGGCCGCGGTGCGCCATGCCGATCGCGGCCCCCTCGAGCCCGGTCTGGGCCGCGCCCTGCAGGATCTCGTCGAGAAGCGGGATGAGCGACTCGCCGCCTTCGAGGCTGAAGCGCTTCTGCCCGACGTACTTCGTCTGCAGGAAGGTCTCGAACGCCTCGGCCTGGTTGAGCTTGTCGAGGATGCGCAGCTGCTCGTCGTGGCCGGGCTTCTGGTACTTGACCTCGACGTTCTGCTGGAACCACGCGCGCTGCGCGGGATCCTGGATGTGCATGTACTCGATGCCGATGGTGCGGCAGTACGAGTCGCGCAGGACGCCGAGGATGTCGCGCAGCTTCATCTGACGCTTGCCGCCGAAGCCGTTCGTGACGAACTCGCGGTCGAGGTCCCAGAACGTGAGGCCGTGGTTCTCGATCTCGAGGTCGGGGTGCGTGCGCTGCACGTATTCCAGCGGATCGGTGTCGGCCATGAGGTGGCCGCGCACGCGGAACGAGTTGATGAGCTCCTGGACGCGGGCGGTCTTGTCGACGCGCTCCGCCAGATCGACGTTGATGTCGGAGGCCCAGTGGATCGGCGCGTACGGGATGCGCAGCGCCGCGAAGATGTCCTCGTAGAAGGAGCGCTGGCCGATGAGCAGCTCGTGCACCTTCTTCAGGAACTCGCCCGAGCCCGCGCCCTGGATGACGCGGTGGTCGTAGGTGCTCGTCAGCGTGATCGTCTTGCCGATGGCCAGCTCGTTGAGCGTCTTGTCGCTCGCGCCCTGGAACTCGGCCGGGTACTCGAGGGCGCCGGCACCGACGATGCAGCCCTGGCCCTTCATGAGCCGCGGCACCGAGTGGACGGTGCCGATGCCGCCGGGGTTGGTCAGCGAGATCGTCGTGCCCTGGAAATCGGCCGCCGTCAGCTTGTTGCCGCGGGCGCGGGTGACCAGGTCCTCGTAGGTGGTGAGGTACTCGTTGAACGTCAGCTGCTCGGCGCGCTTGATGCTCGGCACCAGCAGGGCGCGGGTGCCGTCCGGCTTCGGGAGGTCGATCGCGATGCCGAGGTTGATGTGCGCCGGGGCGACGAGGGAGGGCTTGCCGTCGATCTCGGCGTAGAACACGTTCTGGCTCGGGAACTCCTTGAGCGCCTGGATGATCGCCCAGCCGATGAGGTGGGTGAAGCTCACCTTGCCGCCGCGAGTGCGGGCCATGTGGTTGTTGATGACGATGCGGTTGTCGATCATCAGCTTCGCCGGAACGGTGCGCACGCTGGTCGCGGTCGGGACCGTCAGCGACTCGTCCATGTTGGCCGCGAGGGTCTTGGGCATGCCGCGCAGCGTCGTGACGACGTCGGCCTCGGCCTCACCGTCCGCCGCCGAGGGCTGCGCCTTGGGCGCCTGCGCCGGGATCGGCTGCGGCGCGGCCGGACGTGCGGTGGTGCGGGCCACAGGCTGTGCACCGATCACGGGGATCGGCGCCGTCATCGGACGGGGCTCGGATGCGGCGGCCGGAGCCGCGGCCGCCGGAGCCGGCGTGGCCGGAGCCGCGGCCGTGGGAGCCGCGGACGCGGGGGACGGCGTGGCCGCGGGGGCCTCCGTCGGTGCCGAGCCGTCGAGGGGGTGGTAGGCCTCGAGAACGGGCCACCACGCCTTGTCGACGGAGTTCCGGTCGATCTTGAACTGTTCGTACAGCTCCTCGACGAGCCACTCGTTGGCTCCGAACTCTCCTTCGTTCGAAACCCCGACGCCCGTCACCTGGCTCGACACGCTGAATCGCCTGCTTTCATCGGTGAAGTTCTGGGATACGCGCGGGGCGGGACCGCCATCACACGCGCCGGTTAAGCCTAGCCCAGTCTTCGCGAGGGGTCCCTGCCTCAGCCGCGCGGGAATCTGAAAGAAGCGTCAGGATTAACCCCACAGGAACTGTCACTACCCTTGGCCGACATGGAGTTCTACGGCGAAACCCCCGACGTCGATCTGACCTACTCGGACGTCTTCCTCGTTCCACGACGGTCCGCGATCACGAGCCGCCTCGACGTCGACCTCGCTCCGGGTGACGGAACGTCGGCCACGCTTCCGCTCGTCTCCGCGAACATGAACTCGGTCACGGGTGCACGCCTGGCAGCGACGCTGGCACGCCGCGGCGGCCTCGGCGTGCTGCCTCAGGACATGCCGCTGCAGGAGCTCGACGCCGCGATCCGCTGGGTCAAGGCGCAACCGGTCTCCTGGGACACGCCCCTGGTGCTGCCGCCCGACGCGACGGTCGCCGACGCGACCCGCCTGCTTCCGCCGACCGAGGGCCACGGGATCGTGGTGGCGGACGCGTCCACGGGCCACGTCGACGCCGCGGACATCCTCGGGATGGTGCCGGCGACGCGCCTGGGCACCGCCCTGCCGGACGCACGTCTGGGCGACCTCGCGCGCGGGCGGGCAGCATCCGTCGACGCCGACGACATCGAGAGCGCTCGTCACGCGTTCGACGTGATCGTCGCAGCGGAGGCCGAAACGGTGTGCGTGCTGCACCACGGGCACCTCGTGGGCACGCTCTCGCGCCGGAGCGCGCTCCGTTCGACGCTCTATACGCCGGCCGTCGACGCGTCGGGCCGGCTCATCGTCGCGGCAGCCGTCGGCATCAACGGCGATGTCGCGGCCAAGGCGCAGGCGCTCGCGGCGGCGGGCGTCGACGTGCTCGTCGTCGACACCGCCCACGGACACCAGGAGGGAATGCTGCGCGCACTCCGCGCGGTCGCCGACCTCGACCTCGGCATTCCGATCGCCGCGGGCAACATCGTCAGCGCCGAAGGCGTGCACGACCTCGTGACCGCCGGCGCCACCATCCTCAAGGTCGGCGTCGGTCCCGGAGCCATGTGCACCACCCGCATGATGACGGCCGTCGGGCGCCCGCAGTTCTCCGCCGTTCTCGAGACGGCCGAGGCCGCGCGCATCATGGGCGCGCACGTATGGGCCGACGGAGGCGTCCGGTACCCGCGCGACGTCGCGCTCGCGCTCGCGGCGGGCGCCTCGTCCGTCATGATCGGGTCGTGGTTCGCGGGCACGATCGAGGCGCCCGGCGAGCTGCAGGTCGACGAGGCCGGCCGCGCCTACAAGGAGTCGTGGGGCATGGCGTCGACGAAGGCCGTGCACGAGCGGTTCGGGCGTCTCGACCCGTACGAGCTCGCGCGCAAGGAGCTCTTCGCCGAGGGCATCTCCTCATCGAGGATCTACCTCGACCCGCTGCGCCCGGGCCTGGAGGATCTCCTCGACATGATCACGTCGGGCGTGCGGTCGTCCTTCACCTACGCCGGCGCGTCGACGGTCGGCGAGTTCCACGACCGCGCCCGCGTCGGCCTCCAGTCCGCCGCCGGCTACGAAGAGGGCAAGGCGCTTCCGGTCAGCTGGTGAGCCGCCGGTGAGGATGACGGATGCCGCGGGCCGCGGCATCCGTCACCCTCACCGTCCGCGGGCGTCGTCGCGCACGGTCGCCTGCTCAGGGTCGTCCTCGTGCTCGAGGCGGATGCGCCGGCCCTCCTCGACGTCCTTGCGCTCCTTCTCCTCGGCCTTGTCCATCTTGCGGGTGTCGCGCGGCGGGAGCTGGATGTTCTCCTCGGCGGCGATGCCGGCCTGCAGCTCCCGGCCCCGCTCCAGCTCGGCGTCGAACTCGGCGCCGAACAGCAGGGCGATGTTCGCGATCCACAGCCACAGCAGGAAGATGATGATGCCCGCCAGCGAGCCGTACGTGCGGTCGTAGTTCGAGAAGTTCGCGACGTACAGCCCGAACAGCACCGACGCGACGACCAGGGTGAGGATGGCCAGCAGCGAGCCGAGACTGATCCAGCGGAACTTCGGCTGCTTGGCGTTGGGCGTCGCGTAGTAGAGGATCGCGACCATCAGCACGACGATGAGCGCGAGCACCGGCCACTTCACGATCTCCCACACGGTGGTGGCGACCTCGCCGAGCCCCAGCGCCGAGCCCACCGCGTCCGCGACCGGACCGGAGACGACCAGGATCACCAGGGCGACCACGATGAGCGCCACCCCGATCACCGTCACGAGGAGCTGAGCGGGCTTCAGCTTCCAGAACGGACGGCCCTCGCGGATCTCGTAGATCCGGTTCATGGCTCGGCTGAAGGCGCCCACGTAGCCGGACGCGGACCAGATCGCCAGCAGCAGACCCAGGATCAGGCCCCATCCGGCCGCGGGGGATTCGGCGAGCTGCTGGAGCGGACCGCTGAGGGTCTTGGCGGTCTCGGGCGAGGCGGACTCCACGACCCCGAGGATCACGTCCGTCGCCTTCCCGTTGCCGGCGATGAGCCCGAAGATCGAGAACACGGCCACGAGCCCCGGGAAGATCGCCAGCACCGAGTAGTAGGTGAGCGCGGCGGCGATGTCGGTGCACTCGTCCGCCGAGAACTCCCGGAAGGTCTTGGTGAAGATGTACTTCCAGGACCGCTTCTCGACCTGGCCCGGCGTATCGGGCTTGGCGGGGTGCTCGGGATCCGGGGCGTTCCGGTCGTCGTCGGCCTGGGTGTCGGTAGTGGCGGTCATGACGTCTCCGCATCGTTGGCGCGATCGGCGCAGCGCGCCGGGTGCACCAGCCTGCAACGGCCGACGCCCCGTGGGCAGGGGCTTGACACCTCCCGCGGCGCCCGTCAGGAGCCCTGGCATACAATGGTCGGCACGATGGACGACCCTCCTCCTTGTAGACAATCGCCCCACCGACCCTCCACCCCGATGTCTGGGCCTGACCGCCGGTTGCAGCCCAGGAGGAGTGCGTGATGGATTACGTCATGTTGGGCGTGGGGCTTCTTCTCACCATCGGCACCGGTCTGTTCGTCGCGAGCGAGTTCGCGCTCGTGAATCTCGACCGCGCCGACCTCGAGGCCCGTCAGGCGGCGGGCGAGACGCGGCTCTCGCTGACGATCAGCGCGTTGCGCATCACCTCGACGCACCTCTCGAGCGCACAGCTCGGCATCACGCTGACGACTCTCCTCACCGGTTACACGATGGAGCCGGCGATCTCGAACCTGCTCGCGCCGGTGTTCGACGCGTGGGGCATCCCGAGCGGTGTCTCCCGGCCGCTCGCCGCCATCATCGGCGTATCGATCGCGACCGTGTTCTCGATGATCATCGGCGAACTCGTGCCCAAGAACTTCGCGCTGGCGATCCCGCGGCAGACGGCCAAGCTCGTCATGCCGTTCCAGGTCGCGTTCACCACGGTCTTCCGCCCGGCGATCGCCGTGCTCAACGGCAGTGCGAACGGCGTGCTCCGCTCTGTCGGCATCGAGCCGAAGGAGGAGCTCTCGGGCGCCCGCACCGCCGAGGAGCTGTCGAGCCTCGTCCGGCGCTCGGCGAGCGCCGGCGTGCTGGAGGAGGACACCGCGTCGCTCCTCGACCGAAGCCTCACCTTCGCCCGGCTCTCGGCGGCCGACGTCATGACGCCGCGCCCGAGCATCCACGCGCTCGCCGCAGAGGATTCCGCCGAGGACGTCATCCAGCTCGCGCGCCGCACCGGCCACAGCCGGTTCCCCGTGTACGGCGAGGACATGGACGACATCACCGGGATCGTCCACCTCAAGGCCGCCGTCGGCGTGCCGCGCGAGCGACGCGGCGACGTGCCCGCCGCCGCGCTGGCGACCGAGCCGCTGCGGTTCCCCGAGGCCGTGCACCTGGACGTGCTCGTCGCAGAGCTGCGAGCCCGCGGCTACCAGATGGCGGTCGTCGTCGACGAGTACGGCGGCACCGCGGGTGTCGTCACGCTCGAGGACCTGGTGGAGGAGATCGTCGGCGAGGTGCTCGACGAGCACGACCGACGTCGCGCCGGCATCGTCCGCGTCGGCGACGCCGTGATCTTCCCGGCCGAGCTGCGGCCCGACGAGGTGCGCGACCGCACCGGCATCCGGATTCCCGAGGGCGACGTGTACGACACCGTGGGCGGCTTCATCATGAGCGTGCTCGAGCGCATCCCGGCCGTCGGCGACTCCGTCGACATCGAGGACGGCACGCTGGAGGTCCAGCGCATGGACGGCCGCCGCGTCGACCGCGTGCGGTTCACCCCCACGCCGATGCCCCACGAAGAGGCGACCGAGGGAGGTGAGGGCCGATGAGCGACTGGGCAGGAATCGCCTGGCTGGTGGTGCTCCTCATCGCCAACGCCTTCTTCGTCGGCGCCGAGTTCGCCGTCATCTCGGCGCGCCGCTCGCAGATCGAGCCGCTCGCCGAGAGGGGCTCGCGCTCGGCGAAGACCGCGCTCTACGCCATGGAGCACGCCACGCTCATGCTGGCGACGAGCCAACTCGGCATCACGATCTGCTCGCTGCTGATCCTGAACGTGTCGGAGCCCGCCATCCACCACCTCCTCGCCGAGCCGCTCGGACTGACCGGCTGGTCGGAGGCCGTCGTGGACGGGGTCGCGTTCGCCGTGGCACTCATCGTGGTGTCGTACCTCCATGTGGTGTTCGGCGAGATGGTGCCCAAGAACCTGGCGTTCTCGGTGCCCGACCGTGCGGTGCTGATGCTCGCGACCCCGCTGGTGTGGGTCTCGAAGGTCTTCCACCCCGTGATCGTGACCCTCAACTGGATCGCGAATCACGTCGTGCGGCTGTTCGGCGTCGAGCCGAAGGACGAGGCCGCCTCGACGTTCACGCTCGAGGAGGTCGCGACGATCGTCAACCAGTCGCGTATCGAGGGCGTGCTCCACGACACCGCCGGAACCGTCGCCGCTGCGGTCGAGTTCACCGACAAGAAGGCGGCCGACGTCGCGGTGCCGCTCTCGCAGCTCGTGACGCTGCCGTCGTCGACCACCCCCGACGAGATCGAGCGAGCCGTCGCCAAGCACGGCTTCTCGCGCTACGTCATCGTCGATGACAGCGGCGTGCCGCTCGGCTACGTGCACCTCAAGGACATCCTGCGAGCGGCGGAGGGACCGGATGCCGCGACCGACGTCGCGCGCCCGATCCCGACGAAGCGCATCCACCACATGGTGCCGGTGCTCGAGTCGACCGACCTCGAGGACGCGCTCGCGCTCATGCGCCGTGCGGGACGTCACCTCGCGCAGGTGCGCACGGAGTCCGGAGAGATCACCGCGGTGCTGTTCCTCGAGGACATCATCGAGGAGCTCATCGGCGAGGTGCAGGACGCGACCCGCCGGCGCGGCTTCTGAGGCGATGGCAATGAGCGGATGCTGCGACCCGGGGTCGCAGCATCCGCTCGTCGCATTCGTGGGTCAGCGGCGCGCCCGCAGGTACGGAGCGGGCCAGTAGTCGATGTCGACGCCGAGCTCCGAGGCGGCGCGGAGCCCGTAGTGCGGATCGCGCAGCCATTCGCGGCCGGCCATGACGGCGTCGGCGAGATCCTCGGCGAGCACGCGCTCGGCGTGCTCGGCGTCGTCGATCATTCCGACCGCGTTGACCGGAACGCCGGCTTCGCGACGCACGCGTGCCGCGAGCTCGACCTGGTAGCCCGGGCCGGTGGTGATGCGCTGATGGGCCACGAGGCCGCCGCTGGAGATGTCGAAGAAGTCGGCGCCGCGCTCTGCCGCCCAGCGTGCGACCGCGATGGTGTCATCGGCGTCCCAGCCGCCGTCGGCCCAGTCCGTGGCGGAGAACCGCACGATGACGGGGACGCCGGGGGCGGCATCCGTCACCGCGTCCAGGGCCCGCAGCAGCAGCCTCGCCCGGTTCTCGAGGGAGCCGCCGTACTCGTCGTCGCGCAGGTTCGACAGCGGCGAGAGGAACTGGTGCAGCAGGTACCCGTGCGCGGCGTGCAGCTCGAGCACCTGGAACCCCGCCTCGACGGCGCGGCGGGCGGCCGAGCCGAAGTCGGCGACCACGCCGTCGATGCCGGCGAGGTCCAGTGCCACCGGCTCGGCGTAGCCGTCGAAAGCGATCGCCGAGGGAGCCACAGTGGTCCAGCCGCCGTCAGCCGCGGAGACCGAGCCGCGACGGCCCGAGAACGGCGACCACGTCGACGCCTTGCGCCCGGCGTGCGCGAGCTGGACGCCCGCCACCGCGCCGCGGTTGCGGATGGCGGCGACGATCGGCGCCCAGGCGTCTCGCTGCTCGTCGCTCCACAGGCCCGTGTCTTCCGGCGAGATGCGTCCCTCGGGCGACACGGCGGTCGCCTCGGCGACGATGAGGCCCGCACCACCCGACGCGAACTGCGCGAGGTGGGTGTGGTGCCACTCCTGCGGCACGCCGTCGACGGCGCTGTACTGGCACATCGGCGACACCCAGAGACGGTTCCGCACCGTCACGTCGCGCAGGGTGAGAGGGGTGAACAAGCGGCTCATCGGGTCTCCGGATCGGATCGGGGGAGCGGTACTGTGACCACATGGTGAGGACGTGGGGGCGTGCGGATGCCGCCCGCGCCCTTCGGACGCCAACGGCCGGCGACGACAAGTATTCCCGAGGCGTCCTGGGCATGCGGACCGGCTCGGAGGCCTATCCGGGTGCAGCGGTGCTCGGTGTCGAGGCCGCGTGGCGAACGGGACTCGGCATGGTCCGCTACCTCGGCCCCGAGCGGCCCGCCGGCCTGGTGCTCGCCCGACGGCCCGAGACGGTTACGACCGACGGCCGGGTGCAGGCGTGGGTGATCGGGTCGGGGACGGATGCCTCGGTGCGGAGTCCCGCCGACACCGCGGCGCTGCGCTCCGTGCTGTCCGACACCGACCCCGTGGTGGTCGATGCGGGAGCGCTCGACCTCGCGGCGGATGCCACGGCTCCCCGCATCCTCACGCCGCACGACCGCGAGCACGCGCGGTTGCGCGCGGCGCTGGGCCTCGGACATCCGCCCGCCGACCGGGTGGCGGCGGCGTGCGAGACGGCCGAGGCCACCGGAGCCGTGGTGCTGCTCAAGGGCGCCGTGACGGTGGTCGCCGCACCCGGCGGATGGGCCGCGACCGTGGAGGCGGGCACGCCGTGGCTCGCGACCGCCGGCACGGGCGACGTGCTCGCGGGCGTGATCGGCGCGCTCGTTGCCGGCGCGATGGCACGCGAAGAGCAGACGGATGCCGCCACCCTGGCCGCGCTCGCGGCCTCGGGCGCGTGGCTGCACGGGCGGGCGGGCGTCATCGCGGCGCAGGGCGCGGGACGGGGACGCGCGCCGGACTCGCCGTCCGTCGGCGAGGGGCCGATCACCGCCCTCGACGTCGCCGAGGCGCTGCCCCGTGCGGTCGCCGAGGCGCTGGCGCCCTGACAGGACGCGCGGCCCGCGCCGTGGGCGTGCCGTCCCGTTCGGGGCGTCGAGCCGCGTGCGTCCGGGCCGCCGTCCCTAGGATGGTGGGGTGTCTCGGCGGGCGGTGATGTGGGTCGCGTTCTGCCTCGTGCATGCGGTCGTGATCTGGCTGGGCTTCACCGACGACCACGCCGCCTCATGGGACGTCGACCAGCTCTACCGCTGGTGGGCCGGACGCACGCTCGCCGGCGGCGCCTTCCCGGGCATCACGGAGGACTGGGTCTACCCCCCGCTCGCGCAGCTGCCGATCCTGCTCGTCGGCGCGACCGCCGGCGTCATCGACTACACCCTCGGCTGGGGGCTGCTCGTGACCGTGCTCGACGCCGCGGCTTTCGCGATGCTGGTCGGGCGCGCCCGCTCTCGTGGGCGTGTGCTGGCCGCGTGGTTCTGGCTGGCGGCGATCCTCGCCCTCGGCGGCGTGGGCATGTTCCGGCTCGACGCCGTCACGGTGCCGCTCGGCATCGCCGGCTCGCTGTGGCTCCTCGGGCGCCCGTGGCTGGGCTCGGCTCTTCTCACGGCCGCGACGTGGGTCAAGGTCTGGCCTGCCGCACTCCTCGTCGCCGCGCTCGTCGCGGGGCGGCGACGACTGGCGGTCGTCGGTGCCGCGGCTGCGGTCTCGGCGGCCGTCGTCGCCGCGGTCGTGATCGGCGGCGGCAGCGCGCACCTCTTCGGGTTCGTGGGTGACCAGACCTCGCGCGGGCTGCAGATCGAGGCGCCCGTCAGCGCCGTCTACATGGTGCTCGCGGCGGCGGGCGTACGCGGCGCATGGATCTTCTACGACCGCGAACTCGTGACTTTCCAGGTGACCGGGCCGGGGGTCGACGTCGTCATCGCGGCCATGACGCCCATCATGATCCTCGGCATGCTGGCGATCGCGGGCATCGGAGCGATCAAGGCCTGGCGAGGCGCCTCGTTCGGCAGCTTGTTCCCGTCGCTCGCCGCCGCGCTGGTGCTGGGGTTCATCGTGCTCAACAAGGTCGGCTCGCCGCAGTACATGATCTGGCTCGCGGTGCCGGTCGTGGTGGGTCTCGCGCTGGATCGCCGGCGGTGGCGCCGCCCGGCCCTGCTCACGCTGGTGATCCTCGCTCTCACCCAGCTGCTCTTCCCGTTCTGGTACGACGCCCTCCTCGTGCTGCAGCCGAGCGCGGTGGCGCTGCTGGTCGCGCGCAACGTCCTGGTGGTCGTGCTCTTCGCGTGGGTCGTCGTGCGGCTCGTCCGTGTGCCCGCCCACAACCGGGCCCTGCTGCGCGTGACAGAGTAGAAGGCAGCGGCAACGCCGTCCGACCCGAAGACCCCTCGAGAACCCGGAGGTTCGCATGCTCGTCGCCTTCTCCGTCGCCCCCAGTGGAACCGGTCGCGCCGACGGCTCGGTGCACGACGCCGTGGCCGCCGCCGTCCGCGTGGTTCGCGACAGCGGGCTGCCGCACCGCACGACGTCGATGTTCACCGAGATCGAGGGGGAGTGGGATCAGGTGATGGGCGTCGTCAGGGGCGCGGTCGAGGCGGTCGAGCCGTTCGGCTCCCGCGTCTCGCTGGTGTTGAAGGCCGACATCCGCCCCGGGTTCTCCGGAGAGATCGACGGCAAGATCGAGCGCCTGGAGGCGGCGATCGACCGCCAGGCGGCTGACCCCGACGCCGGCTGACGCGGGCGGACGGGCACCGCTCGTTCGGGCGTCCCGTGCTGTGGTAAGAAGTCTTGCCGAATCGATTCGACCGAGGGAGGGAATGCCGCTATCGTGAGCTGGTGACCTCCTCGAATCTGACGAGGGGGGCGGCGACGTGGGCGCTCCTTTCCCTCGCCGTCGGCAGCTTCGGCATCGGTATGACCGAGTTCGTCGTGATGGGGCTGCTCCCGAACATCGCGCACGATCTGCTGCCGTCGCTGTGGGCGACGAACTCGGAAGACGCCATCGCGCAGGCCGGCTGGCTGATCTCGCTGTACGCGCTCGGCGTCGTCGTCGGCGCCCCGACCATCGCCGGGGCGGTCGCCAGATATCCCCGCCATCGGGTGATGATCGGGCTGGCACTGGCACTCACCATCTTCAACGCGCTGACCTTCCTGGCGCCGACGTTCGAGTGGGTCGCAGCATCCCGTTTCCTGGCGGGTCTGCCGCACGGTGCCTACTTCGGCATCGGGGCGCTCGTCGCGGCCGACGTGCTCGGCCCCGGCATGAGGGCGAAGGGCGTCGCGTTCGTACTGACCGGGCTCACCGTCGCCAACGTCGTCGGCGTGCCGCTCGGAACCTTCCTGGGACAGCAGGTGGGGTGGCGCTCCGCCTTCATGGTCGTCGCGGCGATCTTCGCCTCGGCGACGATCCTCATCACGTTCTTCGTGCCCGAGCATCCGGGTGACCCGAGCCGCACCATGCGCGCCGAGCTCAAGGTGTTCGGCATCGGGCAGGTCTGGCTCGCACTGGGGGTGGGGGCGATCGGCTTCGGCGGCTTCTTCGCCGTGTACAGCTACATCGCACCTCTCGTCACCGACGTCGCGGGCTCGCCCGCGTGGGTGGTGCCGATCGTCCTCGTGATCATGGGGCTCGGCATGACGGTCGGAAACCTCGTGGGCGGGCACCTCGCCGACGTCGACCTGAAGCGCACTCTGGTCGGCGGGCTCATGGTCCTTGCACTCGTTCTCGCCCTCCTCGCCGCGACCGCGCAGTGGATCTGGACGCTGGGCTTCTTCGTCTTCGCGACCGGCTTCGTCGCGTCAGCGCTGAGTCCCACCATCCAGACCCGGCTCATGGACGTGGCACAGGACAACCAGTCGATCGCCGCCGCGCTGAACCACTCCGCACTCAACATCGGCAACAGCCTCGGCGCGTTGCTCGGCGGCGTCGTGATCGCGGCGGGCTGGGGGTTCCGCGCCCCCGCGTGGGTGGGGGTCGTGCTCGCCGCGGCGGGCCTGGCGCTCGCGGTGGCCAGCCTCCTGGCCGAGCGTCGGCGCGCGCTCGTCGCCGCGTAGCCGTCCCCGCTTTCGTCGGACCGTCGCGGTGACGCCTCTCGCGCGCGCCGGATAGCGTGAACCCATGCCGCAGCCCACGCCCGCCGACCGTGCCGTCCAGGCGCTGACCGACTCGATCGGCGGCGCACGGACGCGTCGCCCCGAGGACGCGCGGGATCCCGCCGTCCCGGTGGCCGGTACCGTCCTGCTCCTGCGCGACGGCGCCGACGGTCTCGAGGTGCTGATGATCGAGCGGCCCGACCGCGGCTCGTTCGCCGGGGCGTGGGTGTTCCCCGGAGGCAAGCTCGAGCCGGCGGACAGGGGCGCGGAGCGCGAGCCGGAGGAGGCGGTCGCGCGCCGTGCGGGCGCGCGCGAGACGCGCGAGGAGACCGGGCTCGCCGTCGAGCCGTCCGATCTCGTGACGCTCTCGTGCTGGGACCCGCCCCCGGGGCTCGCCCTGCGGATCCGCACCTGGTTCTTCGTCGCCCGCGCGGTGGCCGGCACCCTCGCGCTGTCCGCCGACGAGACGGTCGCCGCCGAGTGGGTGAGTCCCGCCGAGGCTCTCGCGCGGCACGGCCTCGGCCGACTCACCCTGTACCCGCCGACCTGGGTCACCCTCCACGGTCTCTCGGGTCACGATGATGTCGCATCCGTGCTCGGCGCGGCACGCCTCGGTGGGGTCCAGCACTTCGAGACGGTCGCGCGACGCGGTGGCGAAGGCCCCCTGCTGCTCTGGCAGGGAGACGACGAGTGGGATCCGGATGCCGGGGCCGCGGCCGCCGGATCCCGTCATCGCCTCGAGATCGGCGCTCTCCCGTGGCGTTACCAGCGCACCGGTTGATGCGCGCTCACGCGCCGATGACGCCCGCCACGCGCACGAGGTCGGCGAAGGTGAACCGACCGGCGACGGCGCTCGGCAGCGTCGGCGCGAACGTCACATTCAGCAGCGAGAGCGCGTCGCGCCGCATCATCGTCACGAAGGTGTCGGCGACGATCTTGGCGCCGAGCGGACCCAGGTGCTCTCCGCCGGTCTTCACCATCGCCTCGCGAAGGACGTAATACCACAGCGGCGTCTTCTCGAGGAGGAGCCCGCTCTGCTGCTGCAGCACGGCGATCTCGTCCGCGGGCAGGCCCGCAGTGAGCTCGGGCGTGGTGAGCGCGGGCACACCGAGTGCGGCCGCCGTCGCCTGCCCGCTGGGCAGACCGAGCACGAGGCCGCGCAGCAGATTGCGCGCTGCGAGCACTCCCATGAGCTCGTTGGGCAGACCGTTGCCGTCGAGGTCTTCGAGGGCGCTGGCGAGCACACTGTCGATCTTGCGGGCGTTGTTGAACACCGGAACCGCGAAGCCGGTCTCGAAGAACGCGTTGAAATCGACCACCCAGTTCGATCGCACCGGCAGATGCGGCTCGTGGATGAACGCGAAGACGTCGCTCATCGGCTTGTTGCGCAACTCGAAGTTCAGCCAGTACTCGTCGCGGATCATGCTGTGCCCGAACCGGTAGGCGGCGACGGAGAACTCCACCGGCATCTGGAACGGGCTGCCGACCGACGCCGTCACCGACGCCAGCGCGTCGTCGACGGCGGCCTGGCCGCAGATCCGCGGCAGGAAGTCGTGCAGCACCGCCCACTGGTAGTGCAGAGTGGCCAGTCGCTTCGCCTCGACGAACACGTCGCCGGTGAATCCAGACGCCACGAGCGAGTCCACGATCGCGTTGTGGAAGCGCAGCATCGCGTGGTGCAGCTGCGAGACGATGAGATTCTCGTTGTTGCGCGGGTCGCCGATGATCGCCGTGAGCGCCGACGTGCGCGGCACGTCGAAGTCGGTGTGCGCGACCATCCCGCCTGCGCCTGCCGCGCCGCCGGCGCCGCCGAGGCCGCTGGGCAGGTTCGAGCCGAGCAGCATCCGGAACGCTGACGGCGGCTCCCCGGGCGCCGGGGGAGCGTAGAGGAACGCGTCGACGGCGGGACCCTTGCCGTACACGCTGTCGAGATCGAGCATCGGCGAGCGCATGTTGTTGATGACGTTCGCGTCGACGAGCGACGGCGCATCCAGAGCCGATGAGACGTCGAGGGTGATGTCGTGGTCGACGAACTGCCCGACGTAGGTGTACCCCGACGGGGTCGCGGAGTCGGGGGCCGTCTCGCGTCCGCTGTTGCCCATCAGATGCCCGAGCTGCGTCAGCAGGTCGCGGCTGGCGGCGTCGAGGGGAAGGCGGCTGGCCCGCCGCACCCGTCCTTTCGTCAGATACCCGAATTTGTCGGCGTCGGATGCGAAGACGTCGTGCGCGGGGAAGTAGCCGAGCGAGAACTTCGCCCCGTGGAACCTCCCGTGCCCGGGTCTGACGAGTTCGAGCGACGCCCTGATGTCGACGGGGAGCCGCTTCTCCCCACCCCCGCCGGGCGAGCGCTCGCGGGTTCCGTCGAGGCCCAGCTGCTCGCGAAGGAAGGGCTGCGCGACGAACGCGTCTTCGGGCGACTCGGCGCCCGGCCTGGTAGCAGTGCTCATGATTCCCTCCTTGGGACTTATGCCCAGTGGGAGAGGGGCGTCGCGCCGACGGTGATACCGCGACGTCTGCGTCAGGACTCGAGCAGCCGCCGCAGGTGGGCACCGACGGCGGTCGTCTCGATGAGGAACCCGTCGTGGCCGAAGTCGCTGGAGAGCACGACGGCGCGGTCGCCGTCGAGGGTGTTGCGGATGCCCCGCGCGATGCGGTGCTGGCCGTCGATGGGGAAGAGCCGGTCGCTGTCGATGCCGAGCACGAGGGTCTTCGCGGTGACGCGGGCGAGGGCGTCTTCGACGCCCCCGCGATCGCGACCGACGTCGTGCGAGTTCATGGCCTCGACGAGCGTGATGTAGGAGTTGGCGTCGAAGCGCCGCGTGAACTTGTTGCCGTGGAAGTCCAGGTACGACTCGACCGCGAAGCGGCCGCCGTGGCCAAGCGGGCTCACGCCGGACTGCCACGTGCGCTGGAACCGCTGATTGAGCTCGGTGGGGGAGCGATAGTTGAGCAGGGCCATCCGCCGGGCGAGCGCGAGCCCGCGGGTCGGCCCGTCGCCGTCGCCGGCGTCGTAGTACTCGCCGCCCTGGAAGCGCGGGTCGATGCGGATCGCCTCGAGCTGCACCGAGTTCAGCGCGACCTGGTCGGCGGTGTTGACGGGCGGCGCCGAGAGGATGCCGACCCGCTCCACGCGGTCGGGCAGCGAGATCGCCCACTCGAGCGCATGCATACCGCCCATCGAGCCGCCGAAGACGGCCGCCCAGGCGTCGATGCCGAGCGCGTCCGCCAGGCGCACCTGCGCGGCGACCTGGTCCCGGATGGTGAGATACGGGAAGCGCGACGCCCATTCGTAGCCGTCGGGCCCGATGGATGCCGGACCGGTCGAACCCTGGCAGCCGCCCAGCATGTTCGGGGCGACGACGAACCAGCGGTCGGTGTCGATGGGGCCCCCGGGAGCGACGATGTCGTCCCACCAGCCGGACGTGGGATGCCCCGCCCCGGCCGGACCGCGCACATGGCTGTCGCCCGTGAGTGCGTGGAGGACGAGCACGGCGTTGTCGCGTTCCGCGTTCAGCTCACCCCACGTCTCGTAGGCGAGACGGTAGGCGGGAAGCTCCCGGCCGCCCTCCGTGCGGAACGCGCCGAACGCGGCGAAGTGCCGGTTGCCGAGCGGGTCGCCGTCGCGCCACGCGCCCGTCGCGGGCGGACGGCCGAGGAGCGAACGGGCGTCGGCCTCCGTGACGGGCGCGCTCGGCACCGTGTCTTCGGAGGTCTGCCAGTCCATCCGTCCATTCTCCCCGGTGGGAAAGAGGCCACGTCGGACTGTTACGCCCACGGAGGCACCGCGCACAGAATGACGGATGCCTCGTCCCCGCGCAGTGCGCCGGGACGAGGCATCCGCTCACCCGAGGAGGAGGGTTCAGGCGCGTGCCGCCTCCGACACCCGGCGCGCGGCCGCCAGAGCCTGCTCGAGGTCGGCCTTGAGGTCGTCGATGTTCTCGAGACCCACCGAGAGACGCACGAGGCCCGGGGTGACGCCGGTCGTGAGCTGCTGCTCGGGCGTCAGCTGCGAGTGCGTGGTCGACGCGGGGTGGATGACGAGCGAGCGCACGTCGCCGATGTTGGCCAGGTGGCTGAAGAGGGTCAGCGAGTTGACGAACGCGCGGCCCGCCTCGACGCCGCCCTTGAGCTCGAACGACAGCACCGCGCCGACGCCCTTCGGGGCGTACGCGTTGGCGGCGGCGTACCACGGCGAGGTCGGCAGACCCGAGTAGTTCACCGACGCGACGTCACTGTGGTTCTCGAGCCACTCGGCGATCTCCTGCGCGTTCTGCACGTGGCGCTCGACGCGCAGCGACAGCGTCTCGATGCCCTGGATGAGCAGCCATGCGCTGTTCGGCGAGATCGCGGAGCCGAGGTCGCGCAGCAGCTGCACGCGGGCCTTGATGATGTACGCGAGGCCGTCGCCGACCGCGGCCGTGTACGACGCACCGTGGTACGAGGGGTCCGGGACGGTCAGGCCGGGGAACTTCTCGACGTTCTTCGACCACTCGAACGTGCCGCCGTCGACGATCACGCCGCCGATCGTCGTGCCGTGGCCGCCGAGGAACTTCGTGGCCGAGTGGACGACGATGTCTGCGCCGTGCTCGAACGGCTTGATGAGGTACGGCGTCGCGATGGTGTTGTCGACGATGAGCGGCACGCCGCCCTCGTGTGCGACGTCGGCGACGCCGCGGATGTCGAGCACGTTGATCTTCGGGTTGCCGATGGTCTCGGCGAAGAACAGCTTCGTGTTCGGGCGCACCGCGCGGCGCCACTCCTCGAGGTCGTCCTGGTTCTCGACGAACGTGACCTGGATGCCGAGCTTGGCGAGCGTGTACTTGAAGAGGTTGTACGTGCCGCCGTAGATCGAGCTCGACGAGACGATGTGGTCGCCGGCCTCGGCGATGTTGAGGACCGCGAAGGTCGCAGCCGCCTGGCCGCTCGCGAGGAGGAGTGCCCCGGTGCCGCCTTCGAGGGCCGCCAAGCGCTCTTCCACGACTGCCTGCGTCGGGTTCTGGATGCGCGTGTAGATGTTGCCGAACTCGGCCAGCGCGAAGAGGTTCGCGGCGTGGTCGGCGTTGTCGAACACGTACGACGTGGTCTGGTAGATCGGCGTCGCGCGAGCCTTGGTCACCGGATCGGGCTGAGCCCCCGAGTGAATCTGCTTGGTCTCGAAACGCCAGTTCTCGGGTGCGGACATGGCATGACTCCTGCGGGATCGGGATGCCGGGAGCGTGCCCCCCAGCCGGGTTCGAGAGTACGGAGAACCCGGTGCTGTCAACAACACGGGGGAAATGTGACGTAACGCGCTCGACACAGCTCGCCCGCCTCTTTCCGGTTCGTTCGCCGCAGATGCACGCGGTCCCTCGGTGTGTCGCGTGCATCCGTGACGAGCGAACAAGGCGGGCGCGGGTGGGTAGCGTTGACCCATGGCGAACAGACGTGCGGTGGTGACCGGGGCGAGCTCGGGGATCGGCGAAGCTGCAGTGCGCGCACTGCGCGCGACCGGCTGGGACGTGGTGGGGGTCGCGCGGCGCGCCGACCGGCTCGCGGCGCTCGAGGCCGAGACCGGTGCCGTCGCGTTCGCCGCCGACCTGACCGCCGATGCCGACGTGGCGGCGCTCGCCGCCTTTCTCGCCGATTCGGGTCCGGTCCACGCGCTCGTCCACGTCGCCGGCGGCGCACGGGGGACCGACCGCGTGGAGGACGGACGCGTCGAGGACTGGCAGTGGATGTTCGAGGCGAACGTGCTGTCGGCACAGCGGCTCGTCGCGGCGCTGCTGCCGCTGCTGCGCCGGGCAGCGGCATCCGACGGCCACGCCGACACGCTCTTCGTCACCTCCACGGCGGCGACGACGGCGTACGCCGGGGGAGCGGGCTACAACGCCGCGAAGGCCGCCGAGGCGATGATCGCGCACGCGCTGCGCCTCGAGCTGAACGGGGAGCCCATCCGCGTCGTCGAGATCGCGCCCGGGATGGTCTACACCCCCGAGTTCACACTGAACCGTCTCGGCGGCGACAGCGCCGCGGCCGAGCGGGTGTACGAGGGGGTGCGCAACCCGCTGACGGCCGACGACGTGGCCGACGTGATCGCCTACGCACTGAATGCGCCGGGACACGTCAACCTCGACCTCGTCACCATGCGTCCCGTCGCCCAATCGGCCCAGCACCTCCTCGCGCGCGGGCCGCTGCGTCCGCGGGGCACGGAGGAGCTGTGACGCTCACGAGCGGCACCGTCGTCACCTATCCGGCCGGCGCCCTCGCGTCGCGCGGCACGGTGGTGCTCGTGACGGACGCCGGCGACGGCAGGCGGGCGGTGGTGCTCGATGAGACGGCGTTCCACCCGGTCGACACCGCCTGGCCCGACCAGCCCGTCGATCGCGGCGCGCTGAGGATCGGCGACACGGAGATCCCGGTCCTCGATGCGGTGGTCGCGGCGACGCAGGGGGAGGAACTGCTCCTCGGACCCGGCGTGCCCGTGCGCACCGGCAGCGAGGGATGGACGTTCGCGGTCGCCCATCTGGTGGACGGCTCCGCACCCGTCGATCTGGGCGACACCGTCCAGGTGACGGTCGACGCCGACCACCGCGCGGCGCTCTCCGCCGGGCACACCGCGTGCCACCTCGCCTCGCTCGCCCTCGACGCGGCGCTGGCCGCCGCCTGGCGCAAGGATGCTCCGGCGGACGCGCTCGGTGCCCCGGCGTTCGATGCGCTCGCGATCCAGGAGTCGCGGATCCTGCCGGACGGGTCGCGCGACGTCTACCGCATCGGCAGATCCCTCCGTCGCAAGGGGTTCGACCCCGCGGCCCTGGACGACCTGCCGGGCCTCGCCGTTCACGTCGACGCGCAGCTCGCGGAGTGGATCGCCGCGGGCGGCGCCGTGCGGATCGACCGTGACGGAGACCTGCTCGCCGACCGGCGCACCTGGGTGTGCGAGCTGCCCGGCGGGCAGGCACGCATCCCCTGCGGCGGAACGCATCTCCGCAGTCTGGCCGATCTGTCGGCGGCGACCGTGTCATTCGCGGCGACGGAGGTCGAGGGCGGCCTCGAACTGGTGATGACGACGACGGCGAAGCGGGCCTGACATGGCGATGTCGCTCCCCGAGCTCGCCGAGGCGGGTCTCATCGATCCGGACTGGTCTGCCGCGCTCGCTCCGGTCGGGCCCGACATCACGGCGCTCGGCGACCGGCTCCGCGCCGAGGTCGCGGCGGGACGACACTATCTGCCGGCGGGCGACCGGGTGCTGCGCGCGTTCCGCCGCCCGTTGCAGGACGTCAAGGTGCTGATCGTCGGGCAGGATCCGTACCCCACGCCCGGCCACCCCATCGGGCTGTCCTTCGCAGTCGACGCCCACGTCCGTCCGCTGCCGCGGAGCCTGGGCA